>JBDRMW010000136.1:0-33852 GCA_043811735.1 bacterium
GGCTTGGTGCAACTTGAACATCTACATATCGAGTATCAAGTATAAAATAATAAAAACTCTTGGGCATTATCAGCCATTTACACAATGAAATAATATTTGCTCCCATAATCTTAATAAAATTTATCCTTGTATTTAAGGCAACATAAACCATGTTTTTACCACTCTTATTAACTTCCGCAACAAATCGCTTAAAGAAATTTCCGGGGAAGGGGCCGAAAATTAGTTTTTTATTGCGCAAAAAAATGAGAACTATTTTCATAATAAATATTTTCATGCTTGAATATTTACATGAAATGCTTCCATTGGGTACCATTTTATCTGAATGAGAAACCACGTTAATATCAGTAAATTGCAATCCATGCCCTTGAGCAAATAGCTCGGTAACCAGGCCAGCATATCTAGTAAGCTGAGTGAATAATATTGATTCATCATTCTTCCATTCACTCGTTAAATTTCTCTTAACATATGCATAAAACTCGCATCCTTTATTGGTTTGATAAATATTATTTAGAATTTCAAGCAGTTTAATGATATGGCTTAAATGAGAGCGCACATAGTAACATAATGATTCTCGATAAGTTGTACTCAATCCCAGCTGATCAGTAAATATAAATTTCTCCCGTATCACATTCATCATTTTTTCGGTTTCATAGATAATCTTTGCATGTGAATCATTATTAAAATAATTAAGTGTATTAACAAAATCCACATTATGACGTGCAAGATAAGATTGAAGCCGGGGTTTTAAGGCAACAATGGCAAATTCATCCAATTGTTTATTATTTGTTTTAAGATATTCCTTAAAAATAATAAATTCCTCAATTAAATCCAGGAGAACTATTTTCATCAAATAAAAAACCTCAATTCATTCTTGTGCTGTAAATATTGGTACTACCCCAGACATGTGCATACCGTTCATTTGCACAGACAATAGCTTCCTGAGATGTTTTTCCTTCTGAAATCAATTCTAATAAATCGTTTACATATGTCCCCATACGTTCAATTGCTCTTCCGTCTCGAAAAGGATCTTTGCCTGCAATATTAGGAATATTATTGAGATTTCCCAAGTAATCAAAAGATTGTCTATCTTTTTTAAATTCAGCTATTGCCTCGCATAAAGTCTCAATATTATCAAAAACAATAGTATTTTTTCCCCACGCATATTCTGGAAATGAATATAATGATTCAAAATCTAAATATACGGCACGGCTTCCGGCAAGAAAAGCTTCAAGCGCAGTCGTTCCTCCAAATAATAAGCATATAGTTATATCTGACGCTAATGAAACTTCTGCGGGATACATCTCTGTCGTGTAAAGACCGCGCATAAATACACACCTTCCTGTTTGTTCAGCCTGCTCTATATCATCTTTAATATCAGGCAGCCGCTCAATTAATGTATTCGGCCTTTTTGGAGAGCAAATAAGACCCATTGTTGGATCATCTATAACCCATCGCAATAATCGCTGATAAATTTTTTTACTTCGGTTATTGGGTATAAGGCTCATTGATGAATCAGAAGAATTTTCATCAAGATATGTCATGATAAATTCTGCCCCAGCCCGTTTCAGTTTATCTCTCAGAGAACGGGCATTAGTTTTGACTTCCGCAAATGAATAGTCAGTAATATATCCGGCAATTAAAAAATGCTTATTATACGATTTACTTTGTCTATAAATCGGAAGATAATGTGGTCCGAATAAAAATAAAACATCTGCACTGGAAGCAATAAACATATTTGCACAAGCCCAGTCTGGAACTTGATATCCAATGCTAATGCCTCCTGATTTTTGCAAAGCAGCATCTCGCGCAATCTTAAATGGATCATAATATGCAAAATCAATGTTAATTTTTATATTACATGTTTTATAGAAATAAAATGCATGAGAATATTCACGAATAAATCGAATTAGTTGCGGGAAAAAATATAAACAATTGGCCTTTCCTCTTAACAGTGACATGCAAACATGTAGAAATAATAATGATGCAAGGTATACACACCTGAAAGGGAATAGAAACGAGGGAGTATATATTGCAGCATTGTCTGCACTGGTTGCTTTATGAGACATCGCAATACTTTTAATGTTATTCTTCTTCAATATATCATCCATTTGCTGCGTAAGCGGCGCATCTTTTCTGTCAAAATATATGATAACCCGCTCATGAGGAATCGTCGATTTTAGCAGCCAGGGGAAATCGCAGCGTTTTGAGAGGCTCAATGTCGTTCCTCTTAAATTATACAGACTCCCGATCATGGGAAGAGATTTTTCTTTTATAGAATCAACCATATGAACCTTTAATGCATGTTTATCAACTACATTACATGCTAAAATCGATTCAAATATTATTTCAGCGCAATACCGCAATGCAATTCCAGCATAGCTTAATATCTGCCGAAGTGTAATTGAAGATTTAATATTTATCCCGTATTTCTGTTTACAATATTTTTTTATAACATTGTTATAGAATTTATACTCCACATGAATATTGACGGTAACGTCATAATCTTTGAATTTTTTATTATTATTCCGGATAATGCTATATACATATATTACTGGCACGTACAAATCATTATAAATAAGTTTTTGAAAAAATAGATTAATTTTCTTATATCCAAATAAACTGCATATTCGTTTAGTAAATGAATTATCCTTAATAAGTTTTTCAAAAATTAGATTTGTTATCTCTAATTGATCTTCTTTATAACGTGTATAGTAATTATAGTTCTTCTCATCAATAAGATCATACAGATTAAATTTAAAATGTTTCACATACAGATTCAGCCGTAAACATCGAATAGTTGATTTTGCCGTAAATGATATATCAAAATAGTAGATTGCATCACACGATTTAAACACATACGACAGTATAATGCTGATTAAATGAGAAAACTCTAAATAATAATAATATTTAATTTTCATGCAGGCTAGATCTTGAGTAACTTTTTCTATAATCCTCTGTTAATAGACCAACTATAATATAATCAACCCTTTCATGTTAAATTATAAAACAAATCCATCATCGACAATTATATTCTGTCCATTCATAAATGTTGACATATCAGACAATAAAAAAAGAAGGGTGCCGTTTAAATCACTTCGATCAAGCATACCTTTCGACAAGCATTTAGATCTATAATTCTTTAAGAATTTTGCGGGCTGCTTATTAAATATTCCTCCCGGGCTTATACAATTAACCCTGATATTTAATCCTTTAAAATAATTGGCCATATATTTTGTTAGATGAATAATCGCAGATTTAATTACGGTATATTCTACAGCAACCGTCATTTTTGTTTTCTCATATATTTCAAATTTAGGGGGCACTACTCCATAAATCGAGCTTATATTAATAATATTTCCGATCCCCTGTTTTTTAAAAAAAGTGCTTAACTGCTGGGAAACCAAAAAATATCCTCCCAGATGCATGCTGACATTTTCACAAAAATCTTTATATGCAACTAATTCAAATTTACGGCCGAAATTTTTATTTCTTGGATACGCATTATTAACAACCGCATCTATTCGATTATATTTTTTATCAAGATAATTGATCATCCTGGCAATAGATTTCTTCGATGTTATATCAACATTGACATATTCCAAACGAGGAATATTTAATTCTTTTTTTAACGATAAAACAGCTTGCCTGCCTTTAGGCTCATCCATGTCCGCAACAATGCCAATGCCGCCGTTGCACACGATCGTCTTAATAAATTCCTTCCCCAGAAATCCAGCTCCGCCAGTTACTATAACTACCTGCCCGTTTAACATATTATCCATCAGATCCTCCAATGCTCCTTTTTCTTAAAGTTCTTTTACTATACACGCAGGATTTCCCGCTACAACTACTTTGTCGGGAACATCTTTGGTAACCACGCTTGAGGCACCGACGACAGCATTTCGTCCTATGGTAACTCCCTGCAAGATAACAGAATTGGCACCTATCCAGCATCCTTTTTTAAGTGTAATATGCCGGGACTCAACATATCCTTGATCAATAATCGGTACATCTGAATCAGTAAACTTATGATTGTTACAGAAAAAATAGACCGAGGGCCCAAGCATAACATCATCTTCTATGGTAATCCCTCCGCCTTCTTGACGCATATCAGCACCCAGCATACATCCTGCTCTAATAACAACCCTGTTACCAATGGAAATCTTAGAACATGACAGGGCATATGCCCCAGGCCTAAATTCAGCCCCTTCTCCAAAATGTTTAAATCTCTTTTTACATAACGTTTTCATAGTAGATGGAAAATAGAGCCCTATATGCGTCAGCGGCATATCCGGGCCTAATCTATCTGCAGTCAGCCAGAATTTAAATTTTCTAAAAATTTCAGCTAGCAACATAACAAAACTCCTTTTTAACTAAATTTCACAGTTTTACGAGACCTTTTGAAACAAGGAAATCAATAAATTGAAAATCAGATTCATTATCTATATCGAATGCTGATAATTCACTCATGCAATATGTCAACGTTTTATCAGAAAGGGCAATAGTAGTTTTTGGATTCATAAGGAATTCCCGGTCGTATACATAAATTGAAGCATTCATATCATACACCGCAGGGGTATCCTGCCTGCGAATAAATTTTTTTGTTGATTTTTTGCACAATACCGCATATCCATTATCGTTTATTTCAACCATGTTAAAATAAGGATTTTTTCGGCATGGGGTAACAGTAAAAACAGATTTAGGTTTTTTATCTAAAAATAATTTAACCGCGCCTTCAATGTCCGCGGTCGTTCTGATCGGAGCAGTAACATCCAGGTCAACAATAACAGGATATCGTTCATTCAGTCCTTCTTCAACAGATCGTACTGCATGCTTTAACACATCAATTTTCCCTGTCTCGTCAAGAGAAAGTTCATTTGGTCGCTTAAACGGGACTTCAGCTCCATACTGTTTTGCAACAGAAGCAATAGTATCCGAATCTGTAGAGCATATGATCCTATCTGCACCTCCCCATTGGATTGCCTGCAAAATGGTATGAGCTATAAGCGGGATACCACAAAGTTCCCGTATATTTTTATGTGCAACACCTTTTGATCCTCCACGTGCAGCAATAATGAGTAATATTTTTTTATCTGCCATGCTTAAACTCCTGAATTTTACGTATTAATCGTCTGGATTCCGTAATATTGTTCATCATGGAATGTTTTTTTAAGTTATCAAGAAAATAAGTAATTTGCTTTTTCAATACGTCATTTCTGTTTACGGCAAAAGTGAACACTTTCTTAACATTATTATAACAATATTCAACACGATTTTTACGTAAATCACCCGTAATATATCCATTTTTAAAATCAACAATAATTTTTCTCTCTTCACACAAACTGAAATAATTCAGATGCAGATTAACATAAACATTATTGCTGGTAACTATCGAGGCATCCATATAATCTTCAGCGTCAATAGTAATTGAGCTGGCTCTCCCATATGTTCCGTTAATACTGCGTATCTGCCCGAAAAGAAAACTAATATAATCTAATTCGTGCGATAAATCGAGGATCACCCCTCCTCCCTTGTTAGAAGATACCGAATAGTATTTTTTATAATTTGCATCTTTCCTCCAACGAGGCAAATATGACGAACATATTACACGTGCATGATAAATCGTTTTACGTTTAAGCAGTTTACGGATCAACTGTATTACCGGATGAAATCTGAATGCATATGCGGTATAGCAAGCCAGTTTTTTTCTTCTGCAAACCTCCGCAAACTTATCGACACCATTTAAATTATGCGATAAAGGCTTCTCAATATAAAGATGCATATTCAATGATGCGCATTTCAGCGCAGTTTTAATATGCATAAAAGTCGGATTAGTAATGAAAGCAACTTCAGGCCTGCATCTCTTAACTTGATCCCACGTATGGACGGTTTGTCTGACATTTGAAGTAAAGTGATCTTGTTCCTTTGATCGGAAAGCTATAATATCGCGCGTAAAATTATGCCTCAATATATATGCGTATCTTCTTCCTATTGATCCTATGCCGAATATAATAATTTTCATAAATTTATTTTCAGCTTTTCGAGTGCTTTCTGATATTCATCCCACTGGCCGATATCTATCCAGGATGTTTCACTAATGGGGAATACTCCTATTTTATATCCCTTATCTTTTGCTTTCCTGATTAAATCATCAATATTTAAAACCCTGTTTTTGGGAATCAATGCAAACATACATTTGTTCATGACATACATGCCCGTATTCACCAGCAAGTCATAACTCGGCTTTTCACTGATAGATTTCAACATACCTCCCTCCTCGATTTCACATATTCCGTAAGGGATAACATAGTGCCTGCATGAAACTACCAGGGTTATATCATAATTATTTTCTTGGTGAAATTTGGTTATTTCGGTAAAATCGCTTTCAATAATAATATCACAGTTGGTAACCATGAAAGGCTCTCGAATGGTCTTTTCCAACAGACGCAGGCTTCCTGCGGTTCCCAATGGTTTTTTTTCATGCACATAACGTATCTTGTATTTACCATGCATATCCTCAAAGTATGATTGGATCATTTTTGCTTTATGATGTACTGATATTATAAATTCACGCCCGCCATACTGATAAAATTTATCCATGATAATCTCTATGATCGGCTTTTCTCCTACCGGAATTAAGGGTTTGGGCAGAATACGTGTAAATGGATCAAGGCGGGTGCCCATTCCGCCAGCCATAATAACAACCTGAATATTGTTTGGAGCCCGTTTCTTGTCAATTTTATCAGCAAAAATATTATTCCAGGTTAATATGCGAAGCACTTTATTAGCATTATCAACAACCGGCACACATTCTATCGCCAGCCCAAGCATAAGACGTTTTACATGTTCCACGGTAAATTTCCCAGAGACTACTTTTGGCTGTGTATTGCATACAGACTGCGTCAGTGCCGTAATTCTTTTTCCCTGCAGTATCCATTTGCGGATATCACCGTCACTCAAAGAACCATATAACCTATTGTCATTTTCTATCACAAATAATACTTTTTCCCCGTTCTTGCTCATCTGCTTCATGGCATCCTTAATCGTCATATCTTTGCCGATTAAATATTGTGCAACATTATTTTCCATGTTATCTCCACCTTCTGCTTCATTTTTAGGCCCGCAAAAATTGTTTAATTAATCCTGCAACAGCTCTCATATCTTTGTTATCATAACGTGAGTCAACCGGTATTGACATAACCTTTTGATATAAACTGTTATTAATATCTCCTGGATTGGGCCAGTGTAACGGCAAATAAATCTTCTTTGACTTCAGATATTCTCTGAGCGCATCTCTTCGGTCACAACAAAAAACATAAAAAGAATAATAGACTGATCGTATCGGTATTGAATATCTTTTTAAATACCTGTCCAGTGTTTCATAATTCTTCTGCCTTATTAAATATTCAGTTTCCAGTGTACGATTAAATTCAAAAAGATGCACACATCCTCTGGAGGAGATTGAATATATGCTTCGTTGTCGATCAATGAGTTTCTCAGCTCGTGCAAATAATCTCAAATATTT
Organism: bacterium; assembly: GCA_043811735.1. Lineage (GTDB taxonomy): Bacteria > Elusimicrobiota > JBDRMW01 > JBDRMW01 > JBDRMW01 > JBDRMW01. The sequence continues at coordinate 7,523 of JBDRMW010000136.1, forward strand.
ATTCTCAGAATATTTCTTATGCTGCATATATGCATATTTTGTATGCATTCCGTCATATTTAAGCCGTGCAAATAAGGATTCTTCCTTGCTGATCAAGCGCTCATTTAATTTTATGGTAGACTTAACTACACTCCCTTCAGGAACCGAGGATATCTTTCTGAAACTATTAAATCCTATCCAGTTTGTAACTTGAGCTGGTTTGTTAAATATCGGCAGAAAAACATTGTCTTCAAGAATAATTATTCCCTTCCGGAGTGTCATTGCGGCAATGTTTCTTTTGTTTCCGAAGTAATTAATGAGGTAGAGAACATCATATTTTTTATTTTTTATTTCCTGCTTATTTATCGTCAAATCTGATCTCACTCGGTAGAAATCATATGAAACACCATTTTCATTAAAAACATCCAGAACAGATCTACACAGATAATCAGGGATAAGAAATTTCTTACCCTTAAGCCGACTTGTAAGTATAAGACGCAGCGAAGACCTCCCTGAATCAGTTATATATGTATAGATTGAATCATCTTTCAGTGATGCGTCGCCGCCGATTATCTTCATGTGTTCCAATATCCCTTTTTAAATTTAGAACTCTATGCATTCATCCTTGTCATAATTTTTGACTGCTTTTCTTCCTATCACATTATCCCATTCCGCAGAACTAATGCCATTTACGGCTCTTTTAACGGTAATATTTTTTTCGGTTAAAACATCCCCTTTGGAAATCCTCTTGGATGCCACAATTGATTTTTTTACTACTTTCATAATTTCAATTTCACTTGCTTGCGGCTTTTTGATGCCATCACCCAAGGCCTTTTCAATATGCCGAATAGCCGTGATCATGCTTTGTAATGCTTGAGGATCCAAGCTTGCTTTGTGATCCGGCCCTATCATATGTTTGTCCAGCGTAAAATGTTTCTCAATTATTTCAGCCCCCATAGCAACCGCGGCTATGGAAACTTCTATACCGAGCGTATGGTCCGAATAACCGACTTTGGTCTTAAATGTATCTTTCAAAACTCCCATTGCCCTTAAATTAACCTCATTCATTAAGCAGGGATAATTTGTAGTGCAGTGAAGAAGGGCAACCGAACGCGATCCAGCTTTAGATAACGTTTCAAAAGCAGTTTTAACCTCAGCAAGAGTAGCCATTCCCGTTGACAATATTATATCTTTATGTTTTTGGCCAACTTTACGGAGGTAAGGTAGATTATTAATTTCCCCGGATCCTATTTTTATGGTTTCTAACCCTAAAGAAATAAGAAATTCAAGGCTTTCTTCTTCGGCCGGGGTCGATAAAAAATCAATGCCGATTTTATCACAAAATACTTTTATTTCCTTAAAATCCTTATATGATAATTCCAATTTTTTAATCATATCGAATTGTGATTGATCTATGCCGATATTCTTTTTCTGATAGGCAGCCAATTTCACATACCTGGTAAGGACTTTCTCTGTTTTAAACGTTTGAAACTTCACCGCATCAGCACCGGCTTTAAGCGCCTCGTGGCATAGTTTTAACGCATGTGTCACTTTTCCATTATGATTAACACCGGCTTCAGCTATAATATATACGTTGCCCACAACAAGTTTCTCCAAATAATCAATATCTATATTTTAAAAACATACTGCCATATCTATCGATCTTTTCAGGATATTTTTTTTCCCATGCTCCGCATATTTCATCATATATTCTTTTATTAAAAACCATCGTGCCAATATAAAAATCATATAAGGTCTTGGAAAACCGCTTTTTGAACTTATACAGACTATCTGACTCATCATTGGAAGTTCCTCCGCCTAAATGAAACATTTTTATTCCTTTACTTTTTAAATACAGTGCTGAACGATATAATAATAAATTATTCGAACCGTACCGCTGGTACTCCTCCAAACTTCCCGCCAGATGATAGTGTCCGTAGATCCCGTAATAGAAGAAAATCGCCGCGGATACAATTGTATTGTTGAGATATATTAATCCTAAAAAACATTTATTTCGCAAATTATCCTTTATGCTCTGGTAATATGAGCTTTCAAAAAAATAAAGATCATCAACGCATATCGCTTTTATCATTTTATTATACATAATAATAAATTCATCAATGTTTTCAAGTGTATCATCCGATACAAATCTCAATCCATTTTTCTCCGCCAAGCGAATCGTATTTCGGTGTTTTGAATGTATCTCCATATTCCATATTGTTTCACTCGGCAATTCAAGATTTAACGCAACGGTTTTTCTAACATGTATACTATTTAATTTAAATTCGTCATCTTGAAAAGACACATGATTCTTCAATAAAGGATGAAAGCGGACAAATCCGCAGACAATCATATTCTGACTGCAATAATCATAAAATTTGTGCCATGCCCGGGAACAAAACTGGTCATCACTTGAATTAACAAGCGGGCCTCCGTAACCATAGGCTGATTCAATATCATATTGATTTCCCTGGCTTCCCGGTATTTGAGTCTTTAGATACGGGAACAGGAAAACATTATTTTCTTCAGCAAAGATAAAACATTCAGCTTTATTATTTCCATTCTCATAAAGCTTTACATACTCCTCGGTAAAATAAATATCCTTCTGTTCAAACTTAAACAATTCCAGATGGTCGTTCCAGTTCTGTAATATCAATATATTAGACATTCCACGTCTTTCATGAGCTTATTATTTTCCCGCCCTGCAACTCTTTGTTTTTAAATTCAATGCTATAGAACTGTTTTTTAAGAATCTCTTTTAAATCATAGTTTTTTAAAATCTGCTTTATTTTTATCGATGCTCCTCCTTCTCCGAAAGGATTAACCGTATTTTTTATTACATTCTGAAATTCTTTTGAATACATTTTTCGCAGGGCTTTTCTGATTGAATCTGCCGTTGGGCTGCAGTCGATTATACTGCAGGCTTTTAACCGTCCTCTTTGCCGGTCCCCGATATTGATCGTACCGATATGAAAACTTGGTGCCTCTAAAATGCCGCTTGATGAATTACCGACAACGCCGTCAACAAACTGCAAGGCTGACAGATAAAAACTCATTCCCATTGATGACAGAGAAACAGCCTTATGTTTGTTTTCCGCAACATATGAATCGATCATTTTGATAATAATCCGTCCGTCAGCGTCTGCATTAGGTTTAGTAAATATGATATGCGTCTCATCTAATTCGTCAATTGCCTCAAGCAGATTGTTAAACTGTTTTTTTGAAGTTGCCTGTTCCAATGTACACGGATGAAATGTAACCAGGATGTTCTTTGTGCCGAGCTTAAATTTAAGTTTTTTTTGAAAAGCATACACATCCATACGTTTTCTATTCTTTATATTATCAATGCTGAGAGCCCCAACAGCGAAGACTCGCTTCGGATCCTCACCAAGCTGAATAACCCGATTGCGGTGATCTTTGGTAATCGTAAAATGCAGGTGAGACATCTTGGTAATAGACGAACGTATTGCTTCATCTATTGAACCTTCCGAGCTGTCACCTCCCCCTATATGGGCAACAGGAATCCGAGATATCATGGCAGCCGCAACCGCTGAAAAAATTTCAAACCTATCCCCTAAAACAACAATGATATCGGGACACAGAAGCTTATAAGCCTTTGAAAACTTCATAAGCCCATATCCCATTGATCGTGAAATACCCTCAGGCTTATCGGATGCCAAACGCAGGTTAATTTTCTTATCGATCACAAATCCATCATGTTTAATATCTTTATACGTAAATCCAAACTCTCGAGAGAGATGCATGCCGGTTACCATAATCTGCAGGCTTAAACTCTTCTCTCTTTGAATCTCTTTCATAAGCGGATAAAGCAGTCCGTATTCTGCCCTGGTACCCGTAATAACCAATATAGTGCGCATAGGCATAAGCCTTTCTCTGTTGTCTGTTATAGTTCGCCTTTATCCTTTAAAATTGAGATCGTTTCTAAGATTGCAGCCGGTTCAATAAATGAAAACAATGCCTGATAAAGATTTTCCAGATTATGTGCATCGCTCGGAATAAAATATATTCTGCTCGTATGTATTATTTCTCCCGAGTCTACCTCTTCACTCATATAATGAGTTGTTACGCCATAGTTTGTTTCTCCCGATTTATAGCTTTCCCCAATAACTTTAAAACCTTTATATCTTGGCAGTAAATGAGGATGTGAATTAATGAAAAGGGTATTAATCGAGAAATATTTTTTGGGCAATATATATGGAAATCCGGCAGAGAGCAGCAGCTTATACCCGCCGAACTTGAGAAGATTGTAGATAACATTAAGGGTTGATTCTTTTTTATATGGCAACACCTGCATCGATACAGAATCGTTAAATTGAGAACGTTTTTTATCGATGAGTGATTTTTTAAAAGTAATTATTGAGGCTTGATAACCATAATTGTGCATGATATCATAAAATGCTTTACAAGCCTCAAACCGGGTGCCGATAAACAATGCTTTTAACAATAGCTCCTCCTTAACGTTTTTTACTCATGATGTCTAAAAATATTCTGCTATACTCTCAGCTATAAACTTGATTTCATCATCAGTTAAATTTACACTGCACGGTATATTGAAGCATGAATTATAAATCTTATCGGCCACCTCAATTTTATATGACTGGCAATTCTGATACATGGGCAGATTCTGCATCAATTTCCAGATAGACCGCACTTGAATGCCTTTTGATAACAGAAAATTCATTAACGGCTTTTTCGTTTCCGGTGCTACTCGGATTGTATAAAACCAAAAGTTACTCCGCGCCCATGGCATCTCCCAGAACAGCGTATAAGATTTAGAACCCGAAAGCAATTCTTTATACAACCTCGCATGTTTTCTTTTTATTGCTATAAACTCATCAATTTTTTCCATTTGCGCAATGCCCATAGCTGCCTGTATATTGGAGAGGCGGTAATTATAGCCCACCTCATCATGGTCATACTCTAACGGGTCTTTATTTGCCTGTATGGTCAGGTGTTTTAATCTCGAAGCGAGCCGAGAATCATTAGTAACTGCCATCCCGCCGCCGCCGGTAGTAATAATTTTATTTCCATTAAATGAAAAACATCCTATTCTGCCGATAGAACCGGTTTTTATATCTTTATAAACAGAACCGAGGCTTTCAGTAGCATCTTCAATAATATCAATATTTTTTTTACTGCAGATGTTGACAAGCTCATCCATGTCTGTAGGATGTCCAAATACATGAACAGGAATAATGGCTTTGATCTTCCTATTGGTCGCTTTATTATAGGTATTCCCATCTGTGCGCTGAATACACTCATTACTCAAAAATGTAACTACTTTGTGAACATCCATACACAGAGTCTGCTCATCACAATCCATCAGAACAGGATGAGCATTGCAATATGAGACCACATTTGCCGGAGCTATAAAGGTTAATGCAGGGACAATGACCTCGTCATCCGGGATAATACCGCATGCCACAAGGCTCACATGCAGCGCGGAGGTCCCGTTAACTGTAGCAACCGCATGCTTAGATCCGACATAGCCGGCCAATGTTTTCTCAAAACGATCAACATATTCTCCTGCTGAAGAGACCCATCCTTGGTCAAGGCAATCTTTCACATATTTCCACTCATTACTTTTAATTTCAGGCACTGACAATGGAATGTTGTATCTGTTCATTTTGTTATGTTATATTAAGTCCCGTCATGTTATGTTTGTCTATAAGTTCAAATAAGGCTGCATGAGCCGCATATGACTGAAATATATCCGGCAGCTGCGGACATATGTTTTGATGAATATCATCAATAACATTATCAGTCAATTGACTGGTATAAAGGTTTGTAATATGTTCCGTTTTCAGATCAGATGCATCATAATTAAATACGGACATTTTGCCGATAGCTTCATATATAGCCATATGTTGATGTTCATCAACAATATTTATGATTGCCGGTTTAAAATCCCTGTCGGATCTAAAAAAACACATACTGCCATTAATATCTACCGCTAATTCACCCGAAAAATCATAGAAGCCTTTTCTTTTTGTTTCATAGACTTCATTCTTTTTTGAATATATTAATTTATACTTATTTTCATTCAACAACCAAAAAGCAAGTTCGAGCATATGAATTCCTATACAGGCAATGCCGCCTGGGAAAAAAGCAGACAGGGATATGTTTTTTGAATTTTTCAGAGCGCTGTATATCTGTTTATAATACGGATACATGTGACGTGTAAAATTTACATATACCGGCACATTATACTGCGAAGATAAAGACATTACTCTTTTATACTCATCTGTGTTCTGAGAGAGCGGTTTCTCAGATATTATGGCACAAGGTTTATGTGTAATAATTTCAGCTAATAATGCCCCTCTTCCCTTCGCCGTCATGGCGCTGATAACAACAGCTCTTGAATCTATATGCTTAACCATATTCTCAATGGTATATTCATATTTTAATATATTGATGTTTAAATTGTTCTTTTTTGCAAAAGGTAACATACTGCTCATCGCATTATTATCAATATCCCCGCACACAATCATATCCAGATTGTTCATATGAGAGATTGCCTGTAGATGCCGTTTCCCGATCTGGCCTAATCCAATTATGATAACTTTATCAATCGCCATTGCAAATCCTCATTACCTCATTATTACAAACACCTGATTTTATCCAATCAATAAGCTGCATAGTTTTATTTGAATCAGCCAAATTCTGAAGAGGCCAGGTTTTTTTATTATCCTTAATCATTTTTCCGAAAGCTTCAATCTGCTTATAAAACCCCGGCTTAAACCGTACATCCTCATCATCAGGAAGTATTTCATGCCGCTTACAATTTCGATCAATCCACACCCCCTTTTCAAGCGGATTAAATTCCACCGTCACTCCATCTCCAAACAGCGTAACCTTCCAACCACCGGGAGAATACCAGTATGAGATATACTGACCGATAACACCTGATTCAAATTCTATAGTTGCAGCAAATTGATCGCCATTTTGCTCAATATGACTCCGCGATATTGAACAGACTTTTTTTACTTCTCCCCCAAAAAACCGTAATAGATCGATCGTGTGAACACTGTTTGCAAAAATCCAATTTGATAAAATTAGATCAGAAATAACTTTTGGCGGTTGATGTTTTTGCCACATCCGTTCATGCCCTTCAACTTGTATGCCAAATAGTTTACCATGTTTACGAATGAGATCGATACCTTTATGAAAAATAGAATAATATCTTCTATTTAAACCAACCATCGTTTGAATATTATGTGTCTGCGCTAATGTGACCAGGTCATCATTTTCTTTTTTATTAAGTCCGGCTGGTTTTTCAATAAATAACGGAAGGCCAAGGGAGAGGAGGGATGAAACGACCGAATACATCTGGTCAACCGAAACTAATACCATCAATGCATCCAGTTTAGTTTGAGCAATTAATTCACCGACATTATCCGAACAATGAAGTATATTAAATTGCTCAGCAAGTTGCTCTGCTTTTTTTCTGGTTCGAGATGTAATTCCAACTACCTCTATTGACCCAATGCTTTTGATAGCTTCCAGATGATGCTGTGCTATATACCCAGCACCAATTATACCTACTCTAATAGTATCCATAAGCATCTAAAACCATGTCCCCAGTATTAAATATTATACGATTCTGCTTTATATTTTTTATAATTTTTCCGCATCCAGCTTATGGTCTCTTTGAGGCCGCTGGTGAGATCATATGTCGCGTGCCAATCGGTATATGTGCGAATCTTTGAATTATCACAGTTTAATCGTTCAACCTCGCTGTTGCGAGGCCGTATTCTTGCAAAATCCTTTTGTATGCGTATTTTTACACGCATTAAATCTGCAATGAGATCAACCAGCTGACGTACTGAAATTTCTTTATTCATGCCAATATTGATCGCCTCCCCAAAATGTGTTTTGAGTTTAGCAATTTCATAAAAACCATTTACCGTATCTTTTACATATGTTAAATCGCGTGTTGGATCAAGATTCCCAAGTTTTATGCTCTTATTACCCTGTAAAATCTGAGAGATAATTGTGGGGATCATAGCACGGGCAGATTGCCGCGGTCCATACGTATTAAATGGACGCACAATTTTGACCGGCAGATTAAAAGATTTATAAAAACTCAGTGCAATTTGATCAGCACTTATTTTTGTTGCAGAATAGGGTGATTGTCCGACCATCGGATGATGCTCATCGATAGGCACATATTGCGCCGACCCGTAGGTTTCACTTGTTGAAGTAATTAAAATATTTTTAATATTAAGTTGTTTTGATGATTGCAATACATTATATGTTCCTTCGATGTTTGTGCGTATATATGCTAAGGGAGATACATATGAATAGGGAATACCAATCAACGCAGCAAGATGAAAAATTGTATCACATCCTTTTACCGCATCATATACCGAATCAAAATCCCGAATATCCCCTGAAATAATCTCAATAGATTTTTTACAAGGCAAATTCTCTAACCATCCCCAATGATTTATTGAATTATAGTGAATCATTGCCCTAACTGAATATCCTTTCTTAACACACAATTCAACCAAATGAGATCCGATAAATCCCCCTGCCCCGGTAATCAGAACTTTTCTCATATATCTAACCTCCTGGTTGAAAATTTATTTATTATGTTATACGCAGGTATAAAATCCGTATGATATTTAGATCTAGATTGAAGAAGAGAGTTTAATGATAATACTGTTGAAGGAAACAAATTTGTCCGTATGATTTTTACAAACTCCCATATGTTCTTACTATTACGCCACAGGAAAGGAAACTGCTTTAGCCGGTTTTTAATTCTGCTGTTTCTTTTGGGTCTTACATACGTGCTGTTATATTTCTTCACCATGCCGGTGCCCAAATATGACCAGAACGCTTGTTTGGCTATATCACGTGCTTTTTCAACAGAGATATGTTCATAGGAAACTAATTCACGCGCCACATATTCTCTGAAATATTCATAGTTTTTACTAAAATTGGATCCGACAACTAAATCAAAAAAATCATTTATTTTTTTATCTCTCCATGAATTTATGTTTTGATGCGCTTCTCTAATCATATATAAACGTTGCATTGTATGTAATTTTCCTTGTATAACAGCAAGACAACTTGAAGTAAGCTCCCCAAAATGATATACAAAATCGGTGTCATTGCATAATTCAATATTTTTTTTAAGATTTTTCGTTCTATGAACTGAATAAAATGTTGTCGAGTAAGAATCCAGGTGATTACGCAGTCTTTGGGAAGGCAGATCATCTGATATTCCGCGCTGAAGATATGGACCAATGGTTATTATCGGGGTATCAGATTCACCCGGTGTAACGGAGAATAATATGCTTATCCCATTAACCATGCTGTACGCACGGTGAGTTTCAAGAAAAAAAACTGCTTCCTCAAATGCACCTGGAATCATTAGATCATCATCTGCCCACAAGACGGCATACGGTGTCTTAATATTTTTTAATCCATCAGCAATTTTTCGCATTGGATTTATTGAAGGATCATACACAACATGAGAAACATTATTTTTTGAGATTAAATCCCGGAACAACTTTGTTTTGACCGGTTCTCTGTTATCGCTTGAATCAAGAATAACAAACAGGCATGAACTCTTAATTGAATCAACATAGGTCAACAAACGCAGTAATTTTTCATACCGGTTATATGTTGGGATAATAACAGTCAGTTTATCTGAAATCATATTTCTTATATTTTTCTCTTCACAAACGCTGATGGCCAATGCGTGACTCTAAAATTAATAAACCCTTCATTAAATGGAAACGCAGGCTCTACAATTTCAAAATGATTATTTTTTTTCACAAAATCTAAGGCGGCACGGCGTGGATTATCTGTCGGCCATTGATTGCATGAAGAATATTCTCGCTGTGCACGCGGTGAATCATTAAGATATTCTTGTGACCCATCAGTCACCACCATATATGAACCTGGGGTAACCAGTGTACTATACAATTCTAATTCTTTTGATACATGTGCATACGTATGGCACGAATCAAGAATAATCAAAACCGTTTCATGAGGTTTCAATAAGTCTTTAATTTTTCGCACATTAACCGGATCGACTGCATTACCCTCAAAAAGAGTAATATACGGAAATAATTCATGTTTTTCAATTGCACTGCGATTATGAGGCCGTATTTCTATATCAATGCCGATAATTCTGCCTTTTCCCATTGCTTTGCAGAGCGAAGCATATAAAATCAGTGAACCTCCATGTGCGATTCCGGTTTCAATAATAACATCGGGTTTTAGGGTATAAATAACTTCCTGGATTCTCAGGATATCGTCAGGCAGTTGAATAATCGGCCTTCCTAACCATGAAAAAGAATATACATATTTTTGATCCCATCCAACTTTTAAATAAAGCTTAGATATAATATCAAATCCCTCTGCTGAATATAACGGCACCTTTTTCTTGTTAAAACTGATTTTATTTTTATCAACATCAATGATAATTTTCACATCTAACTCCTTCTTTTAAGTAATATGTTCCTCAGAACCATGCAGACATAATCAACATCCTTTTCTGACAATGTTGCTCCTGATGGAAGACAAATCCCATAAGGAGATATTTCATAGCTAACCGGATTAATTTTCCTCATGTTTTTGTTGCGGCAATACGGTGCAAATGCCGGCATTGAGCTCAATGGATAAAAAAATGGGCGTACATCAATATTATATTTCTTACACTCAGCTTGAATCACTTCTTTTTTTAATTTATATTTTTTGTTTATCAGAGCTACCGTAATCCAATAACTATTTTTTACATTCCTGGATTCATTGTTTAACTGAATACCGTCGATATCAGCTAACCGTTCGGCATACCAGGTAAAGATTTGTCTCCGTTTGCTAAGGAGCTCATCTAATCGCCTCAATTGTGCAAGAGCAAGTGCTGCTTGAATATTTGTCCAGTTATAATTAAATCCGATATGATGAGACCAATAGTATCGTGCATTGGGCTTTTTTAATATACCATGATGTGCAAACATTTTCATCTTTTCAAAAACCTTCTTATCATCGGTAACAACCATACCTCCCTGTCCGGCAATGGTAAGTTTAGTCGCATTGAAACTATATACACCAATTTTTCCAAAACTTCCTGCGGGCTGATTATGATATTGGGCCCCAATGGCTTCGGCAGCATCTTCAATAATAAGAATACGGTGTTTCTGAGCTATCCGTTTGATTTCCTGCATATCCGGCATATTACCAAAAAGATCAACCACAACTACAGCCTTGGTTTTATTGGTTATAGATCGTTCGAAAGCCTGCGGGGATATACACCAGTTTTTTTGATCAATATCAGCAAAAACAATTTTAGCGCCGACATAATTAAGCGGTGCAGCAGAAGCAACCCAGGTGATATCAGGGACTATAACCTCGTCTCCTCTGCCGATATTAAGTCCTAAAAAAGCCAAATGCACTGCAGCAGTTCCGTGAGATACGGGAAGGCAGTATTTTTTCCCCGCAAATGCTGAAAACTCTTGAGCAAATTGATGGATATACTTATTCATCTGCTCATACCACCCGGTCTCGATAGCTTCCAAAACAAGCTGTATTTCTTTATTCGTAATAGAAGGGCCGATCGAAGGGATAATTGTATGTTTTAATTGCATATAATTTTTTTTCGCTTCATATATGTTAGTATCAGCGTACGTACAAATCTTGTGCTTGTTCAGACTGGCAAAAACAGATTGAACAATGTTTTTATCTGAATTCTTCTCTGTTTATATTTATCTATCTCATTTATTCTTTTGATTAACTTTTTTTATATTTATCGTTACATCATAGATATTTTTCCCAATTACAACATGTAACCCCGGATGTCCGGTAAAACTCTTTGCCCTTAAAAGATCAATTAAATCTTGTACTTTTACTTTTTTATTACCATCTATTTGAGAGAGTTTTTTAAAATCTTTCCGTAAATGAAAAGTACATTTTTCCTGGTATTTCTTTGCACGAATTCTATTATTTTTTATATTTTCCCAATTATCCTTAAACAAAGATATAATTGAATCTAAAAGTTTACGATGCAATATAAAAGCAGTATCTTCAATGCCTGTTTTTACTTTTTTCCTTACTAGATACTTTCCGGTATCAATTCCACCATCAATATTATGTATGGTTACTCCTGGGGGGGTTTTTTCTATAATACTCCAGACATTAGGATTAGCCCCTCTATTATAAGGCAAATAACCTAAATGAAAATTTACACATCGATATTTATTATAAATCTCTTTAGGTAAAAGTTTTGGGAAACAAGCACAAATTAATAAATCAGGGTTAATTGCATGTATACGCTTAAATGGAATTTCATTGCCTTGATTACCATACAATTTGATTGATTTTTTCCGAGCAAGAAAATCATAAACAGCCCTGTATACTTTTCCTGTACCGATTAAAATTACTTTTTGTTTATACAAGGTTTCTTTAATGTTCCATTGCAATCTGAAATTCATTTATCTCAGCCTGCTTTCATAAAATATTTGATATATAATGATATACTACCACATATTGTTAAATTTGTTAAATACCATAATGTCCGAAATCCGTGTATTAATAAACTTCCCGTGTCTTTCCTGTCCAGTAAAGGTCATCATTAAGTAGTTTATGCACATGTAAATATTCAATTTTTTGAAGCCGATAAAAATTTATACTCTTAAATTGCTGCTCAGATAATTTGATCCTTCGGTACTGATTGAATAGATCCTTAATTCCAGCTTCAATACTCCAATCACAGCGGAAATCCTTAAACACCTGTTTAATCTTTTCAAATGAAACCTTATACGTCCTTGTATCCACCCCATCCTGGATTTTCCGATCCTTTACGATTTCAAGAGTTGATTGGTCGATTTTTTTATTGTTATTCAAGAACATGACTTCACAAGCCGGATGGATTTTTTTGATTAAACTAATCATATGTATAATCTGATAATTATGTGAGGTATCCCCTACATTAAGCACGAGCGGTGCATCCCGGTCAGCGGTATGTACAACAGCGCAGGTAAATGCTTTACATACATCCTTAAGATGAACCAATGGACGCCATGCCTTGCCATCTGAATTAATAATTAATTTGCCTGTTGTAAAAGCCATCCCGGTAAGCATATTCAATACAATATCAAAGCGCATTCGTGGAGAGATGCCAAAGACAGTGGCCAGACGCAGCATAATCGGCTGAAATCCGTTACCGCTTATTTCCTTTAAATCATTTTCAATCTGTAATTTATTAAGCGAATACGCGGTTTGAGGATCCACTTGAGACTCTTCATCCATCAGGCCATCTGCCCCTTTTCCATAAACTGAACAACTTGAAGCAAATATAAATTTAATTTTTCTTTTCTTGCATAATAAAGCGATGTGCTTTGCATAAGCTCTCGTCGGACCGTATATCTGTTCACTGTTTAAATTACCGAACGGATCATTAGATATTGCCGCCAGATGAATGACCGCATAAATGCCGTTTAGTTGCTCTTCGGTGAATCTGCGCATATCATTCATTATAACCTGCGGATCCGAAGCCGGATAAAACAAACAATCCTTAAAAAAACCTGTATCATAAACCGTACAGCTGAACCCGGCAGCTTTGAGATATGAGCTTAAGACACTTCCGATATATCCCAATCCTCCGGTTATAAGAATTTTCTTGCCGTTTATATTGCTAGATTCCTTGGTCATAATACGTTATCCTTGTCCCGGCATCATCAAATTTAAATTTAACTCTATAAAGATTTGACAACGCACTCGTGACAGGCTCGTGATATTTTTGTTCTGCATAAAACAACAGAAATCCTCCACCGCCGGCACCGAGTATTTTTCCTCCAATAGCTCCCGCATCTAATGCTTTCTGATAGTAATTGTCTATCTCACGCGAAGATATTTCCGCTGTTAAGCTTCGCTTCATTTCCCAGCCTTTGTGGAGTATGGTACCGAATTGATTTTCATCTGTCCCGGACGAGATCATTCGGTTCAAGGGATCAACCAGATCTTTCATTCCCTGAAGAACTTTAAATTTTTCTTTAATCTTTTTCTTTTGTTTTTCTAATACTTCACTGGCATCTCTTTTAAATCCGGAATAAAAAAGCATCAGATTATTTTGTATCTTTTGCTTAAAATCAGGATGGCTGAGGACCGGATCAATGGACACCGTACCACTTTTATGGAATGTTAACACATTCATATTACCATAGGTAACCGCATAATGATCTTGTTTACCGATATGGCGTTTGAGTATATCGATTTCAATATGAGCAGCCATAGAAGCCAATGTGCTTTTGGTAACCATGCGTCCCTGCAATGCAAATAATGCATGCAATAAACCAACCGCAAAGGCACTGGATGAACCCAAGCCGGTATTAGCCGGAATGTCAGCAAAGGTCGTTACTTCTAACGGATAATCGACTTCCATAATCTTTAATGCTTCCCGAACAATGGGATGCTCAATATCATCAATTCGGTCCTTAAATTCCGCTTTACTCCAGGTAATACGGTATTTGTGATCAACAATATCAATTTGACGTTTAACGGCAACATATACAAACTTATCAATCGATGTGCTTAATACTTTACCATCTTCAATCGCATAAAAATCTTCCAGGTCAGTACCGCCCCCCACGAAACTTATACGAAATGGTGTTCGAGATATAATCATAATATTAACCTTTTAGTGATTCAATGTATTTTTCTATTCCAGCTTCCAAACTAGTGGAAGCTGTCCAGGCAAGTTCGCGTTTTGTTTTTGCGGTATCCGCATAAAAATCATTCGTGCCTGTTTTTGTAGATTGCGCTACCAATTTGGCAGTCTGTGCGGTTCCTTTCAATAATTTCTTTTCTATAATTCTACATATCATGAAAACCGGAGTTGATTTTCCGCTTCCTAAATTATAAATACCGGACGCGATATTTTTCACAACTGCTTTTTTAAAAGCTTCCGCAATATCTTCAATATATACAAAATCATTAGCATTAAACAGGTTTTTAACAGCCAAGAGTTTGTTATTTTTGAAACAATCAACAAGCATGGGAATTAATGAACCTTCTCTCTGATGTGGACCATACACATAAAATATCCTAAACCAAATTAATGAGGCCTTCTCTTGATGACATAATAATGATGCATAATGGTACAAAGAACTCTTTGCCCAACTAAAAAACGAGGTAACATTTGTTTGCTGTGATTCAGCGCACAAACCTTGCACATCCCCGTACTCAAAACAACTGCCGGTAACAATAATTTTTTTACATTGAGCTTCCTTAACTACAAAATCAAACAAGCGTATCGAATTTTCTAAATTAGATTTTGATACCGGGCTTGAATAATCAGGAATACCCTGCCATGCACAATGTATACATACATCCGGAGAGAATTCTTTAATAAATGGTTTAATTTTTTTAATGCCGTGTAAGTCACCATTGACTATTATTGGTTTTGGAGAGGAATTAAACGAACAATCTAATTCCTGCACAATGACCATAATCTTATGTTCTCCGGTATTGACCTTATTAAAAATATGCCGTCCTACAAATCCGGTTGCCCCAGTAAGTAATATCTTCATGTTTTATTCCCTTCGGGAATAAAATCAGGGTAATTTCTATCGCGTCTAGATATAATCCGAGGTTCATCAGGCCAGGTAATATTAAAAAAGGATCATTATATCTGAACCCCTTGTATGAGTTTGCACTAAAAAACTCAGCCATATAATACAGAATCATGGAATTATCTGCCAAACTTAAAAAAGCTACTGCGCATCCCGCAGAGATATACAAACTATCTGATTTTTCCTGACGTAACTCAAACGAAATCCAGCTATATAACGTTTTGGACTCTGGCCTCAGGTCTACAACAACCAGGTACACGTGCCCTTGCATACAGGTGATTGTTTTTGCTTCTTGAAATGGTTTTGATTGATAATGAAATCCACGCAATGTATATTTTTTGAAGTTTTTCGAAATATTGGTCTGCCTAATATTCTTGTTCAATCCATGCTCAGCATATTCATGTTGACAGAAATGACGCAGAAAAATACCGCGCTCATCACTATATTCTTCCTGTTCTATAATCCATACGCCGGGTATTTTTTGCTCGGTAAACTTCATTTAATTTACTTTCTGCATCATATATGGTTTTTGCGGGAATGGGATCAAAAATGGTCCTTTAAATCCCGCGTTACTGCATTCGTTCAGTATTTCGTCTTTAAAATTCCATCCTAAAACAAAAAGCATATCAGGCTTATACGCTAATCCCTGCTGCAATGAGATGATTGGAATTGAAGTGCCTGGGGTATAATATCCCTGTTTTAACCTGTTTTTATCAATAATTGCCTTAACAACTGAATGATCAAATTGACAATAATTAAGATATGTTGAACTACGCGCAGAAGCACCATAACCGATAATGGTCTTTGATAAATATGGTTTAATAAGTTCCTTTGATAATGCGCTGTGCTTCATACATGATGTCGCAAAATTAATCCAGGAGTTTATATCATTTATCATATTTTTTTCTTCCAACAAATATTTTTCTTTAAGTAAAGCTGTTTGTTTTCTATTTGAATTCAAAGAGAAAAACAAAACAAATGAACCGCCGCTTATAGGACTCTCTTCAACATGAAAAGGATACAACAAGAAACTTCCCAGCAAAGCGGATAGAGATTTTAATGAAAAATAACTTAAATGTTCATGATAAATCGAATCATAATGCAATTCTTTCTGTATGGTCGCAGCTGAATGGAACTCAATAATCCCGACTCCGTCTTTCTTCAGCACATGGCGAATCCCTTTTATTACTTCGTGTAATTCACTGACATGGGGTATAACATTCCGTGCAAATACAATATCAGCAGGCCCATGTTTTTCCTTAACTTTTTCAGCAGTTTGTGTATTCCAGAAAACGTCCCACGTGGGAATTCCATTGGCATTTGCAATCTCTGCTATGTTTTTCGCAGGATCAATGCCTAATATGTTATAGCCGTGTTTTCCAAAAGGATACAAAAAAGTGCCGTCATTCGAAGCAATCTCAATAACCGTTGATTTGGGATCAAGAGCCGTAATTGATACTACTTTTTTAAAAAAAACATCGGCATATTTTTTGGCAGTCTCCGAAGTTCCTGTAACCCAGAAATATTCCTGAAAAAGTCTCTCTTGATCAACTGTTTCTCCTAACTGGACAAGAGTGCAGTTATGGCAATACAACAATCTAAGCGGAAATAATTGATCTGTTTGCGAGTCGCTCTTTTTTAAACCATTGGCCAACGGCTGTTTTCCTAAATTTATAAATTCTTCAATCTTTTCCGAGCTGCAGCTTCGGCACATGTTTATTGATGAATAACTAATATCGTTCACCTTTAACCACCCTCCGCAGCATTTTATCAATGATGCCTTTATCGATCAGATATTTTATCTGGTGTAAGCGGGTACAGGTTCTTCCCCTGAATTGTTCTTCGGTGAATTGTATCTTTTCAAATAATTCACGAAGTTCTTGACCGCCATTTGTTAAATCCCACTTTGGCTTATAATAATCTTTCAATACAGAATATATTTTTTTAAAACTTATCCGATATGTCCGCGAGTCGGTTCCATGCTCATTAGTAAATGATACGCTGCTATTAGGAATAACTTTCTGCGCGTTTTCCGCCAAATCTCGAATGGTAAAATTACCATCTTTTATTCCGACATTAAATGATTCGCCTGACAGGAGAGACCGCGGTGCCAGTAAACCCGCTAGAAAGGCCGAACAAACATCGCGGACATGAACGACCGGCCGGCATGGGGTACCATCACTTTTGATCTCAATCTTATGCGTGGTATATGCACAGGCAACTAAATTATTGTAAACAATATCACAGCGCAGCTTGGGACTAGCACCAAATACCGTTGAAAGCCTAAAACAGACAACAAGAAAATTATCAGCACAAAGTTTTTTTAGTTCTTTTTCTGCAACCCATTTAGTCCGGGCATATACAGTCAGCGGATTTTTTTCAGTTGATTCTTCATCCAATTCATCAGTTGTTTTGGAAATACCATACATGCTCTGTGAAGATGAATATACAAATCTTTTTACCCCACATTCTTTTGCAAACGCTGCCAATTTTAATGTAGCATTTAGATTAATTTCCTCTGTTAATGAGGAATCAAGTTCACCGAGAGGATCATTAGAAAGAGCCGCTAAATGAATTATAGCATCAATTCCCTTAACATCAGCTTTTGAAATATCGCGAATATCTTTAACTATCTGGTGAATCTTTCCCTTTTGTGTATCTTCATCTACACAGCAGTCATCATCGTAATACCCGATATCATATCCGCTGACTTCATACCCTGATGTTAAAAGCTCAGGCACGAGAACTGAACCGATATAACCCATGTTCCCCGTCACTAATACTTTTTTTATACTTTCTCGATGTTCACTCATTATTAACTATCCCTTTCACCATTAAAGGTAATATAACTGGAAGTCTGCTGATACCAATCTTTTAATGCCACATGTGAGATCCTTTCAATTGAGAATCATGATTTTTTGCAGGTAAAATTTTCTCTTTAATTAAGGTTAAAAGTGAAGTTTTATTTGAAACCAGCAGGACTTTACATCCGGCAGCATTACCAGCCTGCAAATCCCTTTCATCATCACCGATAAAAAACACACGGGATAAATCAAGGTTAAAATCCTTCTGGGCAGAAAAAAGCATGCCCGGTTTAGGCTTTCGGCATTCACATCCCTCATCCCAGTTATGCGGGCAGTAATATATACCATCAATGCTTCCACCTGCTTTAGATAAATCAACTTTCATTCGATCATTGATTTTTATAAAATCTGCTTGGCTCATATTCCCCCGTGCAATACCGGCCTGGTTAGTAATAATAATAATTTTAAACCCATTTTCTTTTAATAATTTAACGGCTTTTTTGGCGCCCGGAAGCCACACAAAATCTTCCCACTTCGTAACATATTGAGCCCGAGGCGGTTTTTTGTTCAATACACCATCTCTATCCAATATAATGAACGGCTCTCGTTTAAAAAATATTTCGATCCTGGGCAGCCGTTCCGGAGAAGTTAACGTATAATATCGGTGATCAGTTATAAATGCGCCGAGTTGATACTGTTTAATTAATGAAGGATATATTGAAGCTTCAAAAGATACATTTTCTCCGGAAGGAATTATATTCATAATCTCTTTTTTAAATAATGCAAAACCTATGTCAACCATCTTAAGATTTAGTGCTGTTCGAGCTTTATCATACATGATTATCAAATTGGAATCATCGACAATAACATTCGGCCGGGTATACGCATCTGCATTACGATATACCGTCAGTTGACCTAACGTCCCTGCCGTATTAAATTGTGTCACCATTTTATCCAACTGTAATGGCCAGTAATTATCGGCATACAAGAAAAGAAAGCGTTGATCAAATAGATGCTCTGCGGATTTCATGCGCTTTCCGGTTTCATCATCAATATCAGTGACTGAATAGGAAATTGATACATTCCATTTTTTTCCGTCCTGAAAATACTCTTGTATAACTTCATGGAGATATCCAAGCAATAAAACGATGCGCAGAATTCCCTGGTCCCTGAGATTCTCAATAAGATATTCCAAAAATGGTTTGCCATGAAAAAGAATCATAGGCTTTGGTTTGGTATCTGTAAGCGGTTTTAAACGGACACCCCGTCCTCCCGCTACAATAACTGCCTGTTCAATCCCTGCAATAGTGGTCATAAGGTCCTTCTTTATAATGCATCATTTTTCTCTAAAGTCTGCATCTCAACTAATTTTTTATACAAACCATCTTTTTTAATAAGTTGCTGATGGGTTCCTTCTTCTATACAATGACCGTTTTTGATTACCACAATCTTATCAAAATTAGTTAATGTTGACAGACGATGTGCAATAGCAATAACCGTTTTATTAATCGATATTTCTTCAATAGCTTTTTGAACAATTTTTTCTGACTCAGTATCCAGCGAAGATGTTGCTTCATCAAAAATAAGCACCGCTGGTTCACATAAGATTGCCCGCGATATAGAGATACGCTGCCGTTCACCTCCTGAAAGAAGCACCCCCCGATCGCCGACTAATGTATCATACCCATTAGGAAGATTTGCAATAAAATTATGGATATTAGCCCGCTG
This sequence comes from bacterium, assembly GCA_043811735.1. GTDB lineage: Bacteria > Elusimicrobiota > JBDRMW01 > JBDRMW01 > JBDRMW01 > JBDRMW01. Next base: position 27,636 of record JBDRMW010000136.1, read on the forward strand.
TGCTGCCTGGATTATTTCATCATGTGATGCATAAGGTTTTGAGAATGAAATATTATTTTTTATCGTATCGTGAAAAAGAAATGTGTCTTGAGAAACAATGCCAATATGCCCTCGCCATGAACGCAAATCAATCCCCTTTAAATCAACGCCATCAATATAGATCGATCCTTTATTTGGATCATAAAAGCGGAATAGCAACTCAACAATGGTGGATTTACCCGATCCGGAAAGCCCCACAATTCCGACCTTGGTTCCTTTTTGAATTTGAAATGATAAATCAGTAAAAACCCGGCTATCTTGCGGAGAATAGCTGAAAGCGATTGATTGAAACTCAATGTTTTTTTGCAAATAAGAAAATTGAGCAGTTCCTTGTTTCAATTTTTCTTCTCCGGTTCCTTCTAGAAACTTTTCAATTTCCCGTACTGTCGGCCATCGATTACATAAAGTGCCTAATTGTGAATTAAATACTTTAATTTTTGGAATCATCCGGGTTAAAATGACAATAAACGTCAAGAGTATTCCCATAATAGCCTGGTGAGAAGAAGAAATAAAATAAGAACCGATAAATACCAATAAAGCCAAAATACACACACTGACAATCTCAAAAACTGGGCCGATAAGTCCATTAATTCTATCGCTTTTTAAAACATCTATATTATATTCGTTAATTGCATGATGAAATTTTTTCGTCATAAAAGATTCCCTGTTATATAAATGAATTAATTTTATACCATTGACAATGTCAAACAATGCACTGAATTGTTTATATTTTGATTGTACAATCCTTTTACCAACTGCCGTGATCTTTTTATACAATATGTTGACCCCAAACGAGGCACTACCAACAAGAGCAATTGAAAGAAGAGTAAGTTTCCAGGAAAGCAGAAACAAGAGTATGAGCAATATTAAAAAATTAAACATTATAACCAGCATATTACCTATAAGAAAAATGATACCCCCTAAACCGAATTCAATATGAGATTCGATTATTACCTGAAAATCAGAACCTTTACGTTTATTAAAATAGCCCATACCAAGATACATAATTTTGTTTATACACTCACCTTTGAAATATTTCATAACCATGACACGCAGCCGGCTTGAAATAATAACAACTAAATATAAAAACCAATTTTTAATTAGCGTTACTACTAATAGCCAAATTGATACTGCTTTTAACAAACTTGTTAGGGACAGGTCTTTAAACAGATGTGCTACTTTATTAAATGGAAAGGGTATGTTTAATTCAGAGGTTGCTCCAACAATACTCTGCAGAACCGGAAATACAAGGCTGATGCCCATACCTTCCAGCACCGCACTTACAATACAGGTTAAAATGAGCACGGTAAAAATAAGATAATGTTTAGATAAAAAAGGCATTAATAATTTCATTTTCTTAATGTATGCATTTCTTTAACTGAATCTATTGGCTTAATAAAGTTTTCGTATGATTTCTTTGTTTTTTCTAAAAAACCTTTGGGTGTTAGTAGATATTCAACTTTTGTTTTATGTAACTGGCAGGTTCTGATATGTTCGGTTTTAATCAGGCGCTTTAAAATACTGCGGGTTAAGCCAAGGGAGTATCCTATACTGGAGGATATGTCTCGTTGTGTATTATTGCTGTTTTTTGCAATATAACCTACACCTTCGAGCTTTTTTTCTGATAAGTTTCCCTTTGATTGACCTGGCATATTTTCCCTGAATATTTAGTCAATATAAATAATGTTCATCTATTGAACAGTTTAATACATGAACGGTAATATGTCAAGCTGTTATTTTTTTTACCTTCAAAATCAGCTCTGAATTACAAATATACTCAGTTTCCAGAATGGTATACCCTTCAGAGATTAAAAGCCTGCTTAAAGAATCACCGGTATACTGGGTGATATGTTCGCTCCCATAGGCATTGGGCAGTATCAAATTATAGAAAAACTCAATAAACCGCCATGTTCTTTTGGCATAATCAGGGGTGCCGATAACAAGAATTCCCCCTGTTTTCAATACACGGTTAAACTCCTCAAAAATCCGTTTATCCTGAGGGATATGTTCGATTACCTCTGAACAAACCAGACCGTCTAAACTATTATTCTTAAAAGGCAGATGGAATATATCTCCCTGGAGAACCTTGGGATTTAAACGTCTAACATAGCGTAATTTATTCAATTTAATATCCAACCCGCAAAGCATGGAATTATGCTGAATAATTTTGCTTGATCCGCAGCCTATGTCAGCAACACTGCCGGTTATGTCCCTAAGCATATGCTGGATTATTTTATATCTCGAGCGCTGCCAGTATCTCTGCAGCCATATCTTACTGTCATGCGCTCTGCTGTCATAATCAGCGCTTTTTACTGAATTCCTGAGTTTCCACATCCTCCATAACGTGCGGAGATATTTCCACATCAATCCCAAAACATGTGCTTTTGATTTCCCTGATTGGCGCGCGGAATAATGGAACGGGATTTCCGCAATATGGTACCCTTCACAATATAATTTGATTAATATTTCTTCCAGAACTTCATAATCATTTGTTTCAAGTTTCACACTCTGCAATATATCCCGCTTATACATTCTAAAACCGCTGGAGAAATCTTTAATAGGAATATGCAGGAGCAGGGAAAACATCCGGTTTAATATCCTGCTTAAAAAATTGCGGATGAATGGTGCATCAGATGAACCGCATGATACATACCGGGAAGCAATGGTTACCTGGGATAAGTCGCGTTTATTCCACATTTCCTGTATAAAATACGGATCGTGCGAGAAATCTGCGTCCATAGTAATTATATATTCACCCTGCACCATACTAATCCCTTCTTTTAAAGCTGCCCCATATCCTTTTTCATGCTGCTTAATGACCGCGGCACCGCTTAAACGAGCCAATTCCTGTGTATTATCATGCGAACCACCGTCGACAACGATAATCTCAAAATGATCAGTGATGAGCGATAATTTATTTTTTATCCGGCCGATTAATTCTTTAATATTTCCGGATTCGTTTAATGCAGGGATGAGGACTGAAATAATATACGGTGTGTTTTTTGTCATATATTTATTTTCTAAACCAGCTGATTGTTTTTTGTAAGCCCTCTGATACTGAGACACGGGGATTCCATTTCAGTTTTTTTTGTGCCAGGGAGATATCAGGGCATCTCACTTGAGGATCATCTACGGGAAGTGTTTGATGAATAATCTTACTCTTACTTCCGCATAATCGTATAATAGTTTTTGCCAGATCTTTTACGGGTATTTCATCAGGATTACCTATGTTAACAGGCGTATTGATGTGCGAAAAAAGAAGTTTTATAATGCCCTCAACCAAGTCTGATACATAGCAGAGGCTCCGTGTTTGTGTTCCTCTGCCAAAGACCGTTAAAGATTTCCCGGCTAAAGCCTGCGTTATAAACGCAGGAACCGCACGGCCGTCATTACAGCGCATTCGTTCACCGAATGTATTAAAAATCCGAACAATCCTGACCGGGATTTTGTGATACGTATGATACGCCATAGTCAATGCTTCAGCAAATCGTTTTGCTTCGTCGTAAACACCCCGGGGCCCTACCGGATTAACATGCCCCCAGTATGATTCGGGCTGAGGATTTACCTTGGGATCTCCATAGACTTCACTGGTTGAGGCAAGCATAAATATGGCCTTTTTCTCCTTTGCCACACCTAATGCTTTATGCGTGCCCAATGCACCGACTTTAAGCGTCGGGATGGGAAGCTCTAAATAATCGATGGGGCTTGCGGGAGATGCAAAATGAAGCACCGCATCCAACCGCCCGGTAATATGAATAAAATTGGTAACATCATGTTTGATAAATGAAAAATTATCAAAATTTATCAGATGTTCTATATTCTGCATACGGCCGGTTGATAAATTATCCATACAGATAACGTGATGACCGTCCTGAATCAACCGGTCACATATATGCGATCCTAAAAATCCAGCTCCGCCGGTTATAAGTATCCTCATGAGATGCCCACCCCTCTATATATAAATCCCATATTCTTTATTTTTTGCGGATTAAACATATTCCTGCCGTCAACAATATTACGGCCTTTCATGAGCTTCTTTACTTTGCGAAAGTTTAATTTCTTATATTCGTCCCACTCGGTTACCAATATAAGGCAGCAAGAATCTGCCAACGCTTTGTACGGATCAGCACAGAACTCGAGCCCTGGAAATAGGGATTTAACTTTTTCCATACAGATTGGATCATGGACCTTAATGCGTGCTTTTGCACTGAGCAGATGCTTAATGATCTCCAGAGAGGGCGCATTGCGCAGATCATCGGTCTCAGGCTTAAACGACAACCCAAGAATCGTTACCAGTTTCCCTTGAATATTCCACAGCACATTAGTTATCTTCTTTAAAATCTCATCAATCTGCCCGTTATTAATCTTTCTGACTTCATCAAGCAGTTTAAAATCAAATCCTTTATTCCGGGCAATCCAGGCAAACGCAGCCACATCTTTGGGGAAACAGCTGCCTCCGTATCCGATCCCTGCTTTTAAAAATGCAGGATTGATCCGTTTATCAAGCCCCATACCTTCTGCTACCTTGGTAATATCTGCACCGGTTAAGTCACAAATTCTGCTTACTGAATTAATAAATGATATTTTCATGGCAAGAAAAGAATTCGATGCATGTTTAATAAGCTCTGCTGTTTTGACATCACATAAAACGTGCGGAGCTTTAATCGGTTTATACAGATTCTGCATTATCCGCGAAGCTTTAAAGGTATCGGATCCGATGACAATCCTGTCGGGCTTAAGAAAATCTCTTACCGCAGTGCCTTCACGCAGAAATTCAGGATTTGATACCACGTCAAAGGTAAGTTTCTTCCTTATATTCCGTGCAATGGTTTCCTTGACCCGGTGGCATGTTTCGATCGGAACGGTTGATTTTTCAACAATGACCTTATAGGACTTCATCGTATGGGCGATCTCACAGGCAACTGCTTCTACAAAAGACAGGTCAGCTGATCCATCCGGCAGAGGAGGCGTATTAACCGCAATAAAAATAATGTTTGATTGATCAACTCCTTCTTTTATGCTGCTTGAAAAAAACAGCCTTTTTTTTGCACTGTTTTTTTTAACCAGTTTTTCCAATCCGGCTTCATAAATGGGAACAATTCCTTTTTTAAGTGAACTAACTTTATCCTGATTATTATCAATGCATATGACATTATGCCCTATTTCGGCAAGACATACCCCGGTTACCAGTCCAACATAGCCCGTACCTACAATACATACTTTTTGCATATGGTATCTCCGATTATGGTTTATTAAATCTACGATACTTCCTTTATAAAATCCTTTACGGCATCTTTCCAATGGCGCATCGGAGGATTGCCTTCGAGGTGCCACATATAATTCTCAAGAATAGAATAATGGGGACGTTTTGCCGCAAGCCCCAGCGTATCAAGTTTAACCTGCTGTATGTTTGAAACATTGCTGCTCTTCAGATATGCACCGATTTCACATGCAACCTCGTATCTTGATGCCTGCCCCTGATTGGTAATATGATATACGCCGTAGGTTTCCTGTTCGATTAAATAACGCACCGCCCGGGCAAGATCAACCACGTACGTTGGAGAAGCAGTCATATCATCCGCGGCCCGGTATGGTTTTTTATGTTTTATACTTTCAATCATGCTTACCACATAATTTGATCTGCTTTTGCCAAAAAGCCAGGATGAACGGACAATATAATATTTACTGCTTAAACTTTTAACAAATTCCTCGCCGATCTGTTTGGAATGCGCATAATGCATATTAACTTTCTGCACATCATACTCGCGGTATGATTTTTTATCGTCACTGCCAAACACATAATCAGTTGATATATATAAAAAACCTGAATCAAAACGCTGCGCACCGAGCAGAAGATTCCTGGTTCCTGTCCCATTTACGCGGTATGCGTGATCCTGATTTATTTCACATCCGTCAACATCAGTATATCCTGCGGTATGAATGATGAGATCAGGATTACATTTGGATACAATCTGATACGTCTGTGCTTTATGGGTAATATCCATTTGAATGAATTGTTCATTCGGAATACATGCCGGCTGCAGAAGATCGGTCCCGATAAGCTCATGATCAGATGAAGATAATTCTGTCCATAGCGCTGAACCAAGCATCCCGCCTGCTCCGGTCAGTAAAATTTTCATATATCAGCCTTCTCCTTTATATCACGCTGTGCTTAATT
>JBDRMW010000137.1:0-2178 GCA_043811735.1 bacterium
GTATCCATGGTTTCATATTCCGGATAAATATCTTCTTCCTCATTGTATGTTAGTGGTATAACTTTATTTTTTAGTGGCAGGGGGTCGTGCATGCCGTAAAGCGAATTCGTTGCATCCCTTAGATCATTGCCGGCAAGAGTGCTGTCGGTTTGCGTGGTATCTGCTAAGCTTTTATAATTGCCGCTTTCTGAGCACTCAAAGGGTTGAACATAAGCATTGAATTCAGCGCCTTCCTTTACTTCAAATGGCGGCTCCAATGAAATTTCCTGCCCGGCTCTGTAGACGAGCCATCCATCCGGTTCAATGGTCTTATTGGAAGTGATGCTGCGAAACCGGTCATATGATGCTTTAATATAATGAGATTGTGATCCATAATATCTGTTAGATAAAAGATATGGGAAATTTAATGTTTCAATACGATCCATCAAATTAGTATAAAACGGTAAGTTTAGGTATGGATTATTTCGGTATTTAAGGTGATATAAGTTATACATAAGCATGTAATCCAATCCATTAAAATCTCCCTCATTACCTGAACCCGGACCACCATACTGCACGTCAGGCGCTTTCATATAACGATTGTCACTCGCCCAACCATAACCGGCTTTATCATTAACGTATGCATACGGGCCTTCACGCGGTGCACCATTTAAATGAGATAGAGGTGAAGGAAGAGTCTGGTTTTTATTGTTAAGCAGCGCCCATAAAGTAAAGTAAAAAGGATCCCAGTCAGCCCATCCTGTAGTGATCTGTAAACCTTGATATGTTGAATTATAACATGGTAACCCGGGAGCTGGTGGTATTGTGCCATCAGGTTGTTTTTGCCAGGAATCCCCAATGGCAGCTAATGCCGCTTTATGATGATTATTGTAACTTGTGGGATTTTTAAAAGTTTGGACTAATTGCCATGAAAAATAATTCGCTATAGAGGTATTATTCTGATACCACCATTCTCCTGTAATTTTATGTCCGGCAACAGCAATACCATAAGATCGTAACACCGCACCATGAGGACCGCGATGAACGGTATTTCCTGTAACCGCATTTCTTGTAATCCAGCTATCAGCTTTTAAATATTCTATAATATTATCTGCCATATCTATTGCCTTTTGCCTTAATGCTACACCATTATAAGTAACCCAGTCATCAACAAAACGTTTGACTAATGCAAAACCTATTAGCAAATGATATACTTGGTCATGACTCATTTCAGCATGTTTGGGATCACTTGGATGTTCCTCTTCTAGTATATAATCAGAAGTAACCCCATTTACAATTGTAGTACATGTTAATTCCTGGTTGAAATGCGCTAAATTTTCATTGTTATTTTTAGTAAGAAAATCAGCAGGAACATCATCTCTTATAAAAAACCCATTAGGGGCTTCCTGGTTTCCACCGTATAACGGTTCGGCATTAATGTCTAACCGCTCAAAAGCATTCAAGGCGTAATACAATTCCTCTTTAGTAGGCAATGTGTTTTGATTATTATCATCCAGAAGGCGGTATTCAGTTGCAAGAACCCCTATATACCAGCCAAGGTGCATTGTGGCATCACCCCAACGAATTTTCCCGTTGTTAGCTCCAGATATATGTCTTGTTTCAGCAGGGATGCTTTCTCCCGGATTTGGTCCAACCTTCAAAAAATCGTTTTTTAAGCGAAACCTATAATACCAGTATTTTTTTAGTAAATCAGCGCTTTGTGCACTGCATACAATAGGTGTTATCAGAATAAAAATAAGTATTATTTTTTTCATCATATTATATTTTTTTTATATGCGTCATTCATTAATTTTATCAAAAGAAACGACATACTCTTTACCATCTATAAAATCGGTGCTAAGTTTCATCTCTTCATTTGTCAATCTGAGAATATCCCAACAAGTATTATTATAATCTAAGGGACCATAAGCTGTGCTAGGATTAGAGTAATATTGAAAACACAATTCTTTTTTTTTATTTTCAAAATCTATATTTCCAGAATTCAGTCCACTTCCAAAATCTATTCCAATTGCAGTTCCATAATTGAACCAATAAAGGCAATAAGCCGGGTGGTTTTTTAGTGAATCCATAAAATCCTGTCCATCAATTTCAAATTCTGTTATTTCCCATGTACCGATCAATCTCTGTTCTGGAGTTCTGAAACTAATTAATGGACCTTCAGGGTATTTTTTGCAGGAA
>JBDRMW010000138.1:0-14303 GCA_043811735.1 bacterium
GGGGACATTCCTCGAAGAGGTGTGTCCCCATTCCTTATTAGACATTCCTCGAAGAGGTGTGTCCCCATTTAATAGCGGGGACATTCCTCGAAGAGGTGTGTCCCCATTCCTTATTAATAAATATTTTTGGTAACTATAGCATTTTTTAAATATAAATTAATACCTGATATTTCAATATCATCGGTAACAATCGTATCGATCAAAGTGGTATTTTCAGGAATCGAAATATTATTCCATAAGACTGAGTTCTGCACAGATGAATTCGCGCCCACAGTAACATTATCCCCTAATGATGCATAAGGACCGATCACGCTTCCTGATTTAAAAACACAGTTTTTACCGATTACACAAGGGGATTGAAGTTTTACATCATGCGCTTTAATTAATTTTTCCCCGGCTACCACTCCTTCACTTATGCTCGTACCTTCAATATCTAATGAGAGGCGTTTATCCATCCCATCCCAATGCGCTTGACGATACACATCTAAACCGCCGATATCACACCAGTATTCATCAGAATTATACGCATATATTTTTTTCTTGATTTTTAGAAGCCTCGGCCAGACCTGAAGCCCAAAATCGTAAAATGTATCTTTGGGGATATATTTAAATATTTCCGGTTCGAACACATATATGCCCGTATTAACTTCACCGGGTAATATATCGCTCCACCGCGGCTTTTCTAAGAACCTGGTTATTTTCCCATCACTATTTTTAATAACTACGCCGTACTCATATTTAGAATCGACCTTACTTAAGACCATGGTTCCTAATGCTTTCTTTTTTTTATGAAAATCAACCACACGGGTTAAATTAATATCCGACAAACCGTCGCCGCTTACGATAACAAATGTATTTTTTGCAAAGAATTGCTCGACATTTTTAACACCCCCTGCGGTACCCAGCGCTTTATGTTCAAGTGAATAGGATATTTTTAAACCATATTTTTTTCCATCGCCGAAATATTGTTTTATTTTTTCCGGAAAATAAGAAATATTTATCATAACTTCCTTGATTCCCTGTTTCGCCAGATTTACCAGAGTGTGTTCCATAACCGGCTTGTTTAAAATCGGATTAAGCGGTTTCGGTGAAAAATAGGTCAGCGGCCGCATACGAGTGCCTTCTCCTGCAGCGAGCATCATAATACGCAGATTGGCTGTATTTTTAATTGCAGTTTTCATATTAATAAATGTATTCTAAAAATAATCTATTGATTATACTGAAATTGTTTTCCGCACGCAAGTAATTTTTGTGTAGTTTTTGAAGAACTGCTTTCCGCATAGATGCGCAGCACCGGTTCGGTCCCCGAGATGCGCAGAAGAATCCAACTGTCATCTTTCCAGGTACATTTAATGCCGTCGTAATCTTGAATCCGTTTCGGCTTAATGTTAAAAACAGCCGGAATCTGTTTTTTCACCTGTTTGATGAAAATTTGTTTATCTATAATCTCCTGCAGGTTAACATCGATGCGGTCATAAAATGAGGGGCATGCTTTGGCATTTAAATCTTTGATTAAAACATGCAATTGTTTTCCGGTTTGAGCCATCATTTCAAGTATATACATGGCCGTTAACAGAGCGTCCCGTTCAGGGATATGCCCCTTAAATCCAATCCCTCCTGATTCCTCGCCGCCGATCATCACATCTCCGAATAACATATGCTCGGTTATATGTTTAAATCCAATCGGGGTTTCGACTATTTCTCTGCCGAAGATTTTGGCCAGACGGTTTGCCATAAAACTCCCGGATATGGTTTTAATAATTCGTCCGCTGGCTCCTTTATGTTCAATCAAATGCCAAATCAGGAGCGCAAAGATTTGATGTGAATTAACAAAATTTCCTTTTTCATCAATCAAGCCGATACGGTCAGCATCCCCATCGAAGGCGATCCCAATGGTTCGATCCGCTTTTTTTACCTGCCGAATCAATTCTTGAATATTTTTCTCAATCGGCTCAGGAATAACGCCGCCGAAAAGCGGATCTCTGCTGTTCCGTATACTTTGAATGGTAATATGTGTTTTATTTAATATATGTTCAAGCAGCCCTGATCCGCTGCCATGTATAGGATCAATGATAAGCGATACCGGTAACCGGGAGAAACAGCGTAAATTAACCAGTGCTTTTACATCTTTTACATACTCATCTAAAAAACTTGTTCTGGTAATCTTTGCACGGACAGGTGAAGGGGTTTCTGAAGAGGTGGTATCAATATATGATTCAATGACCGCTGTTTCTCCGGCGGGTGCAGCAGCCCCGTAATGCATCTTCACTTTAAATCCATTATAGACTGCCGGATTATGAGAAGCGGTAATCATTACCCCTCCCAATGCTTTACGCGCAATGACCGCATGAGACAATACCGGTGTTGGGAGCGATTTTTCAGACCATAAGACCCGAAATCCCTGTTGAGCGAAAATCTCAGCAACAATGCCGGCAAAGGTTTCAGAATGGAACCTGTTATCATATCCCACCAGCAGCAGTTTTTTGTTCTTAACCGAAATTTTGATATATTCCTTATCTCTAAAATACCGCGCGGTTGCCCGGGCTGCTTTCTTTAGATTATCAAAGGTGAATGTGTCTGAAATTACTGCTCTCCATCCATCAGTGCCAAATTTAATGTTGCTCATAGATTTTCCTTAAATGTGTATTTATTTTTCCAGAGCTGATAACCCTGTTCATCATATACGAGGACATGTGTCCCTGATTCACGCATCGCATGATATTCAGCTTCCCATTGTTTATAGGTAAAGGGACTTGAATTCCCCCGGGTATCAACCATAATATAATCGGGATTGTGGAGATATTCGAAGGTAGAATCCCATTGAGGAAATGATTGGATGCGATCTCTGCATACGACATGAGGCAACAAATCACTTTGTGCAAGAACCGATGCATATGGTTCAATTAAGAGAATCATTTTTTTTGCTGCCCGCATTCGTGCACGAGGAACGTGCTTATAAAAACGTGCGGACCGGGTAAAATTAAATGCCAATAAAAACATAATTACACCGGTCAGTATACGATTGAAAAGTTTTGTGTGGTATTTTTTTTGCAAAACCTGCAGTCCTTTAAGAGAAGCTAAAAATAAAAAAGGTATTGATGCGGCAACATATATTTCCGATAAATTATACTGTCCCTGTGTGCTGGAAATAACATGCGGCAAAAGCCCCAGAACAACCGGAATCAGATACAGGGGATTTAAGATACAGACAAATGCAAATCCACTCAGCAAATTAAGCAATGGGACCATGCTCATGTGTTTCATATAGAAAAGAAAAAGATTGACGGGATGACGCATAACCGTCATGATGATTTCTCCCCAGGTTGAGCCCATCGCAGAGTATCGGTAGAGATTAGAAATGCCTTCTCCCGGATAGAAATACGGAATAATTAGTTTAACCGATACAATAAAATAAACAACGCCGGCAGTAATCAAGCTCAGTCCGTACCATAATCTATCCCGGCCGGTTATAAGCATAACAAAACCCCACCCGGCGAGTGTTAAGGTTATATCCTCTTTAACCAGCAGTGCTAATGCAATCATGATAAACATAAGGATATTTTTCCTTTGCAGCCAGAACGCAATTGCCCAGCAATAAAACAAAATAATAAATACTTCATTTTGAAAATCAAAATCAAGCAGTTTAATAATCATGGGGTGGGACATAAAAATCAGACTTAAGGCAAAACAATATGAAATACGAAATTTTAAAGCATGCACAATCCGGTATACAGCAGGAAATGCTAATGAGATGACTGCTGACTGAACAATAAGGAGTACTCCTGCATTTTTCCACAGCAGAAAGGCGAGTGACAGCGGAATAACGGTAACATTAAGATGATGGCCTAAATAGTTCTGCCCTAACAATGAATTCCACATAATTCTGCCGTTCAATGTATTCCAGCAGTTTGTCGCATATATTCCTAAATCAAGCGCATGTGTTTGAAAGCTCGCATGAGCTTTCAGTTTATAACTTACTGACGTTACAAAAATAATACAAACAATAATCCATACGATATTTCGCAAGATGCGCTGATCTGCTGTATCAAGAAAATCCAGGCATGATTCTGCCCTTGCTCTAAACGGCCGATATGCGCCATAGAGAATAACACAAATCCATAATATACCCGCAGTAACATTACCTGCGCTGTGCAGGCGCAGAGAAATCGCGCCGATCCGTGCATCAATGCCGGGCAGCCAGGGAAGAAGCGCAGCACAGATTGAATAGACTATCAAAACAAGCAGTATTTTTTTATAATTCATTATTTGATCCTGCCGTAATCATCACGTAACCGGATTACGTCGTCAGGGTGTGGAGTTGAAACTTCAAATATCCGCACCCCCCCATACTTAGCATAAATGCGGTGGATGGTCCCGGGCGGGATAACTATGGCATGGCCTTTTCGGAAAACTTTTTTCTTGCCGTTTAATTCAAACTCACAGGAACCTGATTCACAATACATGGTTTCGTGTTTTTTTGCATGATACTGAGCACTTAAGCGGCAGCCTTTATTAACAATGAGAATTTTACCCAGGTATTTAGGGGAATCTGCAAACCAGATCTCTTGTCCCCAGGGTTTTTTAATAATTTTAATCTTTGCTTTTTTTTGTTTTCTCTTCATAGTTTACTGTATTTTTTTATTATGCTCTTATGGCCCAGCACGACGCCGCTGCTTATAACGCTGTATGGTTCAATAATGCAGTTATTCCCAACGATACATCGGGTTAGTTTTGAGCCCTCACCGATAACACATGAATCTAAAATCACACATTGGTTAAGCACAGCATTACGCTTAATCCTGCATTTTTTACCAATAGATACAGGCCCGATAATCTTAACCTGATCCCCTATGCGCGTATGATCTGAACAGATTATTTCATTTATCAGCTGTGCGGAAGAATTAATAACCGTTTGTCTGCCAGCCCAGAGATTTTTTTTGATTTGTCTTCCTTCAACCGCCGCGGGCATTTTTTCCCTTAAGATATCAGCATGTGCTTTAAGATATGCTTCGGTAGTCCCAAAATCAAGCCAGTATCCATCATATACAAATCCATACATGGGAAATTTGTTTTTAAGCAGAAGCGGAAAAACTTCCCGTTCAAGAGAGCAGGGAATCCCCCTCGGGATAAACCTCAAGACTTCAGGCTGAAAAATATATGTTCCTGAATTAATGGTATTGCAGGTTACTTCGTCCCAGGCAGGCTTTTCAATAAACTGAATGATCTTACCCGCTTTATCAATCGGTATCAGGCCGTATGCAGTAGGATCTTTTACGCTGGTCAAGGCAATCGTCACTCCTGAGCGGCGCGCCTGGTGATAGTTTTTTAATTTATCTATAGGGAGTGAGGTGAGAATATCACCGTTTAATACCATAACCGGACGATCAATGTATTTTTCAGCATTTTTTATCGCTCCGCCGGTGCCGAGCGGATGTTTTTCATGAACATACGTAATTTTTATGCCCAGTTTTTTGCCGTTTCCGAAAATCCGCTTAAAAGCTCCCGGAAGATATGAAACACACAAAATAATATCTTTAATACCGTATTTTTTTAAGGTTTGAAACTGATAATATAAAAATGGTTTGTTTGCCAGCGGGATCAACGGTTTAGGAATAGTGCTGGTCAACGGGCGTAACCGGGTTCCTAATCCTCCTATCAATATTAAGGCTTTCATCTGTTGATTCGTTCCTTTGTTTTTTGATTAAAATAATCGTAGGTATTTTGTAAACCTTCTGTAATTGAAATCTTTGGTTTCCAGTTAAGCTGCTGGGCTGCTTTGGATATATTTAATGCGCTTCTAAAAAGCTCCCCGATCCGCGGCGGTTTATGGACAGCCGTTATATTTGATTTTGAATGTTCTTTTAAATGTTTGAATAATTCCAAGACTGAATACGATTTACCGGTTCCCACATTAAACGTTCCTTTACTGCCCCTCTCGAGCGCCTGCAGATTTGCAGAGACTACATCATCGACATAGACATAGTCCCGCTCCTGAAGGCCGTCACCGAAGATAAAAACTTCATTATTTGTAAGTATTTTCCCGCAAAAAATCGCTACGACCCCTGCCTCCCCATGAGGATCCTGCCGCGGCCCGTACACATTGCCGTACCGCAAAATAGTAAACTCAAGGCCGAATACTTCAGCATAATATTTTAAATAATACTCTGAAACCATTTTGTTAATCCCATACGGCGACATCGGCCGAGGAGGACTGTCCTCATCCGGATATCCGGCAGGACATTCACCGTAATAGGTTCCTCCTGAAGCAGAAAAAATAATTTTCCGCACGTTATATGTTCTGCAGTTTTCCAATATATTAATCAGTCCAAGCACATTGATCTGTGCATCTTTAAGGGGATGTTCAACTGAAACACGCACATCGATCTGTGCTGCATGGTGGCTCACCAGGTCAAATTTACCGCGTTTAAATATCTGAGAAATATGTTCATCCAAAATACTTTGCTGAATAAATTCAGCTTTAGGATTAAGATTTTCTTTCTTACCCCTTGATAAATCATCAATAATCGTTACAGCATGGCCTTGTGCAATATATGCATCAGCAATATGCGATGCAATAAATCCCGCTCCGCCGGTAACCAGTATATTCACCATGAACTCCTTTTTCGTACGTGTAGTATTTTTTACAAAATTAAATTTCTATCTTCTGCAATTATACCTTTTTATAAATTAGAAATTCAAACATCGAAATTCGAAACAAATTCGAATTTAAGAAATCCCAAACAATAACTCTTTTTTCAAATTTCGAATTTCGTATTTCATATTCCGTATTTGTTCCCTGATTTTGTATTTGTTTAATATGCTCCTGACCGGGAAAGAATAGTCGGCAATGTCATCAGAATAATTTTAATATCCAAGCCCGGAGACCAGTTTTCCAGGTAATACAGATCAAGGGCTATCATCTCGTCATAACTTAAACTTGCTCTCCCGCTTACCTGCCATAAACCCGTAATCCCGGGAACAATATTAAGCCGTTTCTTCGCCAGATCATCATACGCTTCTGCTTCCCATATAACCTGAGGCCGGGGACCCACAATGCTCATATCACCTTTGAGCACGTTAATAATCTGGGGGATTTCATCTAAACTATATGCGCGTAATATTTTCCCCACTGTCGTTATACGCGGGTCATTCTTCATTTTAAAAACAGGCCCGTCCCTTTCACTTAAATGCTTTAAGTTATTTATCAGATTATCTGCGCCTTCTATCATAGTCCTGAATTTATAAAACTTAAAATATTTCGCTTTAAACCCAACTCTATTTTGTGTGTAAAAAATATCCCCCTTGGTTTCTAATTTGATTAGCAAGCTGATAATAACGAAAGGGATAAGACCTGCTGATACAAACATGATTGAAAAAACAACATCAAAAAATCTTTTAAAATAATAGTTTACTCCATGGAGCGAGGTCGGCTTTAAATGAAACATGGGTATACCGAAGGATTGATCAAATATGAGTTCGCCCATTCTGATTTCAAAAATATCAGGAATAAACCTAAATGCGATATCTAAACTCTCACAGATTGACGCAATATTAAGCATTGCATCGTGACTCATATCAGTGCAGACCACCAGGACTTCTTCTATTTTTCTCCGCCGCAAAAACCTCCGAAGAAGATTTTCTTTTATGGATTTCTCATAAAAATATGATTTATATCCTTTTTTATGATTCAGCAGATCTTTTAAGAACCCGATTGGTTTTCCTTTTCCCATCACACAGATACGGTGAGCCCCAAATAGTTTAAGATACAGTATTGATTTAATGCTTCTGAAAACTGCCTGGGATACGAATATCAATATCGTTGAAAAAACCCAGGCAGACATAATAATCAACCGGGAATATTCGACATCCCGGTACATAAAGGTAACCGCCATAATAATGAGGAATGTCGTACTGATTGCTTTAAATATATAGAAAAAATCATCATAATTATTAATATTATTTTTCCGGTAATAGCCGGAAAATAATGTTACCACTGTCCAAATTAATATGACAAACGGGATCGCCTTTTGATAAATGCTCCAATCCGGAATTCCTTTGTTCGGCGGGAAAATCTGCATTATAGGATCAAATGAAAACCGCAGCTGATAAGAAAACCAGAATACAAAAAACAAGATTGCCGCATGCACAACATACTGCACTGTTGAAAAAAATAATAACTTAATTGTTTTATTCATTTTCTTTTTAAAATGTTCCCAAAAATATAATTATAAATATATACAAAAATTTATAAGCAATAGCAACTCCTCATTATAGATCTGATAATTGATTATATACGGTTTCTACGTTTATTGAACGCATACACGTATTGTCAGTGCATCCATACTCATATCCTAAATAGAGACAGGGAGCACAATCAATATCAGCCTGTATGATTTTATGCTGTGTACCGTATGGCCCCCATTTTTTGGGATTGGTTGGGCCATGCAAAGCAACACAGGCTGCGCCAACCGCAGCTGCAAGATGCATGATACCCGTATTTCCCGAAATCACATACCTGCTTAAGGACAGCACCGCAGCTAATAAGGGAAAAGGCAGATTTATTAGTGGAACTACGGTATAACCGCTCAGCTGTTTCGAAATAAAATCAGTTAATGCAGTTTCGGATGTGCTTCCGGTTAATACATAACATATGTTTTTGTTGTTAATTTTTTTAATAAGCTCAACATATCGTTCAACAGGCCATTCTCGCTGCCAACCATGGGTTCCGCATCCGGGATGGATAACCAGTACGCGCATCTTATCATGGTACCCTTTTAGGCGCAGCATCTTCAGGACATCTGCTCGTGCATTAGAAGAAACCGGAAATTCCAAATGAGTACTGCTTTTTGTTCCAGTTACTGCTTCAACAATCAATAAAAAAGATTCTAATTCATGAAGTTCTTTCTTATGCTCGATTGAGGTAGTAAATGCAAAATGGCGTAATTGTCCTTCTGTTTTAAACCCAATCCTGCGCGGCGCACCGGATAATGCTGCAATCAAGGGAGAAATACGGAGCCACTGGTCAAAATCAAAAGCAATATCGATCTTTTTTCTGCGTATATGCCAAATCGTGTTTATCAGATACAACGGATTAATAATAAGTTTTTTAACCTGTATGGTTATCACTTCATCAATATACGGAATAGCTTTAAAAACAACTTCATTAATACTCGTACAGACACAGATGATACGCGCATGAAGATATGCTTCTCTTAACGCACGCAATGAGGGAATGAGCAGTATTGAATCCCCCAACGCGGATAATTTTACAATCAAAATATTTTGGGGAGGTACAACCCGGGCAGGCCGCGGGATAATTTTCAGCAATATGCCGATTGTTAAAACCACCGGAATACCAATACATTTATCGCATAATTTTAATATCACATTACCGCGTAAATTCATATGAGCAGTTCCTTATATATTGATTGAATCTTATCTGCACAATCTTTCCACGTATATCGCACTGCCTGTGCTAAACCTTTTTCAATATATGATTTTGAAAGTTCTCTCGAGTTAAGCAGTTTCTCCATGGCATCGGCTGACCCAATAATATCGAGCGGATGAACACGGATTGACGCATCCCCTAAAATTTCGGGCAATGAACCCGCATTGCTCGAGATAACCGGCACACGTGAAGCCATTGCTTCCAACGGCGGCAAGCCGAATCCCTCATACAACGAAGGGAATACAAATAGTTGAGCTCCCTGATACACGGCAGGAAGATCTTCAAAAGAGACGTTTTCTCTCACCACAATATCTTCATCCTTGTTAATTTCCCAATACGTGGCAGCCAAGAAGTTTTTACCTGTTAAAACCAGCCCATATTCATTACCCATCCGTTTTTTTAATATACGATACGATTGTACCAGCCGTGGAATATTTTTACTTAATTTTATGTTACCGACATACAGAATATATTTTTTCGGAAGATTATAATGCAGTTTTACTGCATCAATGTTATCCTCACTCACCTGCGCATGGAATACGGCATCTATGCCCGGATAGACCACACATATTTTTTTTTCAGACAGTTTAAAATATTTTATAATATCGTTTTTGGTATTATGAGAATCAGCAATAATTATCTTCGCTTTGCGCACCGCTATTCTAAACATAGTTTCAGCATATATGCGCGCCATCGGATTCGGCAGAAATTGCGGGAATAAGAGATGGATCAAATCATGGATAGTTACTACCAGGTTCCCCCGGTATAAACAGGGTACATTATAATGCGGCACATGCAGGAGATCAATCTTGTGATGCTTGTATAATGAGGGCAGTTTGAGCTGCTCATTAATACTATAGATTTTAGATACGGATGAAACCATCTTGTACTTGTATGCATATTTCCGAAGCTCGGATTGATTTCCAAAAAGAACAGTTTCTTTTTTAATATGTTCAGGATAATTTACAACCAATCCCCTGATATAGGTTCCAATACCTGATGAATTAATCATGCGTGCATCAATCCCAATGGTCATCTGCACCTATTCCTTTCTTATAGAAATTGTAAGCACTATTTCTCGGCGGATATTTTTTCAACAGATTATAAAACACATGTATAAACCTTCCATATTATAGATGACAGATGCTATAAATTTATAAAGCCGTAATGCACATTATGCAACTGCATTAAATAATTGAATATGCTTTTGAGCAGCTTCATTCCACGAATATTTTTGAACACGCTGCATCCCTTTTTGAATCAATTCATCTTTAATTTCTTTTTCATTAACAACCTTTTCAATAGCACCGGCAATTTCATTACTATTTAACGGATCAACATGCAGTGCCGCATTACCGCTGATCTCGAGCATTGACCCTTTATTGCTTGTAATTACAGGCACCCGACAAACCATTGCTTCAAGTATAGGCAATCCAAATCCTTCATATAATGAAGGAAATACAAATGTTACAGCTCCTGCATACAAAGAGGGTAAATCTTCTTCTGAAACATATCCTGTAAAGTGAATATTCTTCCGGTATTTTTGAGGGATTATATTAATAAATGATTTTTCATTCGCATACATCTTTCCAACAAGAACCACATGTGATAACATTCCTTTTTCCCAATTAATGACCATTGCGTTAATAAGTCTTTTTATATTTTTTCGCGGCTCAACATTGCCAACTGCAAGCACATAATTATCCGGCAGTGCATATGTTTTTTTCGCATGCTCAATATCAACAGGTGCCTTGTCAAAATCCAAAAAAGCTCCCGGGCCCAAAGGGATAGATACCACGCGCGATTTTAGAAAACCAAATCTTGAAATAACTTCATGATACATGAAATCAGATATAACCGTAACCATATCTGCCATAGATACCGAATTCTTGATGACCCAGCGCATATAATACCTAAATAATAATTTCATAGTTTCGGGATAATCAAAGGCGGTTAAATCATCAATAGCAACAACCTTTTTTAGTTTTGAAAGGTTATTCAAACCAAAAGGAAAGCTAAAACTAGGAGAAAAATATAGATTAATTTTTAAATCGGTGATTTTCTTTAAAAGTACATATCTCTCCCATAATTCCCGCAAAGGATGCTGATCAATGCGATACGGTGATTGAAGAAAGCTTATAGAATGCGGTATATTAAATTTAAACAATGAGGGGTTGTTGGTTATAACCACGTATTCATTCTGCTTGTCATACATAGCGAGCGCGTGTAAAAGATTGTAAACCGATTTTCCAACCCCAGAAGCACTGCCTGCATAGGCCCGCGCATCAAACATTATTTTCATATTTATTCCAATTGACGATTACCGAACAGCTTCTTAAGTTCATCAATATTAATAATCTTAACCGTTATAATACAAAAGAAATATATCACGAAACAAATAAGAATTGAACTAACGCTTAAAAGTATATTCATGCTGAATAGATTGATCTTAAATAATATAAATCCCATAATACTGCCCGAAACAATAATTTTAAATATATTTAAAAATAATTCTTTATTGCAGATATACGCCGGCAGAATCAGGCTCATAATTATAAATATTATTACTTGCGATAAGGAAACAATCAATGCGCAGCCGATAAAACCCATTCCGGGAATCAACAACAGATTACCCGCAACACTGCATATTAACGCAATCAAGCACACATATACATTTAGTATCTGTTTTCCCTTTGAGATTAATACAATACTTGGAATCGCATTAACAAATAACAATGTTATTGCAGGTGCGATAAACATAAGTGCGGTTGAACCGGAAGAATAATCTTTTCCAAATATAGTCTGGATAATCCAATCAGATTTTATAATAAATAATATCGATATAGGCAGGCCTGTTATAAACATAAACGTATATGCTTTTATAAATGTCTTTTGCATGTTATTGCCTGTATTAATTACATATTTGGTGAGAACAGGAAGAATTATAGATTGGAATATACTCGGAATAAACAGCAAGGGCTCATACAATTTAAATGCAGAATTATAAATTCCGGCCTGAACAGTGCCTTTCCATTGCGACAACAAAATAGTATCAATGCGCAGATACGCACTCATAAATATCCCGGATAATGCGATTGGCCAAGCATCATAAAGCATCTTTTTTATTAAAGATGCATCCCAGCGCACCCGGCACGACTTAAAGCAGCGGGCTATTATATACATGCCGGTGCATGCACCCAACACTGAAGATAACGCAATAATCGAACATAATGCAACTAACGAGGCCCCCATTATCAAACAAGAAAATCCAATAATATATAAGACCGTGCGGTAAAAAATAGTATTATAAACGACATATATAAGTTTCTCAAATGCCGTAAAATAAGCATACTGAGCGTCAATAAGCGAATTTGCAATCATCCATATGGTAGCTAATATAAGTATTTTTGCTGTTTCCATATTGAGCTGCAGTGTTAATCCTGTAATAATAACACCCGCTATAGCGATACCAGACAATATAATCTTAAGTGTTAAAAATTTCTCCCAGTAAACGTGCGCATGAGAGTAATCTTTAGCTATTTCGCGTATTAACAGTGTATGAAGACCGAATTCAGTTACAATGTAAAAAATGTTTGCTACCGCAAAAGAGAGAACATACGAGCCGAATGCATCCGCACCATATGTTCGAGCTATCACAATAACAAACACCAGCATACCAGCACGAGAATAAACATCAGCAAAAAGCTTTAATCCAAAATTATGTGCAATACGCAGGGTATTACTCATAACGCACCCTTAATTTTAATGAAATTAAAATATCCCTTAAACAAAGAGGGGATACACCTGCTTTTTCGCAGATATACGAATCTGCACACATCACGCACAGCTATTAAAGGGAATAACATATAATTAAATATATATTTTTGTTTTTTAGAAGCATGTTTTTTTATAATTAACAGCCTATTCCGCCATCGATAATATGATGCAAATACTGAATATTCGCCCCCGGTTGTTTTCGATACTTTATGACAAATAATTATGCGGGGATAATATACAACTCTATACCCATTTTTCTTCATTCGTAAACAAATATCCGCATCCTCATGATATGCAAAAAAGACAGGATCAAGCAGTCCAACTTTATGCAGTGCACGAGCATTAATAATCATTGCACATCCATCAACAAAATCAATATCCATAATACGCTCGTATTGTCCAATGTCTTTTTGTTCAAATCCTCTATTTTTCACCCATCCACGGGCAAGATTTAGCATCCCGCCTGCTGCCCAAAATTTGTTCATTGACGAATTGTATATTTTTGCTCCCATAATTCCTATAGTATGGTTCACGGTTAGATAGTTAATCATGCTCGAAAGATCAAACTGGATCACTGATGCATCATTATTAAGCAGAAAAAAATATTCAGGATTATATTTTTTTTGCGCATATCTGACCGCTATATTATTGCCTTCACAAAACCCGCTGTTATGTGCATGGGCAATATAATCAATTTCAGGAAACAAGGACGACAGGCGGTCAATTCTTCTATCAGATGATCCATTGTCAAGAACAATCGCTTTAACCGCGGGGCTGATAAAAGACTGAAGAGATTCAACACATTCAACCGTGTCAGAATAATTCTCATAGTTTAAAATAATAAATGCAAGTTTTATCATGGTTTAGAGTTACCCATTAGTTTATCGGGCGTGTGTTCCAGATATTCATTGTAATAAACCAAAAAAGAATAGAAACTTCCATATTCATTATAAAATTACCGGCCCCAAGCATAATAATCATGATTAAAAATATTAATCCTGATACAGACACCGCAAGGTTTCTATGTTGTATGGCAAGATATGCCGGACGTATATGCTTTATAATAATAAACAAAAAG
>JBDRMW010000139.1:0-15525 GCA_043811735.1 bacterium
TCTCTCTGAACGCATACGCTGATGAGCTAACCATGAGCTGGGATCACATTCGGGAGCTGTCAAAAGACGATCTTGTTACGATCGGGTCGCATGCGATCACTCATACTAATTTGAGTTCTCTTTCATCAGAAGAAATGTATATGGAAATACATGAATCAAGAAAACGCATTGAAAATGAAACAGGCAAGGGTGTTGTTCACTTTTCTTATCCATTTGGGAATTATGAAGCTGTGCAAGCAAGAGAATTCAGCACACTACAGACGTCTTCATACCTTACAGCGGCAACAACACGGAATGCTCACATTTTCCCGCAGCATGCACAGTTTCTCTGGTGCCTTCCGCGGATTGGTATTGATGGAAATAATGAGACGATTAAGCATTTCAAGGTTCTCATGAGCGGTGCGTTAAGTGCATTTCAATATCCTTTAAAACAAGTCATAACCACGGAGTAAAAAGATGCCCGAAGTAAGCGTAATTATGAACTGTCTTAACTGCGCAAAATATCTCCGCGAAGCAATTGAAAGTGTTTATGCGCAAACCTATAAAGATTGGGAGATTATATTTTGGGACAATGCATCAACTGACGGGAGTGCTTGTATCGCAAAGAGTTATGACAGCAAACTGAATTATTTTAGAGGCCAAATCACCGTCCCCCTCGGGAAAGCAAGAAACTTAGCGCTTAATGAAGCAAAAGGAAAATATATTGCATTTCTGGATTGTGATGATATCTATCTCCCTGAAAAGTTAGAGAAGCAGATGCCGTTATTTAAAAAAAATAACCGGGTTGGTCTTGTGGCGGCAAATGAAATTATATTCTATGAACAAAAAACAGCGCCGGAAAGGAAATATTTTTCAGAGAAATACCCTCCTCCGAGGGGAAATATATTCTCATATGCCTTAGCCAACTATTCCAGAACCATTCCTATGGATACCGTAGTCATCCGTTCTGAAATCTTACATACACTCGATGAATGGTTCATGGAAAGCTTTCATGTATGTACTGATTTTGAATTGTTTTTAAGAATTCTACATGACTGGGAATTTGACTATGTCAATGAACCTCTTGTGCGATACCGCGTTCACCAGGAATCTGCCATGCATCAATTAAGTGAGTATACCCCCGGGGAAATCATAGAAACGCTGGAAGGACTCTCACGGCGTTATCCAGATTTTTGCCTGCAATACAAAAGGCAGATAGCACAGTACTATCGTTTAGCAGATTATCTGTGGGGGAAATACTACTGGATGAAAGACGACCGAAAAAAGGCACGAGAATACTTTAAAAAACATTTATATCATCCAAAAATGCTGTTAACTTATATGGCATCTATAATTTCATTTAATTTCATCTCTAAAGCATGGTATTGGAGCAATAAATATTTCCTAAAAATCTTTTCAGCATTTGGATTTAGGGGGAAAGCTTAATTAATGAGGTTACCTATTAAGGTGAAATTGAAGCCGTTCTCTGCCTATGAAATTGCTCAGCAAAATCAGCAATCTTGGAGGGATCACCTCCCTATATCCCTATGAATGCCTCAATTAATTTACGAAAAATTAATGATTACTGCTGGGAAATTCCCCGCCGGGACGAAATGCATGTCCCGGGGAGAATTTACACATCCGAAAAATTATTACCGCAGATTTTAAAAGATCAAGCAGCCGGACAAGTAAAAAATGTTGCCATGTTGCCTGGTATTGTGGGGAATTCGCTGGCGATGCCTGATATTCATTGGGGATATGGTTTTCCCATCGGCGGGGTAGCCGGGTTTAAGCAGGAAGAAGGTGTTATATCTCCCGGAGGTATTGGGTATGATATATCCTGCGGTGTACGGCTTATGCGCACTGATCTTTTGTTTAGTGAAGTAAGAGAACGCGTTGATGAACTCTTACGGGTTTTGTTTGCCGCGGTGCCTTCCGGAGTCGGCTCTACCAGCCGTTTAAAACTATCTAACACAGAAATGAAAGCAGTACTGCATAAGGGTGCCCAGTGGGCTGTGGGGCGCGGATACGGTGATGCCGAAGACCTCGCATCAATAGAAGATTCCGGTTATATGAAAGAGGCTGATAATGAACATGTTTCTGCCCGAGCAATGATGCGCGGATCTAATCAGCTGGGAACATTGGGAAGCGGGAATCATTTCTTAGAAATTCAAGAAATTACTGAAGTATATAACCAATATGCGGCAGACGTTATGGGGCTTTTTAAAGGACAATTGGTTGTCATGGTCCATACCGGCTCACGGGGACTCGGATATCAAGTATGCGATGATTATATTAAAGTTATGCAGAATGCGGGCAAAAAATATAATATTACGTTGCCGGATAAACAGCTTGCATGTGCACCGATTACCTCAGAAGAAGGGCAGCGGTATCTTTCAGCTATGGCTGCGGCAACAAATTTTGCCCGGGCAAACAGACAAATTATCGGCAGCTGGATACAAGAAACGTTATTGCGCGTACTTAACATATCTCCGCAGCAACTGGGGTTTAAATTAGTTTACGATGTTTCACATAATATCGGTAAAATGGAAGAACATATTGTTGGGGGCAGGAAACAGAAGCTTTGTGTGCACCGTAAAGGAGCAACACGATCTCTCCCGGCAGGACACCCCTTGGTTCCCGATCACTATAAATCTATCGGCCAGCCGGTTATTATCCCCGGTTCAATGGGCACCGCATCATATGTATTGCTGGGAACGGAAAAAGCGGTTACTGATAGTTTTGGTTCAACATCACATGGTGCGGGCAGAGTTATGAGCAGATCTCAGGCGAAGAGAATGGTTAGGGGCCGGGAAGTAAAAGAACAATTGAACCGAAAGAGTATTTTAGTGTATACTGATAGCTATGGCGGACTGGCTGAAGAGATGCCCGCTGCCTACAAAGATGTACATGAAGTGGTAGAAGTTTGTGAACAAGCAGGATTATCAACCAAAGTTGCCCAGATGGTCCCCTGGGGGGTCATTAAAGGATAGTTATTCGTTTTTCGTGGTTCGTTATTCGACAAAAAAACTTTAACTAGGCCAATAAAAGATAATAAATCGAACCACGAAAAACGAACAACGAACCACGAACCACGAACCACGAAAAACGAAAAACGAAAAACAGGAGTTGTTATGAGTGATTACAAAGTGATGCTGTCAGAAAAAGAAATTCCAAGTAAATGGTACAACATTCAGGCTGATTTAAAAACACCGCTCGAACCGGTTCTTCATCCGGGCACTCAAAAACCGATTGTTCCGCAGGATTTAGCACCGCTTTTTCCTATGGAGCTCATTAAGCAGGAGGTAAGCCGGGAAAAATGGATTGAAATTCCTGACGAAATACAAGACGTATATAAATTATTAAGGCCGACACCCTTGTATCGGGCAAAACGGTTAGAAAAAGCCTTAGAAACACCTGCAAAGATTTATTATAAGTATGAAGGAGTAAGCCCTGCGGGAAGCCATAAAACAAACACCGCGATTGCTCAGGCATATTGCAATAAACAAGAAAAAGTTAAACGATTAACTACTGAAACCGGTGCCGGACAATGGGGAAGCGCATTAGCGCTTTCTTGTAAGCTTATGGGAATTGGCTGTACGGTCTATATGGTACGGGTAAGTTATGAACAAAAACCTTACCGCAAATCAATGATGCATTTGTGGGGCGCAGAAGTATTTTCCAGCCCGAGCGATACGACCCGGTCAGGTAAAAAGATCTTAGCACTGGATAAAGATTGTCCGGGAAGTTTGGGTATTGCGATAAGTGAAGCTGTTGAAGACGCGGCAACACACGATGATGCTAAATACAGTTTAGGAAGTGTATTAAACCATGTGCTGCTTCATCAGACAGTCATCGGGCTTGAAACAAAAAAACAGATGGAAAAAGCCGGAGATGAACCGGATATAATAATCGGCTGTGTGGGCGGCGGCAGTAATTTTGCCGGTTTATCATTTCCTTTCATCGGGGATAAGCTTACCGGTAAACGAAAAAATTTACGTGTTATTACGGTTGAACCAACGGCCTGCCCCACACTTACTAAAGGATTATATGAGTATGATTTTGGTGATACGGTCGGCCTTACCCCCCTTATAAAAATGTATACCCTGGGCCATGATTTTGTCCCGCCTAAAATACATGCCGGAGGGCTTCGGTATCATGGCGCAGCCCCGCTGGTATGCAAACTGGTTAAAGAAAAAGCAGTTGAAGCGCGCGCCTACCACCAGAATCCGGTATTTAAATCAGCGGTTACATTTGCACAAAATGAAGGGATAATTCCTGCTCCGGAAGCAGCACACGCTGTGCATGCCGCAATTGATGAAGCACAAAAATGTAAACAATCAAACGATAAAAAAGTAATACTGTTTAACTTAAGCGGCCATGGATTGGTTGATATGACCGCATATGATGCGTATCTGTCAAACACCTTAGTTGATTTTGATTATCCGGAAGAAAAAATCAAGGAAGCATTGCAAAAACTGCCAAAAGTGAACATATAAATAGTACAATCGAACAACGAACGAATAACGAATAACGAACAACGGACGTTAATATGATTGATATTAAGAAAATACGAGAACATCCAGAAACTATTATCCGTATGCTTGCTGACCGGAACTATTCTTTTGATCTCGCCGTTGTGGCAGATGCCGATACTAAACGCAGAACCCTGATATCGGAAACAGAGGCTTTAAAATCAACACTTAATAAAAATGCCGAAGAAATTGCTCAATTAAAAAAAGATAAGAAAGATGCATCCGCCCTGATTAAAAATATGCAGGATCTTAAAAAAACAATCCAGGACAAAGATGCGCAATTGGCGCATGTTGAAGAGATGTGCGAAAAACTTCTTTTAGAGATCCCCAATATCCCTGAGACTTCCGTGCCGGTTGGTAAAACTGAAAAAAACAATAAACTCTTATATGAAAAAGGGATAAAAAAAGATCCCTCATTTAAACTAAAAGATCACGTAGAGATCGGCAAAAACTTACACATCCTTGATTTTGAGACTGCGGCTAAATTATCCGGCTCACGGTTTGCGCTTCTTAAAGGAGATGGTGCTGCTCTTGAACGGGCATTGATACAATTTATGCTGGATCTGCATATTAATGAACACGGCTATACTGAAATATTACCCCCTCTTATGGTAAATCCGGCGAGCATGCAGGGTACCGGACAGCTCCCTAAATTTGCAGATGAATTGTTCCGCTGTAAAGATGATGAGTTATATTTAATCCCAACCGCAGAGGTTCCGTTAACCGGCATGCATCAAGGTGAAATATTACCGGAGAAAGAGCTGCCAATAAAATATGTTTCCTATACCCCGTGTTTCCGCAGAGAAGCAGGATCATACGGCAAGGATACGCGGGGGCTGATACGAAATCATCAGTTTAATAAGGTTGAACTGGTAAAATTTGTGCACCCTGATCATGCCCTGCAGGAGCTAGACGCATTACGTAATGATGCAGAGGAAGTCTTGCAAAAGCTGCAATTAGCCTATCGGGTTACGGAACTCTGTACCGGAGATTTAGGTTTTGCTTCTGCAAAAACATATGATCTGGAAGTCTGGATGCCGGCCGAGAAGCGGTATCGGGAAGTTTCTTCATGTTCTCTGTTTACTGATTTTCAGGCACGGAGATTGCAGATTAAATACCGCACAGCAGACACAAAGAATAAATTTGTGCATACTTTAAACGGCAGCGGCTTAGCTGTAGGCAGGATATTTGCTGCAATCTTAGAAAATTACCAAAAACAAGATGGTTCAGTTGAAATACCTTCAGTTTTACATTCGTATATCGGCAAAAAAAAGTTACGTAACATGAGGAACTCTGTATGAAAGATTATTCAAAAAGAGATGATTGGAAGATTATTACTGAGGTTAAAGCTGAACTGGTCAAACGATTTATTGATGTGGCAAAGCTTAAAATCGACTGCACCAAAGGTTTTGTTGAGATTGAAGGGCCGTTACAATTTATTGGCCGAGGCCAGCAAGCCATGGATACAATCCAAACTATTGCAAATGCATTGAAAAAATATGATATTATGCTCAATGCATTGTCTAATGTGCGCGGAATTAAATGGAAACTGCTCGGTTGGGAACAGAAAGGAAGGCACTGGTCTTACGCGCCAACCGCTGAAATTCGTAAAATGAACGAAAAAAAAGGATTAAAATAATCAACGGCAAGAAGCAGCCGCTTCTTTTGAATCTTTCTTCGAAGAGATACAGCCGGAACATTCCCCGGTCCAACAGTAGAGACAGAGTTTTTCTTTCGGCAAACCAATCGCCTGCACCATATCTGCAACAGTTAAATATTTAATTGAAGTAACTTCTAAATCTTGGGTGATCCAATCAATCATTTTTTGGTGTTTTTTGGTACTGCTGTCAATATATTCATCAACATTTTCAATATCGCTACCTTCCATGCTTTTTATAGCTTTTCGGGCAGCAAGTTCATGAATACTTCTGGTTGAAAGACAGAATTTGCATGGGAATATAAGCGGCGGACAGGCAGGCCGGATATGAATCTCTGTGGCTCCGCAGTCCCAGAGTTTTTTTACCGTAAAATTCTTAAGCTGGGTACCGCGCACAATCGAATCCTCACAGACAATGATACGATTCCCCTTGATAATATCTTTAATGGGAATAAGCTTCATCGTAGCAATAAGATCACGCGTTTCCTGTGAAGGCGGGGTATAACTCCTTCCATAACCCGGTGTATATTTTATTAACGGTCTTCGGTATGGTTTTTTTGACTCCATGGCATAGCCAATCGCATGGGCAAGGCCTGAATCAGGCACGCCGGATACGATATCAATATCAAGCCCTTTATCCTGCCGGGCAAGATAACGGCCGCATTGCTCTCGGACGGTCTCCACATTGATTCCTTCATATGATGCCGCTGGAAATCCCGTATAAATCCACAAAAATGAACATATTTGATAATTATCATGGCCTGATTTTTTCTGAACCATACCGGATTCATTTAATAGGACAATTTCTCCCGGTTTAATATAGGCAACAATTTCAAAATTAAGATTAGGGAATGCGCTGGATTCAGCAGTGATCGCCCAGTCGGTATCTTTTTTTCCTGCTACAAGCGGGGTATACCCGTATCGGTCTCGCGCAGCATAAATACCATCTTTATGAAGCAGCAGCAATGAACAGGAGCCTTCGATGACATCAAACATTCTTTCGATTCCATCAACAATATTGTCTCCCAGGGTAATTAATTTAGCTATCAATTCAGGCACATTAACAAATCCGGTGCTCACTTCACTGAATGATATTCCTTTTGCATGCAGGCTTTTTGCTAATTCTTCGCTGTTTTCTATAAGTCCGCTGGTGACAATGCAGAATGGCCCGAATTCTGAGTTTAAATATATGGGTTGCTCATGGCAATCACTTATCACCCCAATACCTTTTGATCCTTGTATATGTTTGATATCATCAAAAAATTTTGATTTAAACTGGCTCTGGGTGATATTATGTATTTGACGGGTAAATTTACTGCCTAACATAGCAATACCGCCGTACTCAGTCCCCAAATGTGAATGATAATCAGTACCATACAGCAGCAAATTTCCGCAATTATTTTTTGACACAACCCCAAAAATCCCGCTCATGCATTTCCCCCTTTATTAAATAAAAATCTCATTCTCCTGATCGGATATTACATATTGGCAAGTAAATAAAATCTACTATAATAAGCCTTGCCAGTCAAGCAAAGAAATAGAAGTAAATGGAGAGATAAAAAGGAATAAAAAATGGAGGGCAAAGGTTCCAGGGGAAAGCCTTTCCACCCTCCATCAATAGTAAGTATAACAGATAATCGAAATCTGTTAAGTGGGGTATGCGAAATTCCCGCGAAATTAATAAGAAGCCATATTACCGACGATAATGATTGACCATGCCACCAGTTAAATGCTAAAATCCCCATTACATTTATAAATATTACATATCTTGAATAGTTATAAATGAATAAGTAATAAGCAGTAAGTAGTGAGAGCAATTTTACTTCATTGTGTCACGCAAAATTATGGAGAGGTGACCGAGCGGTTTATGGTGCTGGTCTTGAAAACCAGTGTACTCTTAATGGGTACCGGGGGTTCAAATCCCTCCCTCTCCGAAAAATTGCGAAGCAATTTACATAAGAAGGATTTGAAGGGTATCCGACTATTCGCTTCGCTCAGGTACCTGGCAAGCTATATATCAGAAAAAAGAATAGATACAAACAGTTAATAAAAGTTGAGGGGCGAGCCCTGTACCCGAACGAAGTGAGTGGTACGGGGCCGATCAAATACGTCGTACATTTAGGGAAGTAGTAAGAAATAGGAAATAAGAAGTAAGATGAATAAAAAGGTTACACATTGCGGCTTGACCCCATTTTCCAAAAAAATCTGAAAGGATAACACATATGAAAAAAAAGTTCATTGGATTTCTTGCTGTTTGCTTATTTACAGGAAGTCTGTTGGTTGCTGGGTTTTGTTCGGGAGGAGAATCTGCAGGTGTTTTAGCCGGAGACAATACCGGGCTTTCTGCTGAGATGGAACCTGCCCATAATGAGATTCCCATAAAGGTGAATGGGAACAGTCTCTACGATACGGTCAAGCAGGGCGGGTCATTGATGATTGTGCTTATTTTGCTTGGATTAATCTCGTTAACCATTGTTATTGAGCGGATTATCTTCTTTGTAAGATACCGGCTATGGGATAAAGGCCAAATTGAAAAATATTTACAGAAAGCATCTAAAACATCTAACGCGCGGTATGGGGAGGATATGGAGGATTATTTGCGTAAAGTTTTTCAGCTGTATGCAAATAAACTTGAACGGGGATTGAGCCTGTTGTCCGGGATCGGCCAGATATCTCCTATTGTAGGGTTTTTAGGGACTGTGCTGGGTATGATTAATGCGTTTGCTGCAATCGCGGCAGCGACAACCGTTAATGCAAAAGTTGTGGCGGTTGGGATACAAGTTGCTCTGGTCACCACCGCCGGCGGGCTTCTGGTTGCCGCACCCAGCCTTACTTTTTATTACTTATTTATGCATCTTATTCAAAACCGTTATGCTCAATCTGAAGAGGAGATCGGCCGGTTGTGTATGGGACTGCCGAAACTATCTGAAACACTGCATGCAGAACAATCTCCAAGCTCATGAATATACTTCACAATCGTATAAAATATCGATTAATAAAACGCGGGCACATATCGCATAAACCTCAAACAGAGGGCATGTTTGAATCATCAGCCATTGGCGATCTGGCTTTTTTACTGCTTATCTATTTTATTGTAACCGCTTCTTTTCTCCTGCGCCAGGGAATCTTTTTTTCTCTTCCTTCAAAAACAGCAGGCTCGGTTCGGGTTGATGAAAAACAGGTTATTGATGTATACCCGGAAAATACCGGATTTAGGTTTGATGACCGGCTTTTATCGCGAAGCGATTTTAAAAAAGTCGTTGCAGATCATAAAGAAAAAGATTTGAAAAGCATATTAATGATACACATGAAACCGGATGTAGTATACGACCGGCTGGTGGATTGTTTGAGTATTGCGCGGGAAACCGGACTTGAACGAGTATCATTAAAAAATCCAGACATACAATGAATACGGCATTACAAAAATCATTTTTATCCAGATTAAAGCCTATTCCCATTGGCTCTGCTATGGCAGATATGGCGCTGCTTTTGCTCATTTTTTTTATGGCATCAACCTCCACCGAACCTCCGAAGGGAGTTGAAGTTGATCTGCCTAAAGCCCGGGTGCAAGGTGCTGAACAGGACAGCCTGTATGTTACGATTGGGAAAGATGGCAGTATTTATTTTGACGGCAAGCAGGTATCATTGGAAGAAATGCGCGATCTTCTGGCGATGCGCAGCGGTGAAAGTGACCGGATTGTTTCGGTGACGGCTGATAAAAATCTTACCTATCAGATTATTTTCCGCGCCCTGGAAGTCTTTCAGGAACAGAATTTTTTAAATGTAGTCTTCATGTCAGAGCAAAGATCACCCCACCGAGGCCCGCAATGAGCGGATTATATAACCGGCGCCGGGTACGATTTATTGATGTGTTAGGTATCTGGCATGATGAGCATCCATACAGCATGTCTTTTTTATGTGCGGTTGTTTTGCTCTCATATATGCTGTTTCGGACACCAGTGTTTAATCTGAGTAACAAAGAGTTTTCCCAAACAGATAGGATTTCAATCGTTCATATTGATAAGATTAAAGCGCCGAAACGGATGGTAAAAAAACAAATATCTACTAAAGATACAGCCTCGGTTGAAACTGAACCTTCAGTTGACCGGGCGGTAGGGACATCTGATGATCCTGATGCGGTTGATCTGTCTTTTTATCCCAATATTGCACCGCCTCGGCCCATAGGAAAACTTAAAAAACTCTATCCCGCACGTGCAAAGAAAATGAATATTGAAGCACTGATACATGTTGAATTATTGATTGATGTTGACGGGAAAGTAAAAAAGGTCGATATTTTAGGGATACGTATTTCAAAAGCTTTAGCACCTGAGCTTCATGCTCAAATTGCCCAGGCATTTTCTCGGGATGCAGTAACCATACTCTTAGGCGCGGCATTTACGCCTCCGTTGGTGAACGGCAAGCGGGTACCGATCAAAATGGAGCTGCCTTTGAAGTTTCGGTTGGAATAGAAAAAAAGACATGAACATAAAAAAAATATGGATGCTTATTAGTTTGATAATCTTAAATGCGGGAATCATATGGCCTCAGATAGGTATTGAGGAAAAACAACCCTGTATCGTACAGGGATATGTGTATAATAACAATACCAGACAGATTATTGATTTTGCGACAATTCTGGTCGTTGAGCCCCAAATAAAAATCCATACTGATGAGCATGGATATTACCGGTTTTCTGTTTCCGAACCCGGCCGGTATTCAATTATGGTTCGGTCCAATGGCATGGAAACATTCCAAACAATCCTCAAGATTTCTGGTAACCTGGAAAAGGATTTTTATATCGAATCTCTGCGGATCACCGGCGCAGGATTAACGATCACCGAAGAGCGGGATATTCAAAAACTGTCTCGTCATACGATGAGTGCAGCGGATTTAAAACAGGCTCCAGGATCATTGGGCGACTCAATCGCCGCCTTGACGGTTTTGCCCAGCGTGATCAGATCAGAAGGTTTTTTTGGCCCCTTGGTAATACGGGGAGTTAACCAGCGGCATAATAATTACATTATTGACCATATGCCGATTTACAATCCCATGCATTTCGGGGGGTTGCACTCGGTCATTAATAATAATTTTATGCGTGAAATTGATTTGTATGCATCCGGCTTTCCAGCGGAGTTTGGTTCTGCATTAGGAGGTATTATTAATATTAATACTGTTGATGAGGTCAAAAAATCCGAAGATTTTGCTGAAATAGGCATTCTTTCCATATCTAATATGGTCAAAACACCTCTTACCGGGACAAAACCTGTATATGATGAGGCCTCCGGATCAGTTATACACAGTACCGAGACGATTCAAACAGGGTATGTCATGGCATCTGCACGGTATGGTTTTTTTACGCTGGCCCTCCAAATAGCTGAAGCAGTATCCGGCAATGACCAGCGCATAATTCCTGAATATTGGGATTATCAGTTCAAATATAAACGTTTTATTAATAAAAATCATTCTTTGTCATTGTTGTTTATCGGAAGCAGTGATTATCTGAAATTTATTAATGATGATACTAATAATGTGTTTGATGAGAAAGATGATCCCCTGCTGACAAATCTTGAATTTAAAACTGATCAAATGTTTCATAATCAGGCGGTCTATTATGAATATCATCCATCTAATATTTTTGAAAATACATTGATCGGGTTTAGCGCTTTAAATCAGAGTTTTCAATTTTTAGATTTTTCTTCTCCCGGTGTATCCAGCTGGGCGCAGGATATCAGTATTACTTCCCGGCCGAATATTTATGGGCTCCTTAATAGAACGAGCTGCGTTTGGTTGGAAGATATTGCCGAAGTTAGAACCGGTGTCGGATATACACGGTATGATTTTAAAACGCACGGCAAAACGATTTTACCGGCCGGATATTTTGATGAATTTGATATTTCTAATGACATGCTTTTTAAAACATACCAGCTTGATGAACATATTAACAACAATGTGTTCGGCGGGTATATTGAAAATAAACTTACCTTTAACAAATGGACGATACTTCCCGGGCTGCGAACAGACTATTTACAAAGATCTAAAGAAATGACCCTTGATCCGCGGATCATGGTTGATTATGCATATTTTGAGGATACCATCATATCAGCGTCAGTCGGCCAGTTCAGTAATTTTCTCCAAATTGATGATGAGTTTTTTAATAGTAATCCTGATCTTGCCAGAATGGAAGAGGAAGCAACTGCTGAAAAAGCAGTCCATCGCGCGGTTGGCATTGAGCAGAAGCTTGATCTCTGCACGATCCGTGTCGAAGGATTTAGTAATATATTCCGTGATATCGGGGAGGCATATCCGTATACAGAGCTCGATGGAACTGAACGGTATGGATTAAACTCAGGCAAAATTAAGGCAAGCGGTCTTGAATTAATGCTTAGGAAAGACCGGCGTGAAAAAGAGAATGGCGTTTTTGGATGGTTAAGCTATACGTATACCGAATCGACCTATCGTTCAGGACTGCCAACAGTCTCAGGCTATAAAGGTGTTGCTGCAAATCCGATCGGCGATGTATACGGCGATAAATGGATTAACTTTGCAGCTGAACAGCCCCATGCATTAAAACTGATTGGCGGATATGTGTTTGGCGCCAATACCATAAGCAGCCGGATTCAGTATCTTTCGCGGTTTCCCTATACGCCCATAATTGGTTCCGCTCAGGATATGAATTATTATGTATTAACCGGCAAACAGCGTCATGTCCCCATCTACGGAACAAGGAATTCCAAACGTTTTCCTGAACAGATCAGTCTTACGCTGAGAT
The DNA here is from genome assembly GCA_043811735.1 of bacterium. GTDB lineage: Bacteria > Elusimicrobiota > JBDRMW01 > JBDRMW01 > JBDRMW01 > JBDRMW01. Next base: position 12,941 of record JBDRMW010000139.1, read on the forward strand.
ACAGCCGTAAAAAATACAAATCCTGGGGAGATATATCCTGGTTTTTTGAAATAATAAATCTGTATAATTCAGAGGCTAATCAGCAGGCCTGGAATTACAGCAAGCCCTACGATGGGGTATCAAATCCCTATACTGCTGATGACAATGACGACTCAGGACTGAACGCAATCCCCGGTTTCGGCGTTGAAATACATTTTTAAACAGCGGATTAATTTGAAGCAAAACAAAGAACCTCCCTTTTGCTGAGAACCCGCCCATATATTCTAATATTGATTTAATAAGATTGGTTTTATGTTTTAATAACTTCTGCCGGTAGCCTTTGCCTGTATGGGACTCATTGCGGCAGGAGAAGTCGTTGAAATTATTTCGTTAACAAGAGGATTGAACAGGCCGTTTCTAGTAATCTGCTCAGTTAATGATTCAACAATTTGCGGGGCAATTTGAACAGCTATTCTTTGCGGAGTTCCTGAATTTTGTAACACGGCCTGCATTTCTGTATAACTTACATCTTTTGAGTGTAATCCGAGAAGCGTATGGGCAAGTAATGCAACAGCAGCGGGTCGATGTTTTGATCGAATAAGATGTTCGCGTTTGACCGCATTAGATATTGCAGCTTTCTGTCCTGGAGAAAGAGCAGATTGCGGATCCTCAGAGGATGGTTGTGCTGGCAAAGATGGTTTTTGTGCACGTAAAGATTTATGATAAATTGCTTGTTGAAGTATATCAGCCGCAAGAAGTACTACCTTATAAAGTGAAAGCTTTTTTTTAATATCAGGTTCGGGGTTTCCATCCATGACATTATGGTAAAGAGGATTACATAGTCTTACGATATGTTGTATATTCGGCCGAATTAATCCTTTAACTTTCGAAAAAGTTTCTGGATAAAGTTTATTAAGGGTTGCTTTATTGAGTATTTGCAACGCGGTTTTATTCCCCGCACCTTGCTGTTCAATATAGGCGGTTAAAACATCAATATATGGATCATGAATACGCAGTTTTTTGTATAAATCCGGTATCTTAATGAGCTCATTGAAAACTTTTGTTAATTTACCCGGGAGTTCGCTAAGCATTTGGTTAATTTCTCCCAGACGCTTTTTGTCATCTTTTTTAGTTGGATCAAGCGTAATTTTATCCTTGAGCATTCCTGCGTATTCGTCAGGATTAATATGGCGAACTTTCAGTAAGTCATGCACGGTCCTATTATCACCAGGCTTGTTTATAAATGCTTCAGCGTCAATATCTTCAATGGTGTAATTAGAAGGGCTGCGTTTCATGTGCCAGAAATCAGCATTTGCCAACAAGAATTTATCGATTTTCCAATCCTTAATGGTTGCTTTTATAGGTTTAACATTCGTTGTGGAATTCTCGTAAGTTGCGAGGGCAAACAGTTCAAGTAAAATTAGCTCTAGTAATTCATCTTTCGTTTGGTTAACTTGCAATTGTAATGATGTGGACACTTTAACTTTCTTTGGATCTACATGCGTATCTGATCTCGGTGTGAATAAAAGCTCAGTAATCACAGGATCTGTTGGCGGGGCAAGATAGATGTTTTTAGAATATACCGGTAGAAAATTTAAGAAAATCAAGCCGGTGAATATAAAGGAGAGTACGAACAGCCTTATATCTTTCATATATTTAGTATACAAAAATGATGTGAAATATCTATGAAATTATTGTAAAATCTTTGTAAAGTCTCGGTTTAAAGCAAAATTAAAGATCTCTCAAAAAGTCATTACATGTCGGTATTCCCGATGCCCCCGACCCCCGGGGAAACCCTCCCGTGGTTTCCCTCCGTCGAGCTTCGCTCGACGGAGCCTCCCTTCCGCTACGGGGTCATTCGGAAATACCGCCACACACTGTCTTTTTGAGAGACCTCAAATAATGCATATAATTGATAAAAACACCTTAGATTCACTGGTTATTCTTGATGTTGAAACAACCGGACTTTCCCCTTGCCTGGGAGACCGGGTCTGTGAGATAGGTGCGGTCAAGGTTAAAAATGGCAGGATTGTAGATACATTCCATTCATTAATTAATCCTCAGCGGCAGATTTCCTATGGCGCCTATTTAGTAAACGGCATATCTCAAGAAATGGTTGATCAGGCACCAACCTTTAGGGAAATAGCATTAGATTTCCTGCTTTTTATTGAAAACACTCGTATCGCTGCATATAATTCCTGGTTTGATATATCATTTATCAATAGCGAGTTGAATATTGCCGGTGAACATCACACGTTATCAAACAATGATTACCTGGATATTCTGATTGTGGCACGCAATTTATTGCCGGGCCTTCCCGGTTATTCGTTGTCAAAAGTGGCAAGATCATTAAAAATAAAAATCAGCGCTGCTCATCGCGCACTGGATGATTCGATACTTGCATGGCGGGTGTTAAAAAAAATACACACCATTTCATCTAAAACATCAACATGTGCTCCAGAATAATTAATCTAATTATCCCGCTTAAAGAATATGATTTATACTTAATTGCAAAAACGTAAAAAAAGGAGTAAGAAATTTTGACACGCGATAAAAATAAACGTATAATAGTTATATTTATAAAATAAATAATAATCTTTAAAAAA
>JBDRMW010000140.1:0-3288 GCA_043811735.1 bacterium
AACTCAATTTCACCTAGCTGAAAATCCGCAGAATACACCGTTTTATCGATTTTATCCGGCGCCGATATCAGAAAAGAATAGGTTTCCTGGGTATAGGGCAGTTTTACTGTCGGAACTGTCGGAAAATAACCATCGGTTATCGTTTGCCACTGTTCTTTCACGTCTACCGGCAGGGGGGGCGCCGGTAGGTCAGGCGCCAATACGCTTATGGTTGCGCCGACGATGCCATTTCCAGCTCCATCGATCACGCGTCCCTGAACAGCCACCAGCGGAATAACGCGAAAATTATAGTTTACGGTATCCGCACCGGCGGCTGTAAAGCTTAACCGGGTATAAACGTCTTGAAGGAAGTCTACGTCCGGGGAAAAGGTGAATTCTTCATCAGGGGGAGGGCCGCCGGTATTGGCCACTGAAGAATTCGGATATAGACGCGCGCCGTTTTTATCGTATTCATATAAATTAGTTGCTGTCGAACTTCCTGAACAAGAACCTTCAACGGAAAATATCAGATTTTCCGTGTCGTAGATGATATACTGCGTACCCCCTACGACTTCAACCCGCAATGGGACCTTGAGATCGAAGCTGTCTGAGAAAACGCCGAAGTTGTCATTGACTTCAAAAGAATAGGTCCCGGCGAAGCAACTTGGCAGATCCGGCGCCGTAAAATCTAAGGATTTGTTGGGAGCGGCAAGGCTGCCTGTGTAAGGATCCACGAATCCGCCCGGATAAGTAATCGTCCAATCATAATAAGAATCGGCGTCCCCACCAATTATATTAAATGTTGTCAGCGATCCGCCTTCTGCTGTGGTCCATTTTGTTTCGATGGCCGAAGGCACATGGACATCGAAATTCAAAACATGAGAATATTGTGGATATGAGGGGCTGGTGGGGGGTATCGACGTATCATATACTTCCACCTTGTAATATGCCGGTACCGGTAAAGCGGAAATATTCCAGGTGAAGCTGTTCGTATATGTGGTGTTGAAGGTATCGATGCCGCCGCCGTTTTTATAAAATTTCCAAGTATATGCCTGCTGAGAATTTATTGCGCCAAAAACGCTGAATCTTGCTTCAGTATCGTTCAGATTGAGATGGAGGGTGGATAATGTGATTTCAGGCAAGCGATATTTGGAATTATAATTCTTGACCCTCACTTCATAGATACCAAAATTAAGATATGTAAAGCTATCAACAAGGGTGTCTGTTGCGCTGGTAAAATTTCTTACAATAACCGATACCTGCGCCGGTAGAAATGTCCCTGCAGTGTATGGAGGCAAAATGACTCTAATTTCATTTATCGAAACATACGTAATGTTTGTTGGATCAACCTTGTCGATGTTAGGAAACAGGTCTTCGTCACCAAACCAGACTTCGATACCATAAAATAGATTACCTCCGGTCAGGGTGATTTCCGATCCGCCCCATCTTGAACCTGCGGAAGGACTTACGCTGTCAAGCCTCGGCGCATGCGTGCCGGCTATATTGGAAGGCGCCCCTACAATGCCCAGTTCATTAACGGCTGCAATAACAAAATATTGATCACCGCCTGGATCCGGAGTAATGGTTATTGTTTGCTGAGTTGTGAGATTATCGGGATCATAAGGACCATCGGGGAACTCTCTATATTGATACCCCCCGGGGAAATTATTAAAATTAAATACTGTCGCACTGTAGTAAATTCTATAGGCAACAATATTCGTATTGGGATTTAAATAATTGAAGGGGTTTTTCTCCCATTGGAAGGTATAATCAGTTGCGTAGCCGGTTGAAGCAAGGCAAAAAACAAGAGCCGATAACAACAACCATAATCTAAACTTCAGCAATACTGTACATTTTATTTTCATTATTTCCCTTATAAAAAGGAATCTTTTACAAAATATCAAAATCAGATATAAGATAATATAATATCATTATTAAATTATTTTATATTGCCTTTCTGCATGTCAAAATTGATATTTAAGCCGTATCTTATTTCTCAGTGAATCCCTTCGTTCTTCTTTATTGCAAATAATTCAAAGAAATTAATTCGTTAAAACATTCAGGCAATCAGCTCGATCACTTTGCTCTCAATTGATAATCGTCTCTTCTGTGTCGGCCTTTAATTTCTATTTTTAATAAAAGGGCACGCTCATATAACGATATATGCGAATTGCGTGCCACTGTATTCAAGCAGGATATTTCACGAACCGCATTTCGTCATTTGCCTTGCATTCAGGGGTGTAGAGCTTCTCCTTACCGCAAGCCCCTGATAACGCCGGAAATGGGATAAAATTAATTCCAGGGTCCCTGTCGAATAATTTAATATACTTTTATGAATCTGTATTATAGACCGTTTAAAATGTCAACAATGACAAATAGTTAGAAGTATTTTTGTGCGGCTAATATCAATATATGGTATGACTTTATGTGGTTGGTACAAGATGTATTAACCCGGCTATTCATGAAAATTTTTCAGCAAGGATAATAGAAAGCGTTACAGCATTAGTTTAGAATCGAATATCGCGTTAACAACGGCGTGACATTTTGTCTCCCTAATCGCGGGAAAGAAAAAGCAGCTGAAAAATTTTCACCTTGTGGGCGAAACGCATTCGCCCATTTACTGCGTTATCAGGGGCTTGCAAATGAACGAATGCGATTCGTGAAATATCCAGGTTAAAGCGTACGATTCGCTCTATAGATAGGCAGGGCCGCCATTCTCTTTGCAGGCATCATCGGCTTTTCAATGCTTTGTGCCTGAATTTTGAAATGTATCATCAGCCGTTAATGCTCAAAATCGTTAACGACCAATAATGTTTTAAAAAACAAGTGCTTCTTCATAGGGATTTATGTCCAATAAAACCTTCAAATGTGAAAGACCTCAATGGACATATTACACTAAGGGTTAATCCGCTTAAATATTCGCAGAGGACATGGAGGTTCGTCAGCGGCAGGGACGATGGGTATTGGAAAGCCATTCGTGTTGACATTGCCATTTGCATCAACAACATATAGATAGTATGTTTTGCATTGATCAAAAGATCCCCGGTTCACAGTTATTGCAATCGAGGTATCAGACCATGCCGTTGGCATTTGAATTTCACGCTGCGTGCAGCTGTTCCAAGTTTGCTTGTCACCTATTTCGACTCGAGTCTGGGTATTGTCAATATAAACATCATCATAATAAACTTTAGCACTACGTGCACTACTATCGATTCCCAAAATATTTCCATAATACATTCCGATTAATATATATTGCCAATTGGCATCACCAGATGTATGAGTCATTACCGATGTACTATTTCCCCAAAG
>JBDRMW010000141.1:0-4199 GCA_043811735.1 bacterium
TAGGGTTGTGGTATTTCGCGAAAAAAATATCTTCTCCGTTAAAGAACATAATTATTTTCTGGATATTGGTTCCTAATATTTTTATTCTGTTAATGCCGCATTGGAAAACGGCGCGTTATTTGATGCCCGTATTGCCCGCTCTTGCCCTGATAGCCGCCGCCGGAGCGCGGTTTATAATTGACAAAAAGTTTGGGAAGATAGTTATTGGCATGATAATCGTAATCGGTATAGCGCAATATTTTGTGATTAATTACGCAGAGTGCCGGGATTTCATTTGCGCGGAATACGATCATCCCGCCGCGTTAAAGTACTATTGCTTTACCGATGTTAATATACCGTACTATACAAAAATAAAACGAAGTGAGCTTTTAAGGCAGATGTATGGTAATATTGAAAAAGTAATATTTCCAGAAGGCGGAAAAAAGGAAATTAATGTATTTATCCCGTGTTATGAATATCAGCAATGGGATTATAATTTTCAGTGGCAATATCCATGGTTCCAAAATATGGCAGTAAAAAATCAAAAGGATATAATTTTTTCGGGCCTGAATACGGTAAATTATGCTTGGGAGAACGTTAAAGGGTACGATTTTATTGTTTTTATGATATCAAAGGAAAAGAAACATTTGTTAAAAGAATCATATTTGCCTTTTGAAGTGCTGTTGGAAAGATTTTATAAAACAAAAAATATTATGTTTCCGGATCAAAAAGAAAACGTTGACATGAAAAAGCTTGAGTCATCATGGAATAATTTAACCGAATATTTCAATACTCGGATAGTTGCTTATGAAAACAGTGACTACGTTGTTTATGTTTATAAAAGGTCAACGACAAATGTCAAATTACATTCGGGAAAACAAGCATTCTGAAGAACAGGAAAGCCGGCTATTCTATTGTTTTAGCATTAAATTCAGGTAAAATGTTGTAAGCTGCTTCTTGTATGCGGGCAGGATTATCCAGGCCGGGGAATCTCGAGAAGTAATATCGGAAGAATAACCTATGAAAAAGACCGGACAATCAAGTGAGACGTATATTCTCGGCATATCCTGTTTTATGCATGATTCTTCGGCATGTTTAATAAAGAATGGAGAAATTGTCGCTTTCGCGGAAGAGGAACGATTCAATCGGGAAAAACACACAAAAATATTCCCGGAATATTCTATAGAATATTGTTTAAGCGAAGCAGGCATCGATATAAAACAGGTTGAGTATGTTGGATTTTTCTGGAAACCATGGAAAGGTATTTTTCAGCGGATTTGGAAACTGTTTAAGTCGTATGATTTTAATGATTCCCGTTTTGGAATATACGCCAGAAATTATTTCGCAATGATGTTGGTCCCTCTTGCCTTAAGGCGCAAGTATGGGTTCAGGGGTAAGTTTAGGTTTATTTCTCATCATGAAACGCACATAACCGCGGCATATTATCTTTCCCCGTTTAACGACACCGCAATATTGTCCATTGACGGAACGGGCGAAAATGATACGGTTGTAAGCGGAATTATTGAGAATAATAATTATAGGACATTGTCTAAGTCAACATTCCCGGATTCATTGGGTTATTTTTACGGGGCGATTACGGAATTTCTTGGATTTAAAATGAACGCCGACGAAGGCAGGGTGATGGGGCTTTCAAGTTACGGCAAACCTGTATTCAGTGATGCTTTGAAAGCGCTGATATCAGTCGATAAGCATGGCATTCTTAAGGTTGATACAAGGTTTTTTAATTTCAATACGACAAAGCCCTTATTCCATTGGAAGCACAAAGAAGGTGTTGAATGCAAGAGAGATCCGAACGAGTCAATAAATAATGCGCACGAAAATCTTGCGTCAAGCGCGCAGAAGGTGTTTGAAGATACGCTGCTGGATATAATAAAGTATATTCGCAAAGAAACATCAACAAAAAATCTTTGTTTGAACGGCGGGGTGTTCTTAAATTGTGTTGCAAACAGCCGGATTGTCAAAGAATCGGGATTTGAAAATATCTTTATTTTCCCGATTCCCAATGATGCGGGAACTTCAATCGGCGCCGCATACCATATACATCACGGGATATTAAAAAGTAAAGACAGGCATATTTTAAAACATATATATTTGGGCCCGAAATATTCCGATGATTCGATCGAGAAAATACTAATTAAGTATAAATTAAAATACCAAAAAGCAGGCGACGCAAGCAAAAAAGTTGCCGGATATTTGGCCGACAATAAGATAGTCGGTTGGTTCCAGGGCGCGATGGAGGGCGGTCCGAGGGCGTTAGGCAATAGAAGTATTCTGGCCTCTCCGATAAATGGGAATATGAAAGATGTCTTAAATGCAAAGGTAAAACATCGCGAATCTTTCCGGCCCTTTGCCCCGGCAGTCCTTTTTGAAAGAAGGGACGATTACTTTGAAATGGAAGGCATGGAATCGCCATATATGCTGTTCGCGTTGCCCGTAAAAGAAGAATGCAAAAGCAGGATACCCGCGGTCGTGCATGTTGACGGCACGGCGCGGATACAGACCGTTAAATATAGCGACAATCCTTTGTTTTATTCGCTCATAAAAGAGTTCTCTGAAATTACGGGTGTTCCCGTGGTTCTTAATACGTCATTCAATGTCAAAGGCGAGCCGATAGTCTGTTCACCGGAAGACGCGGTGAAATGCTATATGTCAACAAATATTGATGTCTTATGCATAGGAGGGTATATCATTGAGAAATAAGATAATACTGATTATGCCGCGGACGGGCCCATCAATAATTGAACCTCCTTTTGGGCTATTATGCCTTTCCGCCAGCTTAAGAAAACAAAACCTTGAGCCCGTTATTTGGGATTCAAGATTTGACGATTATAAATGTATGTTTGATAAACACGATAAACAAGACATCCTGGCTATCGGCCTTACCGTTATGACGGGCCCGCAAATAAATCACGCGTTAAAGATCAGTAGGTTTATAAAAAAGCAGTCCAACATTGCCGTGATATGGGGGGGGATACATCCCACTCTGCTTCCAGAACAAACGTTGGAGGAGCCAAGCATAGATTATATAGTTATGGGTTACGGCGAAATCGCTCTCCCGGCATTATTAAAGGCATTAGCGGAAAATACATCGCCTGCCGGTATCCCGAACATAGCTTACAAAAACAATGGGCGCGTTGTGGTGAATGTCAGGAATGACGAAGTTTTTAATACTCCGTTAGTATATGACTGGGATGCTGTAGATTTAAACCGCTATTTGCAGTCGAATTATAGATTTGGAAACAAGGTGCTGAGTGTGTTTACCAGCAACGGATGCCCGTACAACTGCACGTTTTGCTACGGCAAAGATTTTCATTCCAAAAAATGGCGCGCTCAAAGCTGTCCCGAAGTTTTGGAAGATATAGACAGATTAAAAAAGCGTTGCGCTTTTGACGTGGTATATTTCCACGACGATAATTTTTTTGTTGATAAAGAGCGCGCATTGTCAATCATAAAAGGCATGAAAAGCCGGGGCATTCCTTTTGGATTGGCGATCAGAGCTGATTACGCGGATGACGCCTTGATACGTGATTTAAAGCATTGCGGCTGCGTGCGTGTAGATTGGGGGACAGAATCCGGCTCGCAAAGGATACTTGATTATTATAAAAAAGGGATTACTGTCCGGGATATTGAAAACACCGCCGTCTTAACCGCAAAATACGATATTGAAGCATATACCACGATTCTTATGGGCCATCCTGAAGAAACTACTGAGGAAATGATAATTACTATGGACTTGATCGATAAAATGCTTAAAATACATCCCCGGCTGTCCATCTCCGATATTAAAATTCTGACTCCTTACCCGGGCTCGGAATTTTGCCGGGAGGCGGTTAAAAAAGGATATGTCCTGCCGGCCAGTTTGGCCGAATGGGGCAGGTATTTCTGGAATACTACAAACAAACTATCAATTGAGAACAAAAGATTTCTAAATGTGATAACAATAGTGTCTTTGTTGGCATTTTGCGAGTATCGGATAAGAAAAAATAACATACTTTACAATTTTATGTTAAACATTTTGCATAAGATAAGCGTTTTTCGCTGGAAACACAGATATTTCAAATATCCCGTTGAAATATATCTTTGCAGAATCGTGTTGAATGTAATAAATAGATTTTAATGCTGTGCGTACTTCATATTGTTGTTAATTATTCAGGGAACAAAAATGAAAATGCTTATTAAAATAATAATGAATCCATACC
>JBDRMW010000142.1:0-11332 GCA_043811735.1 bacterium
TTTCTGTTTTGTTTGGTGTTACAAACATTATACTAAAAAGCGGGGTTTTTTTATTCCTTTTTCTTCATAATCACCTATTGGGTGATTATTTTTTCTTGCTCCAAGCCGTCTATAGCCTATTTTTCAATGTCGGATTTAGGGATATACCATTCGAGAATGTAAAAATATGAAGGATTTCCCTTATTGGTGAATAAGGAACATTTAATGTCGGTTCTTGGGTGAAATTCAATTATTGTAATTCTTGCTGTTCTTTAGTAAAATACATTTTAAAATTGCGGTGATTTACTGAGCCTATTTATTATGAGTAAACAAAAAGAAGTTACCTCATTAGATACACTTCGGCATTCTTGTGCGCATCTGATGGCGCGTGCTGTGTTGGAGCTTTTTCCGGGGACTAAGCTTGCGATCGGGCCTTCTATTGAGGATGGGTTTTATTATGATTTTGAGCCGCCTAAACCCTTTCAGCCGGAAGATCTGCCTAACATTGAGAAGAAGATGCGGCAGATTTTAAAGAAAGGCGACAGTTTTAAACAGGATTTTAAAAATCGTGCGGATGCGCTTGCATTTGTAAGGGACGAAAAATACAAGACTGAACTTATTAATGACCTGCCTGATGATAAACTTTCTTTTTATACGTTTGGTGATTTTGTTGATCTCTGCCGGGGGCCGCATGTGGGATCTGCTTCTAAAATAAAACATTTTAAACTGTTGTCTATTGCCGGTGCCTACTGGCGGGGGGATGAGAAACGGGAATCTCTGCAGAGAATTTACGGCACCGTGTTTGAGACTGCTGAAGAGCTGGCTGATTATTTAAACCGGCTGGAAGAAGCTAAAAAAAGGGATCACCGCATCTTAGGTAAATCATTGGATTTATACAGTATTCAGGAAAAAGCCGGATCAGGCCTGGTGTTCTGGCATCCTAAAGGCGGATTGATTAGGCATATTATTGAGACTCACTGGAAAGAAGAGCATTTGAAGCAAGGCTACCATCTTATTAATATTCCGCATATTTCGAATGCAGAGCTTTGGAAAACATCAGGGCATCTGGAATTTTATAAGGAAAATATGTATTCCCCGATCACGGTTGATGAGCAAAAATATATTTTAAAACCGATGAACTGCCCCGGGCATATTTTAATTTATAAATCAAATCTGCATTCATACAGGGAACTGCCGGTAAAATATGCTGAATTAGGTACGGTATACAGGTATGAACGAAGCGGGGTATTGCACGGGCTGTTGCGGGTGCGGGGATTTACGCAGGATGATGCGCATGTATTCTGCCGGCAGGACCAGCTGGAAGTTGAGATCCTTAAGGTTATTGAGTTAACCCTTTCTGTGTTAAAAACATACGGGTTTTCCGAGTATGAGGTGATGCTCTCTACCCGGCCTGAGAAGTTTGTGGGAAACGAAGCAGGCTGGGAGAAGGCTGAAAACGCGCTTAAAGGCGCATTGGAACAAGCTAACTTAAGCTATCAGGTTGATCCCGGTGAAGGGGTTTTTTACGGGCCTAAAATAGATATTAAAATTAAGGATTCATTAAAACGAGCCTGGCAGTGTTCAACGATCCAGGTTGATTTTAATATTCCTGAACGGTTTGATGTTAATTTTAGAAACTCGGAAGGTAAAGAAGAACGGGTTATTATGATTCACCGGGCATTGATGGGTTCATTAGAACGGTTTTTTGGAGTATTAATTGAGCAGTATAAAGGAATCTTTCCGGTATGGCTTGCACCGGTTCAGGCTGTGTTATTACCGGTCACTGAAAACCAAGATGCGTATACACTTTCGGTTGAGAAAAAATTTAAAGAACATGGTTTGCGGGTATCGAAAGATATGCGCAATGAAAAATTAGGTTTTAAAATTCGTGAAGCAACATTGCAGAAAATCCCGTATTTGCTTATTATCGGGGCTAAGGAAGTAGATGCAGGTAAGCTCTCTGTTAGGACTGTTTCCGGCATTGATAAAGGCTCAGTTTCTACTGATGAATTTATCGCTGATTTAGAAGAAAAACGTGATTCGAAGAGGCTTGACATAACATAGTTTTTTTGATATAACAAGTTCTTATGAAGAAGCCTTTGATGGCTCACCTTAACCTTGCATGGGAAAAGGTATGCATTAACCAAATCAATGCATAAACGTCAATGGCAGCATTCGTATGCTGTCATTTTTTATTGGCCAAATTAAGGCCGAAAGGGGGAACATATCACACGGTTTAATACTGCCAATAGGGGAGTTGCCAGAGTCCGCAGAGATGTAAAGATTAATGACGAAATACGGGTACCGGAAGTACGATTGATTGATGCTGACGGTACGGCTGTAGGAGTGGTAAAGATAGAAGAAGCAATGCAAAAAGCACAGGATGCCGGGGTTGATTTGATAGAAATCTCACCCAAAGCAGTACCGCCGGTATGCAAAGTAATGGATTATTCAAAGTACCGGTATTTAAAAGATAAAAAAATAAAAGAAGCAAAGAAAAAACAGCATATGAGCCAGGTAAAAGAAGTGCGGATCAGGCCGCGTATCGGGCAGCATGATCTGGATGTTAAAATACGTCATATTCAGGAGTTTATTGAGCGGAAAGATCAGGTAAAAATCAGCATTATCTTTTACGGCAGAGAAAACGCGCACCGAGAACTCGGAAACGTTATTGTTGAGAAAGTTAAACTGGCAATGGAACCGGCCGCAAACATTGAAGACCGCATTATGCGCCAGGGAAACCGCATCAGTTTTATGGTAACACCTAAAAAATAAATTTAAGTATATGTTTAACAAATACAAAAAAAACAGAAAAGGAAAAAAAATCAATGCCCAAGTTAAAATCGCACAGCGGTGCTAAAAAAAGATTTAAGAAAACAGCCAGCGGGAAGATTAAATACAAAATGGCCGGGGCACGACATTTGTTGACCGGCATGTCTACGAAGCGTTCTCGAAAACTCGCTAAGAAGAAGATACTTCAGAAAACAGATGCCAGGACTATTAATAGATTGCTTCCTTATTAGGCTATTAAATGGGGACACACCTCTTCGAGGAATGTCTAATAAGGAATGGGGACACACCTCTTCGAGGAATGTCCCCGCTATTAAGGAGGTAGTATTATGGCGTATGGAGATTTTGTTTTTACATCAGAATCAGTGACCGAGGGGCATCCCGATAAAGTATGCGATCAGGTTTCTGATGCGATGCTTGATGCGGTGCTTGCGAAGGATCCGATGGGAAGAGTTGCCTGTGAAACATTTGTAACGATCGGAATGGTTGTGGTGGGCGGAGAAATAACGACCAAAACCTATATTGAAGTAGGCGACATTGCGCGGAATGTAATCAAAAATATCGGGTATACCGATAAAAAATACGGGTTTAATTATGAAACCTGTGCGGTAATTAATACCATCGGCAGACAGTCGCCGGATATTTCCCAGGGCGTTGATACGGGCGGTGCGGGAGATCAGGGACTTATGGTGGGATATGCGTGCGATGAGACGCCTGAGCTTATGCCGCTTCCCATTATGCTTGCACACAAGCTGGTTGCGCGGTTAAGTGAGGTCAGAAAAAAAAATATATTATCATATTTAGGGCCTGACGGCAAATCTCAGGTGACCGTTGAGTACCGCGATTGGAGGCCGTGCCGGGTAGATACGATTGTGCTTTCATCACAGCATACGGAAGATATTTTAGATTCTTCGGGAAAATGCATAACTGATAAATCACGCCGGGAAATAATCGAAGCAGTTGTCCGGCCGGTTATCAGTAAAAAACTGCTCGATAAAAACACCAAATATTTTGTTAATCCCACGGGCAAGTTTGTTGTCGGCGGGCCCCAGTCTGATACCGGCATGACCGGACGGAAGATTATTGTAGATACGTATGGCGGCATGGCTCCGCATGGCGGCGGTGCTTTTTCAGGGAAAGATCCTACAAAGGTTGACCGCTCGGCAACATATATGGCACGGTATATCGCCAAAAATATTATTGCGGCAAAACTGGCGCAAAAATGCACGGTTCAGCTTGCATATGCGATTGGTGTGGCTGAGCCGGTTTCGGTCTATATTGACCTTCATCGAACGGGGAAGGTTGATGAACAAAAACTTTCAAAAATTGTCAGGAAAATATTTAAATTAACGCCTAAAGGCATTATTGATTCTCTTAAACTGCGCCGTCCGATATACCAGCAGACGGCAGCATACGGTCATTTCGGCAGAACAGATAATGAATTTACCTGGGAAAAGACTGATATGGCAAATCTCCTCAAACGAGAATCAAGAAAGTTAATTTAATAGTATTTTCTAAGGGAAAAAATATATGTATACAGAAAGGATATTCGATGAAATATCATATAAAGGATATTAAACTTGCTGAAAAGGGAAAATTAAAAATCGAATGGGCTGAACGAGAGATGCCGGTATTACGGCAGATCAAACAGCGGTTTTTAAGAGAAAAACCATTACAGGGTGTGCGTATGGCATGTTGTCTCCATGTAACTACTGAGACCGCAAATCTTGCCATAACGCTTAAAGCAGGCGGGGCAGATGTATATATCTGTGCATCCAACCCGTTAAGCACGCAGGATGAGACTGCTGCCTCATTGGTTAAACACAGCAGGATCCCCACCTTTTCTATTAAGGGAGAAGACAATAAAATATATTACAAGCATATTCAGTCGGTTCTTGATCCGAAACCGAATATAACCATGGATGATGGTGCTGATCTGGTATCAATAATCCATCAAAAAGAGCGCCATCTTCTTTCTGCTATAATAGGAGGAACCGAAGAAACAACAACCGGCGTCATCAGACTTAAAGCAATGGAAAAAGACCGGGCATTATGCTATCCAATAATTGCGGTCAACAATGCAATGACTAAACATTATTTCGATAACCGGTACGGTACAGGGCAATCTACCTTGGATGGTATTTTACGGTCAACCAATATTCTAATAGCCGGCAGAAATCTGGTTGTGGTTGGTTACGGATGGTGCGGCAAAGGAATCGCTATGCGTGCCAAAGGACATGGCGCGAATGTTATTATTATTGAAGTTGATCCATTGCGTGCATTGGAAGCAGTGATGGATGGTTTCAGGGTTATGCCGATTGCACAAGCTTCAAAAATCGGTGATATATTTGTCACGGTTACGGGCGACATTCATGTTATCAGAAAAGAGCATTTTAAACTTATGAAGGATGGCGCAATTATCTGCAACTCTGGTCATTTTAATGTTGAAATAGATATTCCAGCGCTTAAAAGCCTGGCAAAAAAAGTCCGGACCGTGCGTCCATTTGTTGAAGAATATACGATGTCGTCTTCCCGGAAGATTTTTCTGCTGGGTGACGGCAGGCTTATTAATCTGGCGGCTGCTGAAGGACATCCGGCATCCGTAATGGATATGTCGTTTGCAAACCAGGCATTATGTGCTGAATATATGTATAAGAATGCGGACAAATTAGGCAAAAAAGTATATGATGTTCCTGCAGATATTGATGCTGATATTGCCCGGCTTAAACTCAAAGCCATGGGTATACTCATTGACCGGCTTACCTCGGAACAGGTGAAGTATCTGGCTTCGTGGCAGGAGGGAACATAAAGAGTAAAAAAAACTTGACCGGCTAGTTTGTATTTTGTAGGCTTATAAGGAATGGGGACACACCTCTTCGAGGAATGTCCCCGCTATTAAATGGGGACACACCTCTTCGAGGAATGTCCCCGCTATTAAATGGGGACACACCTCTTCGAGGAATGTCCCCGCTATTAAAGGAGGGGACAATGAAACGTGCAATTATTCTGATTTTATTTGTTTCATTCACTGCTTTAGGGTGCGGTGATTCAAACTGGTTCAAATCGTTTCATAAGGCTGGTTCTAGTTCAGATGTGGAGAGTTTGTCAGCTGATGCAGATGTGGCGCTCTTAAACAAAGATTTTGGTGCGGCGCTTAATTTTTATGAACAGATTTTGGATAAAGATCCAAACAATTCCGAAGCGCTTTACGGTGCCTCAGCCGCCTGGCTGGGTGCAGCGGGTTTTGATGTAGCCTCAATTATTTCAAACATCATGACCAATCAGGACAAAGTAGGATCCCCGGTTCTTCCTCAAATGCTTGCCATCTCCCAAGGTGTTTCAAAACATTCAACCGGTGATTTCTTACCCAGCGATATGGATTGGGATGCCCTGCAGACAGCCACTGCGCAGGCAATTATATATTTACGGCAAATTGCGGCGGGCAATACTGACGGGGTTATTCCGGCAAATAACTCGAATGTTCGTGTTAATTTAATTGTCTGTCTTGTTCTTAATTCAATCATCAGACTCGTTGACTTAGATGGTGATGGAGATGTTGATAATGATCCTCAAGATCCGGTAACAATTGCGAGTAACTATACCATTTCATATGATGATGATAAATTTGATGCCATTAAGCAGGCTAAAGCACTTGTTATTCTCAATGATTTTTATAATGTAATCATTGATGAAATTGTTCTGCATTTTGATGCATTACTTGCGGCATATCAAGTTGATACGGGAGATGCTATTGGTGAGTTAAAAACAGATATTAATACTACGTTCAAAGCCGAAGTTGCCGAAGCAATTGCTCATATAGAAGGGTTAACATTTTAAAGGGGGATAACCATGAAAAAATTACTAGCTATTATTGTTTTAGTCGGACTGAGTAGCCCATGGGTCTTTGGTGTTCCTCAGGATCCGCCGGTTTTTATCAGAGGAATACGGCCGCTCGGGATGGGCGGTGCGTTTACCGCGCTTGCCGATGATCAGAATGCTGTTTTTTACAATCCTGCAGCTCTTACCCAGCGTGAAGGTTCATTGCTCACTGCATTTGAGTTTCCTATTACGGTCAGTGAAGATTTCTTAGAGTTTTATGATTTCATCGACTCTGAGCAGGATAATCTGGAAAAATTCGATGAATTAACTGCAGCCAAACAGACGGAGCTCATACGAGAGATCAACAATGATATCTCCAAATTAAGCAACCGTCTGGTGCTCGGCCCGCAGGTTAATTATCTATCCGGCGGTCAGGGGCTTTTTAACTGGGGTGTGGGGCTGTATACTAAATTTGATGCACAATTCAGGCTTCGGATGGATATGGTTACCCCCTCTCTTGATATTGCAACCTATGGTGATGTAGTCTTTATTGTTCCTCTTGCCAAAGGCTGGAATGATGTGACGGTGCCGTATTTTCCGGGCAGATCATTTACGATTCCCGGCAAACTCTCGGTTGGCGCGAATTACAAGAGAATTCTTCGGACATCAATTGTTGAAAGCAGATTTGATGTTACCCTGATGGATTCATATGAACCCCTGCCGCAGTTCGGTGACGGCTGGGAATTAGATATTGCTTCACTCTATGAACTTAACCGTAAATGGGCATTTGGCCTGACCATAACTGATATTACGCGTAATAAGATTAAATACGGCTATGTATCTGAGATGCAGACCGCTAATGACGGTACGGTGTCTTTAACAGAAAAACAATCGTATGTGTCATCGATCCCTGCTGAAGTTAATGTCGGTGTTGCATTCAGGCCGCAGAGATTTTATTATTTCCCGGGAAAATATTTAGACAGCGGTGACCGTTTGACCCTGCTTGCCGATGTGCGCGATGTATTAAGTGCCGAAGAAAAAGTAACTGAAGAAACATTCTGGGCAAAACTTCATCTGGGTGCTGAATATTCCTGGTTCCTGTTCCAGTTCAGGGGCGGCTTAAACCAGGGATATCCGACCATTGGTTTGGGAGTAAGTCTGCTTGCGCTTAAAATTGATTATGCATTTTTTACTGATGAGTTAGGCAGATTTGCCGGCCAGCGTCCGCAAAGCAATCATATGGTAAGCATTGCATTACGTTTCGGCGGTTCCAAAGGACGAGCCAGAGAACAGGCCAGGAATAATCAGGAAATAATTAAACAGGCAAAACTGGATATACAATAAATTATAAATTCGCCGCCAAATATGGGGTCAGATCTCTACATAGACATAATGTCTTTGTAGAGATCTGACCCCAGAAATTTTATATGCGCCTTATATTGCTCATTCTGTGTATTTATGGTTTTACTGGTCTTCACCATGTACTGCCGGAATGTCCCCCGATACCCGGCAAAACTGAAGTGCGGCCCAGCCGAATTTCACCCATTAAACATCTTGATTATGCACGTGCACGCGCATTAGCACAAGGCAAAACGCTTACGCTTCCGGTGACCTATAATATCCTGGTTATACGTGTTGAATTTGCCTTAGATTCAACCAGCAGAACAACAGGTAATGGAAAATTTGAATCAGGAACGACCCAGTCGGTTGTAGAAGCATTTATGGAAAAGCTTAAAAATTATTACACGGAAAATTCGTATGCACAACTAACGGCCAGTTATACTGTAACATCAATATATTCATTGAGTAAAGCGATGAGCTCATATGGGACTGATACCCCCTACGATCAGTATGATACATTAGTGGAAGATATTATTAATACCACTACCGTTGCAGCGGACCATGCCCTGGCAGGCTTTGCTCATTTTATGATCTATCATGCAGGTGCCGGTCAGGAATCAGACGTAACCGGAGACAGCCCTGATGATATTTGGTCTGCGTATGTATCTGATTTAGGTATTTCATGCCCGATAAGCAGTGCCACATTTGTTCCGGAAAAAGAAAACGGCAGTGCAGATCCGTTGGGAGTTATCTGCCACGAATACGGCCATCAGTTAGGATTACCGGATCTGTATTATGTTGATGATTCAGGCTCACAGAATTCAACCCTCGGCTATTGGACGCTGATGGATGCCGGTGTTTGGATCGGTTCTCCCCAAGGGTCAAATCCCTCTCATCTGGATGCCTGGAGTAAACTTGATTTAGGATTCATGACTCCGCAGGTTATCAGCGGGGATGTTTCAAACTTAGCACTTCTTCCGTCAGAAACTTCTAAATCAACTTTTTATAAGATTACTATTCCCATTGCTGATGATCCTGAAAAGGAATTTTTTCTGGTCGAATACAGATACCGCAATAGCGGGGCAGTATATGATAAATACATTCCGGGTGACGGCATATTGGTGTATCATGTTGATAATGCGATTGCTCAGGATTCAACCAGACGGAATACTGCTAATGATGTAAACAGCGGTTTTCCGCATTATGGGATTGATATTGAGGAAGCTGATGGAACAGATTCCGGCAGAAATTTAGGCGATGCAGGAGATGCCTATGGGACTGGTTATAATATTTTTGGTGCTCCTCTTTCAAGAGCGTATAATGGGATTGAAAGCGGTATAACATTAACCTTTAATGCGGCATCCGGATCAGGAAGCATGTCTGCGCTCTCAATAAGTTATGAACCTTCCATGAGCATAAAAAAATTAATTAATTATCCTAATCCTTCTTCTACCGGTCAGACCACATTCCATATACGGCTTTCACGCCCGCATACAGATATGGAACTTAACATATATACGCTCGCCGGCGAACGGGTGCGCACATTACCGAAAGCATTGTTTTCTATAGATTCTGCAAAATCAAGCGATAACAGCTGGGTGTATGAGTATTCCTGGGATGGAAAAAACGGGGAGGGAGACAATGTTGCCTCAGGCGTGTATTTTTATCTGCTGAGGGTAAATGATGATAAAACCAAAACCGGCAAACTAGCCATCATAAAATAGCGCAAAGCGCAAAAGCGTAAAGCGCAAAGCGTAGAGCGTAAAGCGCAAAATGAAAAACCAAAATACATAAGAAAATGCCTTTTTCCTTAATTTTTCGCTTTGTGCTTTAAGTTTTACGTTTCTGCGCTTCTAGGTTTTTATTTTCCTGAACGCGATAATCCCCAAAATCCCAAAAATAATATTTGCAAACCAGGCCGCGATGATGGGAGGTAAAATCCGTCCGTTTCCCAGAGACTGGCCGACTGATATGACTCCCCAGTAGGCAAATGCAACGATTAATGCAAATCCAAAGCTCATCAGTTTGCCTGAACCTTTCTGCGAATATAATGCAAACGGAATCCCGATAAGAATAACAATCAGGTTGGCAAAGGGGAATGCGATCTTTAAATGGAGCTGGACTTTTTCAGATGTATTGGGAATGCCGATTTTCTTCAAGTGCGCGATATATCGTAACAGTTCACGGCAGTTCATTTCGGCCGGTTTAATACGCTGCGGAGCAAGATCATTCGGTGTATTGTAGATATCGATTTTCTTCTTTTTAAAAACAATCTCCCTGGTGATTGATTTCTGATCAGCTGAAAAATAACGTTCTGCACCGTCCGTAAACTCCCATATAGTGCCGGTCCAGTAGGCTTCAACCGCATCTATCTGTTTAACCAGATTGATCTCTTGAAACTCATCAACAACGACGCGTTTTAAATATCCGCGCTGCAGGTTAAGCTGTTCAGCGGTTATGCGGATATTGCCTTTACCGGAAAGAACGATTTTTTCCCATCGAGTTATATCATGTTTGGGCAGGCGCCTGATATTGACCTGGTAAATATTGTTCGCATGTTTGTTAAATGTCGGAATTATGGTTTCATTGAGTAAGATGATCAAAACTGATAAAACCGTACCTAAGACGAGAAGCGGATACAAAACTTTTTTTAAAGGAATTCCGCTTGCTTTTATCGCAATGAGCTCGCCGTTCTGCCCCAGTTTATTAAGTGAAAATAAAATACCCAGAAGAATCGCAACCGGAAGAACCTGCACTGTCCAATGCGGAATTTGAAAGCTGAGAAATTGAAATATATCAAGGGGACGGGCTTTCATGCCGGTGAACGTATCCAGGTATTCAAACAGCTGAGAAACCGTCATAATAATGATAAAACTGCCCAGCCCGAAAAGGAACGGTTTTAAAAACTGAACAATAAAATAACGTTTAATAATTTTCATGGAACTGCATATTATTTTTTTAAAATATTAAATAATATAATTCCTCCGATGAGTAATGTAACCAGATTGCACAGCCAAAGGTCAATCCAGGAGATAAAAAATCCTTTTTCACTTAAGGTAATCCCGCCGACTAAGATTAAATAATATATAAAAATAATAACTAAGCTTAATCCAAAGCCGATTGATTTACCGCCTTTTTCAAGTTTAATCCCTAAGACCAATCCGATCAGGCAGAATGCGAACGGGGCAAAAGATACCGCTATCCGCAAATGATATTCAGTCTGAAGATATGATACGGGGATATGTTCTGCGCGGTAACGCTTAATTTCTGCAACTAACTCTGAGGTCTGCATCGAACGGATATTTTTTCTGAGTTCTTTTGCTTCAGCAATAACAGGTATCTCTACGGTGTATGTCTTAAACGAAGAGATCGTCGTACGGGCCGGTTCCGCTGGATCCATCTG
>JBDRMW010000143.1:0-3354 GCA_043811735.1 bacterium
GTTGAAGGCAGAAAAAGAACGGGGTATGCAGTAAAAAAAGCATTGTTTTATGAAAGAGAAAAAAATATTTTAAAAGCATTATTATCAAGGATTCAAAGCACGTCTTCAGGTTATTCCGTATCTTTTGAAGAGTTGGGGAGAATTTGTCAAAAAAATAATCTTACTCCTGATACCCCTGAAGCAGAAGAAATTAAAGCTGTAATTAATAAAGCGGTGCGGGCATGTCAAGCTGAATTTATAAATCTTTCAATCACTGATAATGAAGTAAGCTGGCCTGATATTTCATTATTCAGCAATAGGCCTATAGGCTTTATTATTAGAAGAACTCTTGCTGAATTGTCTGAGTATATGGTTTCAAAGTCTGACCATCTTGGAGAAAGAAAAAAATTATTAAATCATGATGAGAGAAAAATTCTAACGACCCTTCTTCCATATATTACGTTAACAGAAAAAGATTTCCCTGACGATACTGATATTCTAAACCGTGTTAATCAGCTGACGGTAAAAATGTCCATACAAGAATTGCTTGATATGAGCGCCCTGGATTCAAGCATGAATCCTAAAGAAATCGGAAGGATTATTGATGAATACAAAGAATGGTGTGCTGATAAGTTTAATGCGGATGTGTATGCTGATGAAGAGTATGTATATTTCTCTCGATTGCCGAAAATGCGAAAATGTAATGCCATTGCCTTAAGATGGTATTTATTTGAAACACTGCCTGAAGCCCCTGAAACAAAAGATAATAAAGTACCTCTTAATGTTTTTGAAAAACAAATGATTGAGACATTAATTGAAGAGATCGAACCAGAAACCGGCGAGAAACCTGAAAAAATATATATTAGTCGGATTCATAATAGGCTTAGCTTCCTTGCTGATGCTGATGTATTTTCAGAAGATATTTTTATCACACTTTTAGAAAGAATATTTACTGCTTACCTTGAGGTTAGATACTGGGGGCTTAGTCATGTGCCGGGCGATGATTTTATTGCTGTGTATAATGCGAAGGAAGATCCTGATAGAAAAAATGTAAAAATTCTGCTTAATTTTCTGCGGCAACAGATATTAGGCATTAGAACTTCCGGAGCATCTGCGCAGGAACCCGGATTAAATGTCGGCTCTGATGGTTTTGAACCTCCTGATGCGTCTGCAGAAGGAGCAGACATAAATTTAACAAAAAGACAAAAGGAAGCGGTTTTAAATGTACTGATAGGAGCATTAATGTATCGATCTCCATATTATCAAGCGGGATTTATTTCATTTACAGATATTGTAAAACAGGTTGAGGATAAAAGTAATGGAAAAATAACTGTTACTGATGAACAGGCTAAAAGTTTTATTGAATGGGTTTTACATGATAACGATGAACTTACAGGGTGCTGGTACAAAATAAGTTCAGATAGAAAGGGAGTCAAATGGGTCGGGAAAAAAAATCGCTGGTTATTAGATGAAAATAATAATAAGAAAGCCAGAAAAATATTAGTTCAAGTTGCAGATGCATTCAAAACTTTAAAAAGACATGATATAATTTCTCTGCCTTTTCAGTATTCCACAAGTGATGATCCAAGATTTAAGAGAAGAATATTTCAGGAAGCTCTGCAAACGGCTGAAGCTCGTCCATTTACTATATCAATAGCACGTATTGAAACAGAAAATATTGATGGGAAAAAAAAGAGAATAACAAGATTAGTCGCGCAAGTGCAGGATGATGCTGCTCGAGGGGCAGAGTTTTTTATACCGCCTTTTGGAAATTTGGGCGGTTTAACTATTTTTCATGATCGAATAGATGCAACTGAAGCAAGTATAAAAGAAAAATTTGGAAAAAGACAGGTATTTGTTGTTGTGTGTGACCGTAATAATGATAATAATCCGGCAGTAAGCTTTAAAGAAGAAGATACTCCTCAATATAAGCTTGGCCGGATTTTACCTGAACTAGGACGGATTAAAGAGCAGAAAAATGAATCAAAAGAATTGTTTGAAATAGTTTTTCAAAAATTCAGGATACATCTTAATAGTATTGAGGGTGTTGATGTTCTTTTCAGGTTTAATGAACATAACGTTATACCGGGTTTTATCCCATGTTCTGGTTTATCAGATACAATTGTTGATGAATTAAAAAGTATTAGAAATTACGCTGAATTAAGGGAATATGAAAGACAGCTTTCAGGTATGATATTCCCGGCTGTTTTAACAGATGTAGAACATGTTAAAATCCAAACAGATATTGGGCAAACTATAACGAGAAGACTCGAACCAATTTTTTCAATAGAAGAAGGATTAGAACTGCAAGCTAAAGGCAAAACTATAAATCATCCGACAGCTTTTGGACAGGCACCACAAGCAAGAATTAATCCCGGCACAACAACCGAAGCCGATAGAAGCCCGTAAAAGACCGGGCTTCTCACAGAATCGAACAATCAGATTTACTAAACAATATAAATTCATTGGAAAAATATTCCGCCATAATTAACTTGACGGTAAGAATGTATTTTATATATCATTATTAAAACAATTACCAAGCAGGAAACTTCATACACAGCAGAATAAGTATTTTTGCATGAAAATTCCCAATGTGCCGATACCTATACTTAAATCTTTATTTTCAGCTGCAGACATATTCTTTCATCAGCGGCCGTGGACAATTTTTGACGACAGGTATTTATTCGGTGTGCGGGATTTAAATACGTCGGAAGTTGTTTATTGCTGCATACTCGGCAATCTTGGACAAGTCTTCGGACTGTGTGCCTATCGCGGTGCTGAAGGTTTTGATGTTTACCAAAAAATAAAAAACAGCGATGCCGAAGATTTGGCCGATGATTTTTTAAGCATACAAAACTGTCTTAAGCTTGAATTTGTTCTGGCAAATGAACTTGATAAAGAAGATAAAAAGATCCTCAAAAATCTTAACATAAAACCAAACAAGCCCGCATGTTACCCTGTATTCAGAAGTTTTATTCCGAAACATTTCCCCTGGTATTTTAATGAGGTTGAAGCATTAATTATGACAACAGCATTGCATGCTATCCATTTTGTATATTCACAAGCAGCTTCTGGCTGCATCGACCTTATGCCAAAACCAGAACATGTTTTAGTTTTCACACCAAAACTGAATACAATAAAAACATTCGATTGCGGTTAGGAGCCTTATCCGATATACCGGCCGGAACCGCTCCCTTTACTGCATATTAATACAGACGATACTATCCAAATTAAAGAACTGCATCTTAAAGCAGATACTGCCTGGGAAGCTGATGCAATGTATTTCCCAATGCCGATTTTGGAAAGAGATCGCCCCTATCTTACACGAATTGTTTTAATATCTCATGCCTCATCAGGATTTATTTTTGACAGCTG
>JBDRMW010000144.1:0-2826 GCA_043811735.1 bacterium
GATACAGTATTTCATTTTGGTTGACAAGCTTAAAAAAAGACTTATAATCGGTTATGAATTTATACTTCGGCGCATATAAAAAAGCTCCTGAAGAGAGAATATGAATATTCCATCGCGGCCTCATAATGATGCCCAGACTGATAATAAACAGGAATACGATACCAATTTTAAATTTATGTACATACGATGATTTCATCCACCCGGTAATACTTGCTGCGGTATAAAAACCGATTGCAAGCAGTAAACTTTGTTCAGTTCCTATTAAGGGGATTAATACAAACCCTGCAATTAGAGAGCCGGCTATATTGCCTGCAATAGCAACCATTGAAAACGATCCAACATGAAAGCCTACCAATGAATTTTTTCGCATTGCTGCAGCTATGGTTATGGGGAAAAGCGCACCCATGCCTAAGGTTGGAAGCAGCATAACGATCATGCATAAGAACACATGAATTAAGGACAGAGGAACAACATTCTGAAAGACCAGGTTATACAACCGTATTAATAGATACGGAAGCCTGTTGTACAGGGGCAGGCTCATGATAATAAAAACAGCAATGATCCCGGCGGTAAATCCAACACCGATCCAGGATGGTTCATAGTTTTTCAAGAGATACGCGCATACCGCGCTTCCCAATGAGATGCCCAATAGAAAGACAAAAAGAATAATGGTAAATGCATAGGTTGATGAGCCGAGAACCAATACCATTACGCGGGTCCAGACAATCTGGCATATCATAGCCCCGATACCTGATGAAAACAAGATGAGAACAGGGATCAAAATTTCTTTTTTTAAGAAAAAAGAAAAATCTTTTTTTGTGGCCCGGTCTGATGTATCAATATTACCTTGATCTGAATCAATGTTATATGTTAACCAAACCAAGAAAATAATAACCGCACAGCAGATATTTATACCGGCCGCAAGAAACAAACTTTTTGTTATCCCCCAATAGTAGAGCAGATAAAATCCGGTAATGCCCGCACCAGTCAAAGCACCCAGTGTATTGACCGCATAGAGCATGCCGAGCTTACTGCCGGTATCTTCATGAGAATTAATAAACCAACGGGCAAGCACCGGTAAGGTGGCGCCCATCAACATCGTAGGGATAAGGAGCAGGCAAAATCCTAACATAAAGAAGATAAGAATCTGCAGAGAGAAAGGCAGGGTAAGTATATGCATCTGCAATGCTATGTGCTGAACGATTTGAATAATTGATTTTGAAAAAAAAGCAGATACGGCAATGCCTATTTCAAGAAATATATAGATTTTGAGCAGATTTCTTTTTGAATAATAATCCGATGCTTTCCCGCCGAAAAAACTTCCCGCTGCAAGCCCGGCCATAAACGAAGCAACGACCGTAGAAACAGCCCATCCGCTGCTGCCGAGGAACAACGTCATGATCCGCACCCATAAGATTTCATAGATAAGTGCGGCACATCCGGATAAAAAAAAGCAACACGTAATTATTATGCGCGGCAAAGACGAATTATTTTTCATAGATTTAGATAATTATAAAGCAGATTGTACTAAATAGGAACGAACGTGTAAATAAAAAAGCAGGGTGGGGTTTCCTTGTTTATTATTTACACACACATATAATGTCAGGGAATAACAAGGTATGTTTTTATTTAAGGCCAGGCAGTTGTATCAGGTGAAATCTCCTGCCAGGTTTGACGTCTTAATACTACATTTAAGGTAGGTATATTTTCTAAATTTTCATCAAAATAAATTACAGCAGAATCAAATCCGCTCGCACTTTTCGTTACATTCCCAACCACCCATACCGCACCGTTGATATCAGAAACATACTTGAGATCAAGATTTCCCCCAACATACATAAATCCCCTAATGCCGACATCGGTATTCGCCGCAGACGGCGAACCCGGTGCTTTCCACGTTTCATTTCCCAAATTAAATGTGGTTCTATTTTTTTGATATCCATCATCAGCAGGGTATTCATTACATGCGGCAGTATCACCGGTAGTTTTTGTAATTTTAGTATACTCGCGCCAGGCTTCTGAAGGTACATTACATGTATATTGATAATCATCTTTGGTATCCAAAATACAATTCCCTCTGACTATAATATGACCATATATTCCTGAACCACGATTTGATAAACTGTCAGTACTCCAGGTTAAAATAACATCATTATCCCAATACCATATATAATTTTTCTTTGAATCAGGGTGCCGGTCGGTATCCTGAAAATGGTCTGTATGTGTTTTAGAAGTTTTGGAGCAGCAGGAATACACATTTTTACCGACTATTGACCATGGTGCATCGTTATGAGAAACTGCTTTTTTCCCAGAACCTGATTTCCAATTACATCCATATACATTAAGGGTATTCGTAGCCTGTGCAGATGCACGAAGTGCTGCAAAATCTAATACGGGCAGATCAGGCACATCATAATCAGACCACCATTCAGCATTATCAGTATTCGGAGGATTTAAGCCATTTGTATCCCGTTCATTGCCCTTATTTGCACAAGATACCACCTGCTGTGAAAATTTTCTCGGGGAATATTCTTGCGATGCATTACTATCAATATCGATATTACCATTTGCCATTACGGGTCCCCAATGCACTTCAAATTTATTTGACCAGGAAAGCACACCTCCCGTTATGACAGCTCCGTTAATCGTCTGGTTTTTAAATACCACTTGTAAAGCTCTAACTTCATTGGCACCCGAATCTCTTCCTTCAGCAACAATCGTCACTTCTTTCGTACCCGGCCCGGAAGAAAACTGAATGCGGTATTGACCGCCTTCAATGTCATCATATGTTTTATCAAAATCATATCCTGTAATTACGGTTCCCTC
>JBDRMW010000145.1:0-3126 GCA_043811735.1 bacterium
GTTATAGAATCAATCAGCTCTGGAATTTTCTTTTCCAGGACAGGACAGATCTCTACAGTTGCACTTAGTCCTTTCGATGCGCATGATCGCTACAACCCCGCCAATGTCTCTTATACTCTCCGGGTAATGTATAAGAGATGTTGCTTTCACTGCACCCTCATCAGCTCAGCCATTGGTTTTGGCGCTTACGAGGCTATTTCTACGTTCACGTATGTTATCACTCACATCTTTGCAAGTACCCTTAGTACTCATTTCTCCATGAGCTTCAAGGTTAGGATCACTCCTGAACCCTGTCATGGATGCTACCTGATTTCCCAGTTTTGTCAGGAGAGGACTTTCACCTCCTAGGACTTAGCACCTTTCTGTACACACAAGGATGCGCGGCGATGAGGTAAAACTTCAACCAGCGCACACAGCCGCGCCACACATTCGCCGCGAAGCGGCGAGTAACTTCAGCATCCTCACGAAAAACCCCACCTTTTTTTGCATAATCTATAACCAACGTGGGACGCGTCACTGTTTCGGTTTCATCTTCAATCATCATTTATCATCAATTATTCATCAATTTAACTATTATCATTTTTATCATCTAACGTATTCTTTCATTTGTAACTTCTCATTTTCATTTTCAATAATTAACAAATTCATTATTGTATTACTTATTGTTCTTTTGTATTATCATCTTTAGAAAGTCAAAAGGAAGAACAACCAAAAACACGTATAAAGTCGGTATCTGCGGGCTCAATGATAAAACAAAATATTTTATTACTTTTAATGTGCTATATTCGGGAATGTTAATGTAACAGTTTGAGAGTCATTCGGCTCAGAACACATAAAGGACATAAAGGGGACGCTATTGAAAAGCTTGACATTTGGAGGGATAGGACACTTAATAATTTCAAAAATCACTTGAGTGATAATATATAATAAGTTAAAATAGGGAAAAATAAGTTAAATTAAGCAATAATAAGGAAATATAAACAGGGATAAAATATGGAACAAAATAAAATAATGACGACCAAAGAATTAGCCCGGTATATTCAATTGAATGAAAAAACTATTCTTAAAATGGCTCAAAATGGCGATCTGCCCGGCATTAAGATAGGCAATCAATGGCGATTTCAATTATCCTCAATTGATAATCAACTTCAAGATCAATTGATGCATTCATCTAATAATGAGTTGGATGAACTTATCAAAACCGCACATCATATTATTCCGTTATCACGCTTAATAGAACCGGGATTAATGGTGCTGAATCTGCATGCGGTACATACGATTGATGTGCTGCGGGAAATAGCCGAACATGCCGGTGATCAAGGGATTACCCCGCGCACAGATGCGCTCTTTGTTCAATTGCGGGAAAGAGAAAAAATGCTCAGCACTGCGATCGGAAGCGGAGTGGCAATCCCGCACCCGAGGAATCCGGGCACAAATTTATTTGTAAAGCCGAATATCATGTTCTGCAGGTCAGAAAAAGGGGTTGAGTTTGATGCACCGGACAAGAAGCCTGTGCGCCTTTTTTTTATGGCCTGTGCGCCAAATATAGAAGTGCATTTGAGATTAATAGCAAAAATTTCAAAACTTTTAAAAACACCCGGAATCATTGCTCAATTAATGGACGTACGCAATAAAGAAGAGGTAACCACGATTTTGCTTAAACAGGAAAGAATGGTTATCCCTTCGTAATCGGGAGAATACAAAAAAAATATACCACAAGGAGTCGTAATCTATGAAAGTAACTGATTATGTAGACAAGAACAGGATTTTGTTGAATTTTTGTGCTTCAGATAAGCAAGAAGCAATACAAAAATTATCATTAACGTTGAAAGACGCATCTGAAATATCCGACTATAAAAAATTTATGCAGGCAGTGTTTGAACGTGAAAATTTAAGCTCAACCGGGATAGGGAAAAGTGTGGCAATACCGCATGCACGTACCGATGCGGTTAATAAATTTATTATTGCAATAGGAAGATTACAGGATGGAATTGATTTTAATGCATTGGATTCACGGCCGGTACAGCTTATATTTCTTATGGGAACTCCTCAAAAAGATGGAATCAACCAGTATTTAAAGATACTTGCTCATTTGACCAGACTGCTTAAGAAAGATGCGGTGAAAGACAAATTGCTCGAAGCAAAAAAACCTGAAGAGATTATAACTGCTTTTGCTGAATTTGAATCATAAGTAGAATCTCATGAAAAGCTTGGATGTATTATTTTTGGTAGGGGTTATCCTCTTATGCGGGTTTATTGGAGGAAAACTATCTTCCAAATTAAAATTTCCTTCAGTGGTCGGCTTTCTCGTGGCAGGTGTTTTTATCGGCCCTTCGTTTTGCAAACTCTTTAATTTACAAACTCTTGATAGTTTCGGCGTTTTTAATGACCTCGCCCTTTCATTAATTGCATACATTATCGGCAACGAAATGCCCGTAAGCACGATACGCAAGATGGGCAAGGGAATAATCACTATTATTTTTTCTGAATCAATCGGTGCTTTTATCCTGGTTGCGCTGGGGGTATATCTGTTAACTAAAAAAATCTCTCTGGCACTTATTTTTGGGGCTATGGCACCTGCCAGTGCGCCTGCCGGAACTGCTATTGTACTGCAGGAAAATAAAGCAAAAGGGCCGCTGACCACGAGTTTATATACAGTCGTCGGGCTGGATGACGGTCTGGCGATCATGATTTATGCCTTTGCCATAGCTTTTGCAAAAGTTTCATTGGTGGGGGGACATATTTCTTTTATGCATATTATCAAAGGGCCGGTAATTGAAATCTGCGGTGCACTTGCGCTGGGAGGCATAAGCGGCATTGTCTGCGGATTTTTGTTAACGAAGATATCAAAAAAAGAAGATGTACTTCCCTTTGCACTCGCTTTTATTTTTATGTGTACCGGCATTTCAAAATACTTCCATTTTTCTCTTATTCTTTCAAATTTAATTTTTGGGATGGTTCTTGCATCAACGTATATATCAGAAAACAGGAAAATAATTAATGCAATCACTTTTTTAATTACCCCAATTTATATACTTTTCTTTGTTATTGCTGGGGCACACCTGCAGATAAAACATCTGCCGTCTATGGGATTGATCGGATTAATATATATAGTATGCAGAAGTT
>JBDRMW010000146.1:0-11510 GCA_043811735.1 bacterium
ATGCAGCAAAAGGTTGCGTAATCTATCTGCCCGGCATTGATAATCCAATGGTTATCAGTCAGGGAGAGCCTATCCGCTTTGAAAGAACCTTTTCTGAACGCAATGGATGGAATACGTTCAATATCGGCAGATATAATATAACCCTGATGCCGCTCAGCGGCAGATGGCAGAAAAAAATTCTTGCCGATGAAGGGTACCACGGTAAATTTAGAGTATCCAGACCGCACCAAGAAGAAGCGCTTAAAAAACTTGATGCGCTGATTGAAGCCGGCCGAAATGATGAGTCAGTGAGAAAAACCGTATATAATGTCAGGGTCACTGAAATAGAATATGCCAAGGATTCAGGCAGATTTATTGGATTAAGGGTAATAGCCACTCTGCCTGATCCTGGCACCGAGATATCCGGCACAGGAATATCTGGCACGGAAATAAGCGGCTTTGTTCCATATACTGAAATTCCACGAATACTAATGCATTCTATAGAAGATGATATTCAGCGCTCTGACCGTCTGCTCCCTGCTGTATTTATAGATTATTTCAAACGAAACGGAAGAGCAAAAGAACCGAATTTTTCAATTAAAAAAGGATATGCACAGGAATATCGAAAAGCATTTAAGGATTTGGCAGATGCTCATGAAACGTATAATGAAATTGATCCCCTGTCTTTAAAAGTAAGAGTATTCCCAAACAGTGTATCATCAAATAATACCGGGTTAAATCTTTATTTTGGCCCGGTCCGCGTATTTTTGAATTGGCATGAGATCGATGAAGAACTTATATATGAATATGGCACCCCTGAAACAAAGGATGAAACTCTTGCAGCAATAGCAGAAAATGTTAAATCTTTATTTATTTATGTTAATAATATTGATGATTCCAAACCAGATAGACCGCCATTTATAACTGTGACGATGTTTCCCCCTAGCAATACTCAAAAACAGCTATCAGGAGACGAACCGCCGTACACTGATGGAAAACCGAATAAAAAGCGTAAAAGGACAAAGGATGAGCAGAGAAGAGATAAAGCTATAAGACGCGGTGACCTTGATCATCGGGCAGTACAAAAATTTCTTGGCCGCTCACCATAACGCATATGAGAAGAGTATGAGGATTAGACCTCAGCAGTCAATGAGATGAATTTTTGGTGGAATAACTGGATGAACTGTAATTTAATACCCATCTTCATATGTATTTTAAGGCTGCCCTGATGCAGGAATTTTCCTTTAGGCCGGCGCTGGGCGCCGCCGCCGATTTTTTGTCCCTGATACATCAGATCAAACCTGGTTGGTTTGTCAAAACAGAAATAATTTTTCCGCTCACCGAATATGGGTTTAAAATCATCCTGATAAAACTCAATCTCTTTTTTTTCATCTAATTCCTTAATAACTGATGCGATCATATCATTAATAATATAATATGACTGCCGGACATCCCCGAATCCCCGCTGCGCCGGATCAGGAAGCACAATGGAAAATGTCAGATCATTGCCGTGTTTTACCGCGCCGCCGCCGGTTATCCGCTTAACAATCGGGCAGAGTTTTTCATCGCGGGGCAGACATTTCCTGACCTCAACGATTGACTGAAAATAACCGATGGAAAAAGATTTTTCTTTCCACGAGTAAAACCTGATAACCGGATCGCACTGCAGGAGCAATTGTTCATCCCGATCCATATTATCCTGCGCTTCGCCCGGATCGTCAATAAGGAGCTGTATAGCCTGCAGAGCTGAATTTTTCATATATTTGTTATTTCATTGCTGTCCAAATTGCTGCTTTTATTACCTTCACCCTGCACCATCTCCCTTCGAAGGAGAGGGAGGGAGTGGTTGCTGCTTAATTATTATGATCTGAATGATCTGTCTTATTATTTTTTTGATCTTCAACAGATTTCCAGGCAAGATCGGGTTTGCGTGCGGCTGCAACCTCATCCAGACGGCAGACAACCTGCTTTTGAGGCGCATTAATAAGCTTTTCTCTTTCAGCGATTGATTCTTGATCAATTTCAAGAAGAGCCTGCGCAAATGCATCAATCGTCTGTTTGGACTCTGTTTCGGTTGGTTCTATCATCAATGCTTCTTCAACAATGAGCGGGAAATATACGGTCGGCGGATGGAATCCTTTATCAAGCAGTGCCTTAGCTATATCAACTGCTTTAACGCCGCGCATCTTGTGTCTCCGTGCTGATACTACAAACTCATGCATTACTGATTCATAAAACGGGATATCGAATTTTTCCTGCAAAAGCTTAAGCAGATAATTCGCATTCAATACCGCATACCGGCTTACATTCTTTAAACCTTCTTTGCCCAGTGCACGGATATACGCCAATGCACGCACCACCACCCCGATATTCCCATAAAATGAGCGCACCTTCCCGATCGTTAACGGCAGATCATCTGAAAAAATATAACGGTCTTCTTTTTTTTCAATTTTCGGCAAGGGAAGAAATCTTTTTAATTTTTCGCATACCCCCACCGGCCCTGATCCGGGCCCGCCGCCGCCGTGCGGTGTTGAAAAACTTTTATGGAGATTAACATGGATCACGTCAAATCCCATATCACCCGGCCGGGCAATACCCATCAGCGCATTAAGATTAGCACCGTCACAATAGAGCAATCCGCCTTTTTTATGCACGATATCAGCTATCTGTAGTATATCTTTCTCAAAAATGCCCAGTGTGTTCGGGCAGGTAAGCATCAACGCGGCTGTCTCAGAGTCAATAATGAGCCGAAGCTCATCAACATCTACCATTCCCCGTGAATCCGATTTTATTTCGACTGTCTGAAAACCCGCAGCTGCCGCAGACGCGGGATTGGTGCCATGAGCTGAATCAGGGACCAGGATTTTTGTCCGCGCTCCCCCGATAAACTTATGATACGCACGGATCATTAAGAGTCCGGTCAGTTCGCCGTGTGCACCGGCAGCCGGCTGAAGCGTAAACTCAGCCATGCCGCATATTTCACACAACAACTTTTCAGTTTCGTACATAAGCGCAAGCATTCCCTGACAATGCGCCGGATTAACATACGGATGGAGACTGGCAAACTCCTCAAATGCCGCAATCCGTTCATTAATTTTAGGATTATATTTCATGGTACAGCTCCCTAACGGATAAAAAGCCGAATCAACACAGATATTTTTTTGGGAAAGTGTGGTGTAATGCCGTACTAAATCCAGCTCGCTTATTTCAGGCAGCGCCGGAGGCGTATGCCTGAATAATTTGTCAGGAATGTGATTTTCTAAGTTCTTTGCCGGCACATCAAGTTTTGGGAACTTAAAAGCTCGCCTTCCGGGATAAGATTTTTCAAAAATTAGTTTACTCATTTTGCAAATTCCTTTACGTGATACAATAAATGATCTAGATTGGCGCGTGTTTTTGTTTCAGTTACGCAAAAAAGCAGTGATTTTTCCAGTTCAGGATAAAACCTGCTTAATTCAAACCCGCCGATAATACGTTCTTTAAAAAGGAATTCATTAAGCGCAGCTGCGCCCTTATCACATTGAATCACAAACTCATGGAACATCGGCCCGTGAAATACAATTTTAAATCCGGGAATTTTTTCCATGCGTTCCCGTAAATAAATAGTTTTCTGAATGCATTGTTCAGCAACTTCACGCAAACCCTCGGGGCCTACGGAAGCCATATAAACCGCTGCGGTGAGCGCATTTAATGCTTGATTAGAACAGATATTCGATGTTGCTTTTTCTCTCCTGATATGTTGTTCTCTGGTCTGGAGAGTAAGCACAAATCCGGGATTGCCTTTTACATCAGTTGTTTTGCCGGAAAGTCGTCCCGGGATTTTCCGCATAAGCCTTTCTGAAGCAGCAAAAAAACCAAGATACGGGCCGCCGAAATACAAGGGGTTTCCCAAACTTTGACCTTCACCTACCACGATATCTGCCCCGTAACGGCCGGGAGGCTCTAATATCCCCAATGAAATAGGATTGGTAATTGCAATAGATAATGCCCCGTTTCGTTTGGCAATATCAGAGGCATCCTGCAGTTTTTCAATCATACCAAAAAAGTTAGGTGATTGAACGATAACCGCCGCAACACCTTCTCCCACAACCTCATCTAAAATCCGAAGATCAGTCGTCCCCTGATTAAAATAAGGGATCTCAATAATCTCAACAGCCATACCCTGCAAAAATGTTTTGAGAACCGCACGATACTCGGGATGAATCGTTTTCGATACAATAATGCGCTTTCTGCCCGTTGTATTAAGCGCCAATAATGCCGCCTCAGCCAATGCAGTAGCGCCGTCATATAACGATGCATTTGATACATGCATCCCGGTAAGAGAGGCGATCATGGACTGGTACTCATACATAGCCTGTAAATTACCCTGGCTCGCCTCAGGCTGATAGGGAGTATATGATGTGGCAAACTCGCTGCGCGAGACAATATCTTTAACCACTGATGGAATAAAATGTTCATATGCACCTGCACCGATATAATTCGCATATTCATGAGGATTGATATTTTGTGAAGCAAGTTCACGAAAATATTTTATAAGCTCCGGTTCAGACATGCCTGCAGGGATCTGCAGATCTTTGATCCGCAGTTCTTTGGGGATGCAGTCAAACAGGTTATCAAGACTGCTGACGCCAATAATGTCGAGCATCTGTTTTTTTTCTTGTTCGGTATGCGGGATAAAATCCATATGTTAATGTTTTCCTTCAGCGGCAAATTTCTCGTATACTGCAGCATCCATCAATGATTCATGTTCCTCTATATTATCAGGCTTGATCGTAAAAAACCAGCCTTTCCCATATGGATCCTGGTTAGGAAGTTCCGGAGTTGTTTCTAAATCTTGATTAATTTTTACAATACTGCCTGAAAGGGGCGCATAAATATCAAACGCTGCTTTAACTGATTCAACCACCGCGCAGGGTTTTCCTGCTTCAACACGCTGCCCCGCGGCGGGCAGTTCAATATGTACGATATCAGAAATCTCATGCTGGGCAAAATCAGAGAGCCCCACGGTGATTTCATATCCGTCTCTGCGTGACCATTCATGCGTTTTTGCATACTTAACATTTTCTAATAGTTTCATGAGTGAGTATTCCTTTCAGATTATTTTACCAAATAATAATTATATATTATATCAAAGAATTTTCTAATTGCAAAAATAATTTAACGCTTATTTTTATTTCTATTAATTCCGATAAAACGGCCTTTTTGCAATAATCCCCGGCTGCTTGGTGCCTCGTATATCAATCTGCAGTTCTTCTCCTTCTTTTCCCTCAGCACAGGATATATATCCCATGCCGATACCTTTTTTAAACGTGGGAGAGAATGTGCCGCTCGTTACACGGCCTTGTTCTGCATTATTCAAATAAAGTTTATATCCATGCCGGGGAATACCGCTGCCTTTCATCGCAAAGCAAACCAACTGTTTAGTAAATGCACCTGATTTTTGTTTAAGCAGAGGCTCTTTACCGATAAAATCTCCTTTTTCTAATTTAACGGTCCAGCCCAAGCCTGCTTCCAGGGGAGTGGTTTCATCATCCAATTCATTACCATACAAAGAAAAAGAAGCCTCAAGCCTGAGCGAGTCCCGTGCTCCTAATCCAACGGGGACTAAATTTTTATATTTCGAAGATTTCATAACGAGTTCCCAGAGTTTTTCTCCCTGGGATGCAGCAGCATAGAGTTCAAATCCATCTTCTCCCGTATACCCGGTTCGTGACAACAGGACCGGAATATCTCCGCAAAAAGACTCGGCAAACCAATAATATTTAATGGCTGATAAATCCGTTTTAGTTAAAGGCTGGAGAATAGAAACTGATTTCGGCCCCTGAACCGCGATGAGCACACATGTTTCGCTTTGATTGGTAAGCTCTAGATTTTGTCTTCCTTTGTATGCGTTAAACCAATTAAAATCTTTATCAATATTTGATGCATTGACGACCAGCATATATTTCTGATCAGAAAACCGATAGACTAAAATATCATCAACGATACCGCCTTGTTCATTACACATGGGCGTATACATGACTCTGCCATCAACCATTCGTGAGACATCATTGGTCACCAGGCGCTGCAGAAACTTTTCAGCATCCGGGCCTTGAATAAAAAACTCGCCCATATGAGACAGATCAAATATGCCGGCTGATGTTCTAACTGCATTGTGTTCAGCAATAATCCCGGTATATTGAATCGGCATCCACCATCCGCCGAACTCAACCATTCTGCCGCCTAATTTTTCATGCACATGAGATAATGGTGTTTTTTTCATTGAATAACCCTTTCAAAACTCTCCTTTGCTTTATATGAACTTCTCACAAACGGCCCTGATTCAACCGCATTAAATCCCATGTTGAGCGCAATCTGCTTATACCGGTCAAACGCATGAGGAGAAATATATTTTTTTACCGGAAGATGATTTTTTGAAGGCCGCAAATATTGGCCGAGAGTAAGAATACTGCAGCCAACAGAGCGGAGATCTTCTAACGTGTTAATAACTTCTGCAAAACTTTCCCCTAATCCAAGCATGATGCCTGATTTGGTTAAACATGCACCGGACTGGTCTGCAGCTTGTAAAACTTTAAGTGACCGCGTATAATCTGCTCCCATACGTACCGTTGGATATAATGAGCTTACGGTTTCTAAATTATGATTAAGCACATCTGGACACGCATTAACAACTTCTTTAAGCGCATTCATATCACCATTAAAATCAGGGACCAGCACTTCTACCTTTATATAAGGAAACGTACGTTTTAATCCAGCAATAACATCATAGAAATGTGATGCTCCCCCATCAGCAAGATCATCACGAGTAACGGAAGTGATCACTGCATATAAAAGTTTCATTGCCTTCACTGCACTTATAATTTTCTGAACATCACTTTCGTCAGGCATATGGGAAGGAAGACCTTTTTTTACCGCACAAAATCCGCATTTCCTGGTACAGGTATCACCCAAAATAAGGAAGGCGGCCGTCCCCCTGCCAAAACATTCGCCTTTGTTGGGACACAATGCTGAACTGCAGACCGTATGTAAACCACAGGAAGAGAGAAGCCCGTGCACGGCCTGTGCGGTATCATTGCACACCAGTTTTTTCTTAAGCCAATCTGGCAATGTTCTCATAACAATCTTCTCCCGCCATAAACAATGTTTCATTAAGCGACGGATGCGTAAACTGTTGTCTCTTCCAATCACGGATATGCATCTTATTTTTTACCGCATGTGCTGCTATAGGAATAAGCTCAGTTACTCCCGGCCCAATCATATGGACACCCATCACAATCCCTTCTGCATTAGTGTGAAGTTTTATCATTCCTGTCCGGTTCCCTAAAATAGCTGCTTTACTGCTAGCTAACAAGGGGAATCTGCCGGTATGAGCACCTTCACACGCACCAACCCAGGCAGTCTGAGGCTCAGTATAGAGTGCATACGGAATACCGTTATAATCCATGGTTGATTCGGCACCTAATGCATGGCCTGCCGCAACCACACCTTCAGCAGATGCGGTGTACGCCAGCTGGCAGATTCCCGCCGCATCTCCAACCGCATAGACCTGTTTATTAGATGTCATCATATGTGCATCAACTACAATACCTTTTTCATTATACGTTATATCTGCGTTTGACAATTCAAGATTATCAATATATGCTTTTCGTCCCGCAGCCCAGATTATTTTTTCAGCATCTAATTCAGATATTTCACCATTTTGTTTTTTAATTCTCACTTTATTATTCTCAACCGAAAAAATCTGAGAAGCGGTATGCATGCTAATCCCCTGGCGCTGAAGTTCTTTAATCAAAATTCCTGAAACTTCCGTATCCAGAGAAGGCAGGATTTGCTCAAGCATTTCAACGACGTGCACCTGCACACCCAGCATACTAAAAAGAGAAGCAAACTCAAGCCCCACTGAGCCCGCACCAACAATAACCAGCGATGACGGGATACTCTTAAAGTTCAAAGCTTCATCAGTTGTTATACATACAGATTCATCTTTAAACTGTGGATATTTTTTTGATATAGATCCCGATGCGATAATGAAGTGATCAGCAGTATATTCTTTATGAGATCCATCTGAAGAAACTACATTGAGTGTATGTTTATCCTTAAAAGAAGCTTGTCCATTTAGTACTGTTATGCCGTACGAACTGATAACTCTTTCATTCCCGGCCCGCAGCTGTTTAATAATTCGATCTTTTCTCATTTGAATAGTTTCAAAATCAAGTTTTACCTCAGCAACCTGAACACCAAACTGTCTTAATTTCTGTGCCTGTTTATATAAAATCCCTGATTGAATAAGCGCTTTGGTAGGTATACAACCCCAATGAAGGCAGGTTCCGCCAACTAAGCTTTTCTCAATAAGCCCAACCCGTGCTCCTAATTGGGCCGATTTAACCCCTGCTGCCGTGCCCCCAGGTCCAGCGCCGATAACCAGGACATTAAAATCGTTATTTTTCAAAGAAATATCCTTTTCCTTTCACCCGATCCCTCTTGAACTTTATTGGCTGCAGGAAATCTTACTTTCATAATGAGAACATTTTACAATTTGTTGTCTGGTATATGCCAGCAAATTCGTCGGTATGCGGGGTCAAGTCTCGACTTGACCCTTTTAAGAACTACGGTCACAAGCTTTGTTGTTCTTCTTCCTATGTACAGTTCCATTACGTACAGCATCGGCAAACTTCTCTGAAGACGGTATAGTTTCTGATGAAAAGATATCATCAGGAATACCGAGAGAAACCTCTGCCAGCAATATAGCGGTATCAGACCCGCTGTAGTAGATATCAAATACATATTCACCGTTTTCTATATTGAATGATTTTAAGACCGCTCCACAACTGTATATTGCCCCGGGATACCAGCATCCAGCCTCTTTTTCAAAAGGCTGACCAGATTCAGCTTTCATAATTGGTACCGTAACGAACTTTTTAGGATTTTTTCTATCCGCAATAATAAGCCATAAATCATAATTTTTTGGATTTTTTAGTTTTGATTTTTGCACGTCACGTGCCGTATGCATAAGCATAAACTCATACGGCCCTTCTTGAGGCCCGGCAATAAAAGAAGACACACCGATCCAGGCATCCTTTTCATTTTCATCCTTCTTTTTGTCCATTTCCATATATAAACCATCATCTTTCCAGTCACCGGCTAAACCGGTCTCAGATACTGCCAATCGTATGGTTGTATTTTTTTTATCTTCCGGACGGTACAAAGCATACCATTTTCCATTGGCAGGATTCCCAAAAGGCACAAAATTTTTTATATTCTGATCAGCACAAGGACCATCATTAATCAGTTTTTTAAGCGGAGTAAAATTCCAGGCGATTGAATCATCAGGATTATCCATTTTCTTTTTTATATTACGCATGAAACTTTCAGTATTGTGTGTTGTTACAGCAGAATACCAGCTTCCATTTTTCTTCACCACCGTTAAGAAAATATTTATTATTCCATCCCTTTCAACTATCCGTGCATCTTCCAGAGCTATAATTCTCTGGCCATCAGCCCATTCCATTTGAGCTGTCCAATACAGGGTTTCATCTGCACTCACCGCATTCATGTATCTTTCATGTGCTTCTAAATAAATCGATTTAGACTTATCTTGGGTAAGATTCATGTCATCAGGATCAAGCATGTTTAAATCAATCAAATCAATTTCACCAATCATTGTTACCGGCATTCCTGTGGGTGTAGATACCCTGCCATCACTTTTTTTACTATTAAGATTTCTATGAACAACTAATCCAATATTAGATCTGCGAAGATGCAATCCATAATCCACAATTCTAGTAGTAAGCCGAGCAGCTAAAGCACGTATGCCGTCTTTCACCAATAATCCTGCATTCAATACAAATTTAATACCCATAAATCCATCTGATTTACCAGGCACTATTACAGCGCCTGTTCTTTTAACAGATCGTAGTTTAACTCTTTTGGAAACAGTCCGGCTTAAATAAGGATGGGCTTGTAATGAATCAGCAGTAATGCCTGCCCCGGGCGGGGCAAGAAAAGCATTATTATCTGAGTAGCAAGGCACTGGTGCAATAACAATGAATATGGTTAACGTTATTGCCAATAGCCTTTTCAACCTATCAGCATAACATCTCATATCAATAGTATATAAATTTAATATTAAGTTTACGTTAAGTTTTTGTAAAATTTTTGTAAAATCTTAAAAATCAAAATTCAATTACTCAGAGCCAGCGGTCTTCCGTCTGAAAACTTAATTCTGAAAACATGTGTTTCGTCTTCATACGCTGTCATTTTCATTTTTTTAAGTGTTGCATCAGGAATACGAAGGCATGCAGCATCAAATTCTTTCTTCTGGTTTTCGGTTAATCTATTATCTTTGCTTATTTTATCTCTTAAAGTAATCCGCCGAGTCTTTGATAATCTCAGATAATTGAAAACATGTTGATCTTCGAAAAACTGACTTAAGAAAACACCGGTTTTTATATGATAATATTCTAATATTTTATTTCCTTCATCATCCAGCCCCTTATATATAAAATATTGATCTCTGACTTGATTAAAACGATGAACAATTACTAATTGCGCCAGATCTGAAACAGCGTTATACACAGGATTGCTGACAGGCATATACATTGGTTTTTTTCTTCTTTCACGTCTGCCATCTTTTTCAACAAGAATTTCCTGCGGCACAAACTCAGCCTGATAAAATACGGTCCAAAAATAATGTGGATGTTTTCTAACAAGTTCTCGTGTCTTATAATACCAGCATACGCCGCCTGACTTAGCTAAAAATTGATTGAATACATACTTAAAAATATCTTTATCATCTTTCAAATCTTCCCTCTCACCAAAGATCCATCCATTGCGAACATATCTGAAAGCCTCCATTAAATTATACAATGCATCTTCAAATGCAGGAACTAATGCTTCTGAAATAATCTGGTTAGGATTACTTGCAACAACAATTTCTTTTGCTTTTAATCTCAAAGCTTCAGAATCAACCATATTTACTGCAAAAACAGATGCAAACTGAGCTTCTTCAAATGCATGGTAATCATTCTTTCTAACACGCATATCTCTTAATATAGCATTTTTAATTTTTTCTTTATCAGCTTCCCGCAATTGAGAAAACCGTGCCTTGCCTTCTCTTTTCAATTGATCAATAACTGACTGTGTCTCTCGCGGTTTTGATCGAATTCCAGTGAATTTATCTTCAAATTGAGTCAAATCATCAGCAATTTCAATCCTTCCAATTTCAGCTACCGCTTTAAAAAATGGATTGATTCTTTCTCTATCAACTCCTTTTCTATCTCCAGACACTTCAATGATCTCAGAAGGAATAAATACCGCCTGATAAAACCTTTTCCAGAAATAATGCGGATGTGCCCGTATCAACGCGCGGTATTCAGGCGTTGAATTACGTGTCTCTTCATTAGTCAAGTATTGATGAAATATACGCTTACAAATTTCAATATCAGTTCGTAAACCCCTTGTATTCCCCATGTTTGTTGTTCCAAACTTCACATCTTCTCTTAACATACAATAATCCAGCACCAGGCCGCGCA
>JBDRMW010000147.1:0-7698 GCA_043811735.1 bacterium
CAGGACTGGAGGGATCCGGTCGTATTATGGACAAAAGCGGTACGTTTAAATCCACGGAATGTAAGAGCATATAATAATTTAGGCAGTGCATATTTTGTCAAAGAAATGTATCCGGAAGCACTTGAAGTATATGAAGAAGCAGTTCTGATAAATCCTCAGTTTAAACAGGCATATAAAAATATAGGCGCCGTATATTTTAAAATGGGGGATATGGAGAAATCAATGAAAATGATGATGAAGGGCGGCGTGTTTGATAATTATGATTTTGGGAGGGAAGAAAAACCAGTGATCAAGGAGCAGAAGCATCCGCCGGCACAGAGTGAAGGTCAACAGAAGATCAAAAGGAGATGATATCGTGACAAGGCATAGGGCGAATTTAATTTTATTAATAATATTATGCATTATTCTTTTTATTAATACGTTTGGGAATAAATTTGTGTGGGATGACCAGCATGTCATTGTTGATAATAAATATGTAACCAATCTGGGCAACCCTCTTGTTTATTTTACGGCGGAATACTGGAATGATTATGGATCAGCACAGGGTACACGGTATCTCCCGCTGAGGACAGTTTCTTTTGCGATTGATTATGCGATATGGAAATTTAATCATATTGGATATCATCTGACAAACTTGTTGCTGCATATCTTCAATGTTATGTTAGTGTATGCATTGGTATTCATGCTTTTTAAAGATA
Organism: bacterium; assembly: GCA_043811735.1. Taxonomy (GTDB): domain Bacteria; phylum Elusimicrobiota; class JBDRMW01; order JBDRMW01; family JBDRMW01; genus JBDRMW01. Next base: position 699 of record JBDRMW010000147.1, read on the forward strand.
TTAAAATTGCGCTGTTCAGCAGTTTGTTGTTTGCCGCACATCCGATGCATGTTGAGTCAATTACCTGGATAAAGAACAGGACGGATCTTATTACGTTAATCTTTTATCTGCTCGGGGTCATATTGTTTATTAAAAGTAATAACCTCACGAGAACTATTCAACAAAAGGTATCAAGTATCAAGTATCAAGTATCAAGTATCAAGTCGAAAGTCAACGGCACACAGATACTGTTGCTGCTGGGTTCGATTTGCTGTTATGTCCTGACGTTGATGTCTAAGGAGATGGGAATAACGCTGCCGGCAGTATTGCTGGTGTATCTGATATTATTCTTTTCCACATCTGAGTTTAAAAAAGGCTTGGCATGTACCATTCCGTTCTGGATAGTATGTATTGGGTATATTTATTTTAAATTTTTTATTATTAAAGCAGGCAGTATGGTGGAATTTGCCAAACCGGTATTGAGTCTCTTTACACATACGCTGGTTGTCGTAAAAACTCTTGCCTATTATCTTATGCTTCTGGTATTTCCATTTCATTTTAATGCTGACCGGAGGTTATTAAAACCTTTATCATTATTCGAGCCGACGGTTTTAGGTTCAATATTCATGCTTATCATTGCCGGAATCCTGGCAGTTATGTTGTTCCGCCGTTCTCGAATAGGATTTTTTATGCTTGCCTGGATAGGGATAACATTAGCGCCTGTTTCTAATATATTTTTTATAATTGCACGGCCGATTGCAGAGCAAAGGTTGTATATCCCTTCAGTCGGGTTCTGTGTGCTTGTAGGTATGATGCTGATGAGAATAAAAAAAATCGGGCCTGTTATGTTAATCATTATAATCAGTTCATATTCGTTTGCTACTATTATGCGTAACAGAGTCTGGAAAGATTCTATTTCTTTATGGTCAAAAACTGTTGAGGCATCACCTAATGGTTCGCGGGCGCATCTTAATTTAGCAAACGCATATCATCGGGAAAGAATGTATGATGATGCGTTTCTTGAATATCAGGAAGCTTCCCGTCTTCTTCCGAATGATTCTGATATCTACAGCAATTTGGGTGTGCTCTATTATCGAAAGGGCATGAAGAAAGAGGCATTTGATAATATGTATATTGCACTTAAATTTGATCCAAACCTGGCAAATGCTTACGGTAATTTGGGATATATGTATTTTCTTGAAGGCAACAATGATTTAGCTTTAGAATATTTAACAAAAGCGATTACTCTGGAAAAAGATGTTTCAATATATCATTATAATTTAGCCGAAGTATATGAAAAACAGGGTGATATCGAACGAGCCTTTAGCGAGTATAAACTATCCGTTAGGTATGATCCTCTTTCTGTAGATGCGCGCAACAGTTTAGCGCTTTTGTATATACAAAAAAAGCTGTATAATGAGGCATTAAAAGAATATGAACATATTTTAGAGATTGATCAATACAATGAAATTGCACTAAAAAATACTGCTGAACTGACACGATTAATGCATCACATATCTAAAGAGAATACCGTCAATCCGGATATCAAAATATATGATTTGACTGAGTGAATTGCATGACAGGTAACAAAACTTACAGGTAACAAAAGAGTTACATCTGAATCTCCAAGAAATCATTGACATCTTATAGTTCTCCTGTTAAACTTAGAACGGTAGAAAAGATCATTTTTTTTCGTTGTAACGATACTAGCAAACCCGTCGAAAGGCGGGGACGCAAAGCTACGAGCCTAAGTCCTTAAAACTCCCTGGTAAGGACATTCCTTTTGTAAGGATACGGTCGTCGGGTTGCCGAAGGAAACGAAATGAATATGATAACATCTGGATGGTCTAAAGCCGGGTATAGTATATACTGGTATATACAGTATAAATTATACCTGGTTTTTTATGTTATGGGTATCAGTTTATATGCATGTGTGCTTGTTGCCGGTAATATACAGAAAAGTAACGCTGCTTCTGTTGAACATAATTGGATATATTCGATGTGCGATGCAGTGACTGTTGATGATGATTTAGAAGTGCGGGATGCGCAAGGCAGAATTGTTCAGCAGTCATCAGCTCAAACTTCTTTACGGGATTTGTTTGTTACCCATCTGGCGGAGCTTCTTTACCAGGCGGATATTCATTCTATAGCTTTAAGCCAGGCGTCATTAAAGAAAACGTTATCTTTAGCTGAACGGATGATTGCACTGCCGTTTAACGCGGTACAAACATTTGTATTCACTGCTATTGTGCCAAGTATAAAAAAGTTTTACCGGACTGCGGGTTATTCCCGCCGCTTAATTAGTCCAGAAATTCCTATTCTTATCTTCCCCGGGTTTGTTCTTTTTATTCTTTCCCGAAGACTTTCTTCTGTTATCTTAAGAGTATGATTTTCTTGTAAATTCAAAGACAAAAAATAAGGTTGATACTTACAAAAATATCGATCTTATTGTTTGTCTTTTTTTGTAAAGACAAGTGGCAGAGTGGCAAAGTGACATAGGGACAAAGGATAAATAAAAAATGATTGAAGGCATGCGGAAGAAAAAAATAAAAGGATTAAAGAGCATCATAAACCGGGCATTATTTGTATGTGCCGGTTTATTGGTGCTTTTAATTCCTGTGCAGATTCATGCGTATACGTTGATTGATGACGGGAATCTTACGTTTGGAACTCAAAAACATATTATCAAAGATTCCGATGATCATTACTGGGTTTTTACCGCTTCTTCCAATGCGTTTGCATATTATTACAGTGAAGACGGATCCAACTGGACGTATAAAGGCAGTGTATTCCCTGCAGGATCACTTGCATCTAAATTCGGTTCAGCATGGTATGATGAATCGCAGAATATGGTTTTTGTTGCTGCAAGCGAAAGCGCCAGAAGCCAATACATTCTGGTAAGAGCAGGAATTCCTCAAGCAGATGGTTCACAAATAGCATTTGGCGATGAAGTGCAAATTGATTGCGGCGATGATTCAAACACCAATTCTGTTGTTGAAAATACGGCGGTTGATATCTGTTATGTTGAGGATGCTCAGCGGCCGATTGTTGTTGTGGGAAAAAATGAGTATAGAGATGGTAACAGTACTAAATATGTGAGTATCGGCAGGGGAACACATGTCGGAACAGCGATATCTAATGACGGTGAAGGTGAATGGCAAAGATCTAGTTATCCTGATGCTCTAATAGCACCAGTTGTTGTGCCTGAATATTATGGCTACCGCGGTGTTGACGAGCCTAATGCCTATGTTTTCTTTAAAGCAGACGGTAGTGAACAGGTCAGGTTTAGAATAAATGATGCAATTTCTCCCTCAGGTGATAATGAAGAAGTTTGGGGTAATGCACCCAGTGCCATCCAGCGTTACGGTACGTATGCGGTAGCTGAGCCTCAAAGTGAAGGGGTTGAACCTAAGATTCATATGGTTGGGGTTTCCGGCTCAGATCCATACTATCTTTATTACAGCACACGCACTACGGGTTCTACATGGTCTCCCGATACCGCATGTATAACTGTTAATCCGTATGAAAATGTTATGGATCCTCAAATTGCCTGGGTAAAAACCGGCAATACGTATCAGCTGTTTACGGTCTGTATCTCATCATGGGATGCCATTCTGCTCTACAGGTATTATGCGGGGACTTGGACACAGGAAGTATTTCTTGAACCAGGAGATGGGGGCAGTATCCCTTGGAAATATCCTTCTATTCATAAATATGGCGAGAGTCCCATGCCGTTAGGGCTGGTATTTGAAGGTAATAATCAGGTGTATTTTGATCAAATTATTACCTCAACTCAGAGTGCTCCCACATTAACCAATGCAACTCCTTCTATTGGTGGAGAGGACAGCTGGTACGTTGATATATCTTTGACCGGAACAGGGTTTCAAAACTGGGGCGATTTGACTACTAAGTTTTTTATCGATAGTGAAGATGATGAGGCTGTTGAAACAGATATTAAGATTATTTCAACAACGTGGGTATCTGATACTTCGGCAATAGCACATATCGAGATCGGCACTGAGTGTACCGGCGGACCGTATGATATACAAATAATTAATCCTGATTTGCAGAAATCTAGTTATCCGGATGATTGTTTGATTGATACGTTTACGGTCCCTACCCCGGTACTTACCGGTGCAACGCCGTCAACCGGCGGATTAGACAGTGAATTTGTTGATGTGACGATTACGGGTACGGGTTTTCAAGCCTGGGGATTAACAACCTATATACTGATTGATGGCGGTGCACCGGAAGCAGATGATATTAAAATTATATCAACAACATATAACAGTTCCAGTGAGGTTATTGCTCATGTTGAAATACTGGACAACTGTACCGGCGGTCCGTATGATTTAAGGATACAGAATCCTGACAGCCAGTATGCAGTCTGGCCGGGTGATTGCATAGTTAATACATTTACGGTTGTTGCGCCGCAAATATCCACCATGAATTATCTGAGTCGGGGTATAACCTGGGCAGGCGATATAGAAATTCATGCAACGGATAATTATTTTCAACTCTGGGGAACTTCTCATCCGGATATTAATATTTGGAAAGGTGCGTATTATATTACCGTTACCTCAACAACACGTAAATCATACTCTCAGGTAAATGCCTCAGTGGTTATATCATCAAATGCTCCCGGCGGCGCATACAATGTTCAGCTTATCAATAATGACGGGCAGAGTTCAAATGTATTAACATCTTCGTTTGTGGTAACGACACCTCTGTCTAATATTACCTATCCGGTAACCGTTGAATTTTCAAGCAATGTCGCGATTATTAACGGTACTGCCGGCCTTAATCCCTTATCTCCGGCTTCCACCGGTGTAGCGGAAATACAGATTACTTTAGTGGATGATCCGGCGCCGGGTACGGATGACGGCAAAAATTACAATGGTGCCGGCTGGACATCGAGTGATCAATGGTTAAGTGTAACTCCGCTGGATGCTTCAAGCCAGACATGGAAATATATTGGATGGAAAACAGTTGATCAGGAAGACAAACATTCATATTTAATAAAAGTGCGCGGGAAATCCGGTGATGGCGGGTTAGGTAATTACGCCGGTTCGGAAAAGACCCTGGTTATGGATAAATCAGCGCCCGAGGTATTCTTTACCGCCCCGCAATCCGGGGTCAGTGTAGGAGCCAGTTTTACTGCAATTGAAGGTACGGCAATTGATGATGCTGCCAGCGGTTTAGATAAAGTATTTGTCAGGATAGCTGATATGAACTGGTCAGAAGGTGAAGGAGATGATTATACCTGGACCGGTTCTTCGTGGAGTGATCAGGGGCATCTTGATAACTGGGTTGAACCTGATGATAATGCAAGTTATACTGATCCCGGAGATGATGTGCTCAAAACATTTAGTATCCTGGATGGTGAATCAGGCTGGCCGACTTTAACAAATAATACAAAATACCGTATTCAGGTAAAAGCGCAGGATGACTTGCTGCAGATGAGCACACCTAATCCGGATTATGAAAGAGTTTTTATTTATGACACTACTCGTCCAACAGCTACCTTAAACTCACCGGTTCTTGGTCCGGATACAGCGAATGCAACCTGGATGAATTCACTCAACACCATTTCAGGAACGATTCTTGATAATGTGGTTGATGAAGATATTGGTGACCGCAATATTTACCTTAAAATTACTGAGCAGGGGCCGACCGTGTTATGGAACTGGCATAAAGAGATTATTACTCCTGATGTGGCTGATGCACCCTGGTTTGTCGATGTTTCAACAACCGATTGGCAGAATGATACGTGGTATAAGATTGAGATGTATGCTGAAGATGCTGCAGGTAATAACCATGGGGGGAAATTAACACCGGTTGCAAGCGGGTATATCCAGATTGATAATAATGATCCTGGTTCAATGGTCAAATATCCTCCGTATAATGCCACCCCGCGTGCATACGGCAGCGGATCACTTACTACCATATCAGGAAGTGCGTTTGATGCTGATGCAGGAATAGATTATATTGAATACAGGATTGGATGTGCGGGTGCAGACTGCTGGGATAATGATCCTGATGTACGGGATTGGATGGATCCGTATTTGTATCCTGATGAAGAGATCTGGAATGTTGCAGGTACTACGACAACTACACCATATGATATCTGGATAGCAACAGGAATTGATTTTACCGGAGCTGCACGAAACGGCGAGGAATATGATTTGAATGTCCGGGCATATGATTTTGCAGGGAACGTTCTTCAATGGTCAACTACGGTGTATTTTAAATATGATACCAGTCCTCCTCAGGCAGGGGTAGCCTTTCCGATTGAAGGTGCAACATATCATACTAAAACCGGTTTTACGGTTATTTCCGGAACAGCAGTAGATTATCCGTTAAAACCGGATAATGCAGGTATTCCGTCAAAAACAGCGGTGAAAATTAAGATTCAACGTACATCTGATAATAATTATTTTGATGGTTCTGAATGGGATGTAGCTGTTGCATCTAATTCTGCTGATTCATTAGTCGGTAGTAATTGGACGTTTGATTTTGTTGAAGATGCATTCTTTGAAACTACGTCAAGTGATACATTTAAGATATGGGTATGGGCATTTGATGATGCAAAATATCCTAATACATCATATATAAACACAGGTGATTCAACAACACTTAAAAGAACATTTTATTTTGAGACCGACAAACCTTCATCAACAATAACCAGTCCTGCGGTTGAATGGGATAACAGCGGATCGCATTTTAATAAATCAAACAATACGCTTATTACCATATCCGGAACAGCCGGTGATGAACCAGCAGGTACGGCTGCGGGAATTTGGAAAGTATTGATTGAATTGGTTAACTTAGGTGCTGATGGAATTGACGGCGATTCAGGCGGCCCGGGTGATGAAGATGTGTGGTATAGCGGCAGTCAGTTTAACTCTTATTCAATAGTAATGAGCACTGATCTATTGCCTTCGGGTCTTCCATGGAAATTAAATCTTGGTTCTGCTTCAAAATATCCCAATACAGCCGGTAGATTATATAGAGTACGAAC
>JBDRMW010000148.1:0-13525 GCA_043811735.1 bacterium
AAAAAAAGATTTTTAAGAGAAAACGCCTAAAATTAGCCATTAAATGCAAAATTTTAGATGGAACGCAAAACCGCACACTCTTAAAAGCGCCTTTGCCGTCGACGTTAACAAATTGACCCCTTGTCTATTTATGCGTTTCTAACTGTCCGGTTTATGGGGTGCAGAACACTAAATGTGGGGAGATGTTCTGTAAAATAAATTTACAATAATTTTACAAAAACTTTACATGGATTTCATACATATATATTATACTATAGTATCTATAAAATTAGTATTTTTAAAATTTATTAAAGGAGATTTTATGATTTCAGTAAAATTTGTTTCATTCAAAAAACTCATTGCAGTTTGTTTAAGTCTTTCTTTCCTTATTACTCAAATAAGACCTGCCTCCGCAATGTATAAACCAACCTATTTAGCTCCCCCTATGATACATGATATGTTCGCACAATATAGTGCTCAACCTGATCAATCAGAAGAAGCGGAAATATCGGCTATTATTAAGGCAGGTATTAAGCCTCATCTTGATAACGCTGTTAAATTGGCACGATCTAGAGATCTTAATCAAACTGATATAAAATTACTTAAAACAGCAGCAAAAGGGATTGAAAAAATTCTTAAGAAGCAATTGGATGATAAATTGATTCAGCCAAGAGATTGTGCAAAAGGGTTAAAAAATTGTATTCATCATCTTGCTGATTGGCTAAGTGATCCTTATAAGGAAGATGTTACAAAGAAAGGTATTAGGATAGCTATTGATAAAGAACTATGGGAATTTTTGTCATATTCATATTTTGATGAGATGGCTTTTGGAACCGCAGGAATACGAGGAAAGTTCGCTTTAGGAGATGATTTTGCTTTGATAGTTAATGCAGCTCTTAAAAAACAGGGGCTTCTTGCTCCTATACTAAAAGGCCCAAACATTTTTAATGATGAGGTTGTAAAAAGATTTACTGCGGCAGTTACAAAATACTTTATACAAATTAAAAAAGATTCAGGTGGAAAAGCTGAAGATGTAACATTTGCTATAGGCAGGGATTGCAGAACTGCGGGGGGAGAGTTTGCTGATCTGATGAAAAAAATTGGGCTTGCATATGGTGTTAAAGTTTTCATATGTGATGAAGCATTGCCGCTGCCTGAGTTTTCCTGTGCTATTAAAGAACTCGACATCAATTACGGTATATATGTTTCCGCAAGTCATAATGCAAAAGAATTTAACGGATTAAAAATAATTGGGGCAAAAGGTGCCCAGCTTGGTGCAAATATTGAAGTTCGTAATGCAGTGATTGAAGTTGTTAATCAGACAACTACTGAAGAGGTTGTTAAAGAACTTGATAACTTGCCAGCGGAAATAAGGGACGATCGAATTGTTTTTATGGGAGGAAATGCACAGTTACCAAAAGACGAACAAGAAGTTGATTATGGTAGACATGAAATTAAAGATACGCATAGTTTGCATGTAAATGCAGTAAAAAGACATATAAAAGATTTAGCAGTAATTGCAGAACATGGTAATGACATCACTGTTGGATATTGTTCTTTTTTTGGTGCAGGTAGAAAATCTATGCCTCGATTGTTGAAAGAATTAAAAGCTGGAAAAGTTGAATGTATTGAATCTATGATGACTTTAGATGGAACATTCCCGGGCCTGGAAGTTCCTGATCCTGGATTGGTCGATTCATGGAAGGTTGCATTTAAAAAATATTTCGAAGAGGACAAAAAAAGCGAGGATGATCTTGCTGAACAGGATTTGTGGCTGTCAAATGATCCTGATGCTGATAGGTTTGGATTAGTTGTTAGAGTAAGTGCGGATGAAATATCTGATAATGAGAAAGTTAATGATGCTATGGGTATCGCCTGGGTATTATCTCCTGAGCTTCAGAAAAAATATGGATTTGGCGGATTTAGAGTGGTGACGGCGAATGAATGGGGTGCATTGATCACCTGGTATGATCTTATGAAAGCAAAAGAAAAAGGCGGCGGAGTAATACCTAATGCTGATAATAAATTTGTCGGCATGTCACATGTAACATCCGATGGAATAAGACGAGTTGCTCTAAAAGAGGGAATTAGGGTAGAAACAAAACCTGTTGGTGTTGATCAGCTCGCCGCATTGATTGAAGAAGAAGAAAAAAAAGGAAATGAAAATATCTCAAGTATTGAAGAAAGCGGGACATATGCAACCGGTAATCATATTTTAGATAAAGATGGATTCCTTGCGGGTGTCAGATGTTTTGAAATAGCGTGCTATGCAAGATCACAAGGTAAAACAATCGGCGATTTATTAAATGATATTGCTGTTGACCCAGAAGTTGGTCTTTTCCCGGGAGCTAATGTGCCTCTTGAGTTTGAAGTAAGTATTCCAGGGTATTCAAAACGTACTGAAATTGTTCGATGGCTGCATAAAAAATTAATGCCGTTGATTATTAAAAAAGCCGAAGCCGGTACTCCATTTATAGTAGCCGGTGAAAAATTACTTGATGCTGATGCACAGGAAGATTTTCAATCACACAAATATGATAAAATTTTAAATTATAAGGGATTTCCTGATGCCGGCATCAGAATTTATTTTGATGAAGATAAACTAAAATACATTACTATAAGACCATCAGGCACGGAAGCAAAGATCCGTTTTTACGTTCAGCTTTTTGATGGTAATGCAACAAAAGAAGATTTAGCCAAACGAAAAATTGAATTGTATACCCATATCATAGAAGTGGTTGAACAATGGCAGGGTATTGCTCAGTCTAGAATGGATCTGAAAGTGTTAGAAGATTCGCAAGCATCGTGGGAAATAAAGTATAACCAGCCAGAATACAGACTTGATTTAATCTCTAAGGAAGGAAGTAGAAGCATAGAAGCATATTTTGATGATAAGGTTAATTCTAAAAAGGATGTCTCGAGGGTCGAAGCTGCGGAGATTATTGCTAAAGCAGCTAATCAGTATGATGAAGAACGAGGTGCAGCCAGGGCGCTTAAAGACGAGCCTGCAAGGGGTAAAAAACCTGCGTTGATAGCAGCTGCATTCGGGATTGATGAAGATGACAATGTCCAAAATGATATTAAGACGCTGAAAGGTTTTTATAAGAGGCATAATATTTATGGGAAAGATGCCAAGGATGTTTTAACTCAGCTTGAATGTACCGGTGAGGGAGGCCAGAGAAATCTTTCTGGCATGTTAGCAAGACTCGTAAGGCTGTTTAAAAACAGGGTAATTTTAATTTACAGTGGTTTTAATGCTCCTTTCAAAGAAACCGCAAGAGAAACGTTAAAAATTTTAAAAAGAAAACATAAAGATTTAAAAACACCTAAAGCAAAATTACAGCTGTTAATGGATAGAAAAGAATCAGCTAAACTTTTAATTTTAGCAGCATCAAAATCAGGCACAACACTTGAGACCATGGTAGGATTCCAACACCAGGTTAAAGAAAGTATCAGGTTATACTACGAATTCGTGTATGGCGACTCAGGAGTAACATCTGCTGAGCACATGATAAAAAAACTGTATAATATTGAAAAATTTCTTACCGGAGCCGAATCAGTTAAAGATCTCAATCGTGACGAAAGAATGATGTTGGCGATTGTATTAGACCGCGTCATTTTACCTACGGGTGAGTATAAAACTGAAGGCCGTAAAGAAGCTGAAGAAGGCCGTGCACGTGTTGGCGCAAGTATGTTTGATTGTTTTGCACAGGCTGTTTCAAAAGAGTTAGAGGAAGAGTTTACAGCATTGGGTAATCCTGATGGTGTTTCAACAGTACGGGTTTATGATCGCCAGGGCGGCAGAACAAATATTCTGGGGCCTGATGCATTTGCCAGGCTTGAGGCAGCAATGGCTGATGGTAAAACTGACCGTTTACGAGAGATTGTTGATGAGGTTAGATCAATAGTTGAATATCACAATAATACGGATAATAGATCCTTATGGGGCAAAAAAATGGCTGCATTAGCTCATACTATGGGTGCAGAATCATTGTATATCGGTTTACCAACGACGATTGAGCATGTTGTTGTTGAGGCATTGCAGCAGTTAGTCGGTGAAAGTATTGATGTGGGAGCATTAGTCGGCCATGCTGCAGGGATGAAGCCTGTTGTACATCCAACAACGGTGCTGGCGAAAACATCATTATTCAGGAATGATGATGGAAAAAGATTATCTCTTTTGGGAACTGATAAACTGGCTGATAAAGCAACAAAGGAAGCTGAAGAAACAATTATTAAAAGGGAAGAAGCTAAAGGAAACAGAGTCGTTCGAATTGAGATAGAGGACCACAGTCCTGCATCAATAGCTAAATTCATGTATGAGATGCTGGATTTTGTTGAATGGTACGGTAATTTCCTTACAGCCGATATGCTGGCTAATCTTACCACCCCTAAATATAAAGGCATTGTTGATTATATGTGCAGTGAAGAATGTCTTGAAAAGGTAAAAAAAGCATATCCTGATGAAGCAGATAATATTACGCAGCTTACCAGAAATGATATAAAAAATATTGATTTTAGCAGTCCTAGAATTGATCAAATCATAGCTACATTATATGCAGATAAACCTTTGCGAAAACAGGAACCAACATATTTTAAAGCGCTTAGACTTGTGGTAAAAGATTACAACGTATGGTATCAGCCGGGTGTTGAATGGGGCAAAACAGCAGCTAAAAAATTAGCTGAAGAATGGTGTGTTTCTAGAAAAGAAACGGTGACTGATCCTGTCTCAGGGAAGCAAGTTGAAGTCGTTATTAGAGATGAGAAGCAAATGCAGAGTTTTTATCAAGATGAGGAAAATCGATTACATGCGAATAAGGAAGCGTATATAGTTGATGGCCGTGTCCATGAAAGAGCTAATGGAAAATATCAAGAGGTTGAGATAGGCATTGAGGGTGCATTGAAGATAAATGTTACCGGAAAATCATCCTTACAGGATGTAGTAAATCAGATGGAATATATTGAAAAATTAAAGGCAAAACAAAATGAACTTGTTGATACCATTAATAGAAAAGGAAATATTAAACGTGAAAAAAGAAGGCGGGCACATGATAAACTGCAGTCCCAGATTGAAAAAGCAGAAAAAAAATTAAGGAAAATAGCATGTCAGGTTGAATGTAATGAACAGACCGCTCAACAGCTTGGCAGAATAGGATTTGAGAAACATAAGGAAGGTATGTCAAACAATGTTTCATTATATGCGAGCCGTCAGAGATTAGAAGCGTATGGATTTCAAGATCTGGTTAGAATGCTTGAAATGTTTGATACGTTTCAATATTCACCGGATCAGCAGCATACTGATGCTGATGGTGTTGTTGCAGGAACAAAGACCGCCTTCCAGATATTAACTCATGTAAGAGAAAAAGTAACAGATGAAGATGAACGGGTAGTTGCTGATGGTATGGTTGCTCCGTATTGGAATGGTCTCTGTGACAAAGATCTATCCTATTTAAACAATCGGGCATATGCGCAGGTTTATCGGGACCAAGAGATTGATTTTGTCGATCTAAGAGTTGAAGGTACCACTCTTGAAAATATAGCTAAAATGTATGTATTGTTTGCTCAAGCAAACAGAGTCTATTTAGATTTTAATAATGCTCTCGGAAAAGCCGGCCAGGCAAATCCTGTTGCAACTTCCGAAGCTGAAACAGTAAGAGGTACTTTATCAGCTCAATAATATATATAGGGGACAGCCACCTATTTTCTATTTTTCGAATAAGATCTCCTGATGTTTTGGGAGATCTTGTATTTTTTAACAAGCATGCTGATTCATGAGATGTTATAAAGCTTTATTTAAAAAAATAATTGTACTCGTCCTATGCACAGGCCTTGTTTGGTCTAATATCTTCCTGCCGGTTCTCCACAGCGCAGCGCATATCTTGCACCCCCGTCGTTTAATGGGCATTAATAGGGGACAGTCACCTATTTTGCACATTTACCCTCGTGCTATTTTCTCTCTCCGACGGCAGATTGCGGCAAAAAAAGAATTTACAAAAATTTTACATCTTCTTTATATAAACTTAATATAAAATGTGTATACTATCTATATAAAAATAAAAAATAGTGATATAAAAAAATGAACAAATTAATTGCAAAATTCATTGCTGTTGTTGTTTCTTTATCACTTTTAAATCTCAATATTACTGTATATGCGGAAAAAGAAAGTTTTGTTGCTCCGCCATGTCTAGCTGAGATTTCACATCATGCTGTTCAAAATGATCTTAGGACGGTTCCTCAGACACCGAAACATACAGACATTACAGAAAGAGGTGCAGATCCTGATGAATGGTCTTTTTATAAAACAGCAGTATCCCCGGATATGAATACTGAAACAGCTGATGGAGCGGTTTTTTTTGCCAATAAAACTGCGTTTAATATTAAAGATCATGTCAAAGCTTTTAGCATCTCTACAGCACTAAGCGGGATATTAATTCTTTTTCTGGTAGCAGCTTTATTTGGATGTACTTTTTTCCCATTATGTTTTCAAATAGGATGTTTTGTGCTTGGAAGCATTATTGCTGTAGTATGGGCTAGTAATTATCTGAGCAGTATAATTGTTACATGGCTGGTAAAAATATTTATTCCCGCGAACTTAATCGCACCTGATAATATTCCCTTAGATGAAATTAATGGAAATAATCCCTGGGCTGACAAGAAATACTTGCATGATCTTCGGGAATGGGCAGTATCCAACCAGGCTGATGTTAAACTTGTTAAACAGGCAGCACTTAAAATTGGTCAATTAGCAGTTACTGAAGTATTACCCCGAAGAGTTGAAATTGTCTGGTGGTTGATAGCACGTTCAGACAGCTGGTGGTTTAATAGTTTACGCAGAATGCTTCTTCCCAATGTGCTTGATCATGAATATCAGCGGCTCAATGATAAGTCAACCTTTAATATTTATTTAACAAAACCAGGCAGAATGATTAAGTTTTTCCTTAAGAGGATATATATAAAACTATTATCCTGGATCAGCAAGTCCCCTGAGATAAGGATTGAAGGTGATCCTAATCAGAAACGAGATGTTATTGAAGGAAAAATATTATTATATCGAACTGATTTAGAATATGCAGTTTATTCTTTACGTACCCCATGGGATACTGATGCTAAAGTTGCAAAAAAAGTTCAACATGAACTGGATAGTCTTGATCAAATGCTGGGCGATTTATTAAGAGGTGTTGATAATACTGATATTATAGAGGCATTAAGGGGAATGGCTAATCAAGCTCGAAATGATATTGAACGCAAAGAAATGAATGCTGAGTTTGTCTTGTCAAAGCTGATTGATAAACATATTGAACTGATTAAGGGTTTGCATGAAGATGAAAAAATAAAAATAAGCAAAAGACTCACATCAGGCACTGATGATACTGATGGAATAACTGCAGGGGATGATGATACCGAGTATGATGATGTATCAGTAGTGCCAGGCGGTGATGGTAAAGAAAAAGAATATACAGATTGTATCGCTGCATTTGAGGGATTTAAAGATACGGTATTTTTCCCTTATTTTGAACAGAGAGATAGTATAGCTGGTGAAGGGGAAGTTAATAGAATAAAAAGAGAAATCGAGTTGTGCAGGAGTTATGTATATATGACGAGACTTAAGTATATTCAATTGAGACAAGAATATATTGACCAAAAAAAGGATGATAAGATTCCATTATTAAATATAATGATATATGCACTAACGAGGGATATTCTGCCCAAACTTGAGCAGGCAATTAAAGATGAAAAATTGTCAGCACATCGGATATTAAGCAAATACTCATTGATTGAATCTATTGAACGCATGAAGAGAACTTCTAATTTTGATCATAAAGAAAATATGTTTAGCAATATGGCATGGATTGTACACGCGCATGGAGATACTGATGCAGACAGGGATGAATCAAATGTTTTGTTTGTAAGCAACAAAGAGACAATGTCAAACATAGCAAATCTTATCACTTTATTTAAAATGTCTCCAAGCAGTGATATAAGCACTGTGAGTTCCGGTAAACCTGAAGCAAGGCCTAAAAGAATTGGAGAAGAAAGAAGATTTCTTAGTGTGTTTAATGATGTGCAAAACGAACTTGATCTTCCCAAGAGTATTGAAAAATTAGATGCAAATTTTTCTAATATTCATAAGTTGCTGGATCACTTTAAGAGAGATATTTTAAAGAAGATACATGCATCTAACGATGATGTTGATGTCATAACAGCAGAGATTGGTTATGATTTATGGAAAAAGATCAATGATGCTTTTGAATTTCGTCCTATTCAAGAGCATGATCCTGCAAAACAATCTCCTCACGAGCAGTTGCTGGGTTATGTTGAAAATTTTAACGCGGTTCTTAATAAAAAGTTAAGAAGAAAATTTGTACCCAGGGAAAGTCTGTTAAAAGAAAAATCTCTTATTCTTGTTGTGCAGGATATGAATTGGCCATTATTGCAGGACCTTATTGATCAGGCAGTCTATCCTAATATTAAAGCAATTATTTCACGGACGGGCACACCTACTGCACACTGGGTTATTATGGCACAAGGGGAAGGGATACAGACATTGACTTCTGTTGTTGGTAATTTTAAAGATATTATTGAAGGACAAAAAGCATTTCTTAGGGGTGCAGAAGGTATTCTTTTTGTTAATCCCAAGAGATCCGCAAGAAAATCTGCTGAAAAACAGATGATCAGAGATATTGCTCTTCAATCATTAGCAGATAAGCGCGCACAATTTCCAACGAGGGTTGTGGAGACACAGGATGGTAATCAGCTGCTTATTGGAGCAAACGCAACAGAAGAAAAAGAACTTGAAACAGCAAGAAAAGTTGCAAGTTTTAACGGTCTTTTTAGGGCTGAATTTGCAACAAGAAAATTCAGGTTTTCTCCTGCAGCCGCAGAAGTTCGGAAGTATAAACACATAAAAGACGTACCTGATGATATTCTTGCTGCTTTACGTGCTGATCTTATAAAATATGAAGAATTACTGACAAAAAAGCTTTTGTCTGCCATGGAAGGCATGACTAATGGTGTTGTATTTAGAACATTTGATTATGCACCGGATAAGCTTGTTTCCGGTATTCCAGCCTCACATTATAAGGGATTAGATTTTTATTTTAAAGATGTTTTTGGCGGTGAAATCTTAAGGGCAAATATGCGTTCAGGACTGAATGCCCAGTATCAGGCTGATCAAACAACAGGAAGCATATATGGGCCGGTAAAACTAGAATTTCCTCAATTAAGAACATCTGGAGAAAAGAAAGAATTATTAAGCAGATTTAGATCAGTAAAACAGTTGTTTACCAAAAAAGTCAGATTTAGGCCAAGAAATAAAGCGGAAAGAACAACTGTTGGTAAAATTACACCTGATGACGGCCGTGTAAAATCAGCCGGTAAAATTCAAGTCGGTTATATGATTGAAACACCAGAAGCATTAGAAATTTTCGAGAGTGATATTTTACCGTCTTCAAGTTTTTGTTCAATTGGAAGCAATGATCTTACACGGTATCTATTTAAGTTGCCTAATCGGGAAGATCCAAAGTATGCACGGTATTATACACGTCTTCAACCCAGAATGCTTTATGAGATTGAACAATTAGTAAAAAAAGTGCAAGAATGTCATAACAAAAAGAATAAAATATTTGAGATTAGTTTATGCGGGGAATTCGCAGGGAATCCGTTGTTTGTTATTTTTGCTGTGTATCTCGCAGGAACATATGGAGTGCCGTTTGGGCTTACCGTAGATAGTTCACAGGTTGCACTGATAAAACATCTTATACGGAATATCTCATTTGAAGAAGTCAGAGAAAAAGTTTTTCAGCGGTATGAAGCTATTGATGATAAAGTAAAGAAAAATGAAAATAATGAACGCTATGAGGATTTAGAAAAAGAAATCAATCGTCTTGCTGAAGCAATGCATAGAAAAATTATGGATAGAATTTATAAAAGCAGAGAATTCAAAAAAGAATTACCCGAAGCCCGCAGAAAGTATAATGAGGCATTAAAAAATGCCGGTAAAGCACATGCGGCAGCAGAACCCGTTAAACAAAGTGAAACAGCTGTGGCTGCAGCGAATTAATCAAACACACCGGTTCTTCTTTAAATGTGCAACCCCCTGATAATGTTAATGATCCTGTTACCTGCCGGGGATCAGCGCAATAAATTTTTTAAAAAGATCTAACATAAGAAATACGATGGTTGATATTATAATGATTACAGCTCCGGAAGGCAGGTTAAAAATATAAGAAATTACCAGGCCTGATGTTATAAATATCATACATAAAACTATGGATAATCCTATCATGCTTTTAAGCGTGCGGGTGAATTTCCTGGCAATGGCTGCCGGCAGTGAAAAAAGAGCTATAACTAAAATTATCCCTATGATTTTCATGAGTATAACGACGGTTATTGATACAAGAAATAAAAGCATTAAATACATGGTAAATACCGGCAGTCCTCTAACCTGCAGAAATTCCTCGTCAAAACAAACTGCAAGAATTTCTTTATAAAAGCATATTATAACTATGCCAAGCAGAATATCCAATACACAAATCAACATTAAATCAAAACGATTTACCGCCAGTATATTCCCGAATAGATAGGTGAAAAGATCAGGCGCATAACCTTTTGATAAACTTATAAAAATTATTCCAAGGCTCATTCCTGCAGACCAGAATATTGCAATGGAAGTATCCTCGGTCTGGTTTCCTTTTTTACTAATAATGCCAATGCCCAAACTTGATAGTATTCCGAAAATAACAGCACCAAAAGAGGGATTTATCTTTAATAAATATCCCAGCCCAATCCCTCCGAACGAAGCATGGGCAATACCTCCGCAGATTGAAACAATGCGTTTGCTTACCACAATACTGCCAATAATACCGCAGGCAATACTTGCAAATAGCCCTGAAAGAAGTGCGTTTTGAATAAACTCGTATTGAAAAATCTCCATATTATTTACCAGGCCCTTTATGGTCTTTTAAAATACGATGCGGTACTCCGTGTGCGACGATATCTACCGGGCAGCCGTAGATTTTATCTAAATTTTTTAAGGCGGTTTCTTTGTCATCATGGCAGAAAATCGTTTTATTTAAGCAGATGATGTTATCTACATGCTGCGATATAACGCCGATATCATGGGAGATCAGGATGATGGTCCTGGTTTGTTTCAGGATTTTAAGCAGTTCATAAAACTCAAATTCCAGGCAGATGTCAATACCGGTCAATGGCTCATCCAGAATAAGCAGTTTAGGATTGCATACCAGTGCCCGGGCTAACAATACGCGTTGTTTTTGGCCGCCGGATAATACGGCAATGTTATGATCTTTATATGAACTCATGTTAACCTGTGTTAAGGCTGCGTGTGTGGCAGCATGATCTTCTTTAGTAAATCGGTGTAATAATTTTTTAGCAGAGAGTCTTCCCATCAAAACTACATCACCCACGGTAATAGGGAAATCTCGTTCATGAGAAAAATACTGCGGGGCATAGCCGATTTGTCCGCGGGCTTCCTGTGGAGAGCTGCCTAAAACTTGTATACTGCCCTTCGTGGGCTTAAACAGCCCGATTATTATTTTAGCAAGCGTTGTTTTACCGGCACCGTTCGGCCCGATAAGACCTATTATGGTGTTTTGTGGGATAGACACGGTGATGTCATTTAAGATCAATTCTTTATGATAGGCAAATGAAAGGTTTTTAATTTCAATGCAATTATTCATTTCTTTTGTGATAGTATCCCGCTGATATTTATTAAATTTTCTATATAATTTTCAGCGAATGGATCAGCATACGAGATTGAACCATTAATCTCTTCAGCTATAATCTGAGCTGTTTTAGGATTATCCCGGGGAGCAATAAGAATGGTTTGTATCTCGTATTTTTGAGCGGTTTCAATGATTTCTGCTATTTGCCGGGGAGACGGCTGTTTGCCGTCAATCTCTATGGGAATTTGTGTTAAATTATAGGTTTTAGAAAAGTAAGCCCATGCAGGATGGTATACCATGAATTTTCTTGATTTAGCAGCTGCAAATATGAGGGTAAGTTGTTTATCCAGAAGAATTAATTGATCGGTGTAGTTTTTAGAGTTTTGAACATAGATTGTTTCATTATCCGGATCAATTGTTATAAGACTCTCAGTGATGTTTTGAATGATTATTTGCGCATTTTGAGGTGAAAGCCATATATGCGGATCATTATTGATTATATCCACTCCGGTTGAACTGTCGCATATAGACATGTTTTTATTTATTTGAGTGATTTTATCAGTCCATACCAGTTCAAATTCAATGCCGGAGCCGACTTTAACAAACATATCTGTATGGGCAAGTTTTTTTAATTGATTGGGGGTGAGTTCAAAAGTGTGTGGATTTGCACCGGGAGGGATAAGCACATCGATTTCAAGACCCTCTCCGCTAACCGAGGCAATAAACTTTTTATACGGCAGAATCGTTGTTGCAATCCGTAGCGGCCTTTGCAATGCTGGTAATGGAGCGGTAATCCCAATCAAAAGCAGAGATAATAATAAGAGAGTTTTAACTCGGTTTTTCATAGTAATATATCATTATACTTTTATCTTTTTGGAATGTCTAGGAGCAAAATTTTACAAAAATTTTACATTTTCTTTATACGAATTTTACATAACCTGCTTAGACTTATAGTAATATGAATAATATAAAAAACCTGCTGAACATAATCACAAGGATTATAGATGAATATTATGTTGTTTTTCTTATTAAAATGCTGATTATCTGCATTTTGCCGGGTTTATCTTCAGCCGAAAACTATCTGATCCCGCCTTCCTCGAAAGATGTTTCAAGTGAATATATCAATAAAAACATTTCCCAGGCTGATTCGCTGCGGAATATCGCCATTGATTATCTAAAAAATGAGATTAATCGGGAGGATATCTCCGAGGAAATCTTAGCTGAGGCTGAAACCTACTGTCAGGAGCAAATAGAGCAGGGGATTGCAGTTGAACTCTACCGGTCTCAGCTCCTGAAGATCTCCCTGGACAGGTTATTTCTCAACAATTTTAAAAATCCTGAATGGATAAAAAAGCAGATTAAAAGAGATATATCGGAACTGAAAGCTTCCACAGATCCTAACCGAAAAAAAATATTAAAAAAACGAATAACTACCTATCAATGGCAGCTCGTTAAATTGAAAGGACTTAATTCCCAATTTGTGGGATATCCTTAGGAAACCACCTAAAAATAATCTTACCATTAATTTTAAATGCCTTTTAAAGGTGTTTTATACTGAGCCCAAGAACCGACATTGGTATGAGAACCGAGACGAAAAAGGCCAAAATTTTCCGATGAAAATGGTGAAAGCGTACTTGAAAGTACGGTTGAACCATTTTCGAAGGAAAAATGCGGGCATTTTTCGTCGAATTCCATATCCAATGTCGGTTCTCGGGCTGAGTATGTAGAGCAGTCCTTGAAATTGGGGAGCGGGGTTCATGTTAAGTGTAATGGTATGTCAGGCAGGTAGTATTTGGGTGCATCCCCGCATTTGTAAGTCCTCAGGCAGCCAGTTTTAAGTTTGATTTTTGATACCCTCTTTT
>JBDRMW010000149.1:0-11516 GCA_043811735.1 bacterium
CCACGGTTGAGATGATCGGTAACGGATCTATCACGACACAAATCAGTAATTTTAATAATCTGCGGTTGGCAAAACCCGGAAAGAAAATCACCATGAATAATACCTTTAATGTCATGGGATTTCTTGAGTTTGAAGGTGGAACGGTTACTGATGGCCCGGGTTCCTACTCATTTGGATTATATACCAATGTTACTGATCCGTTAATAATAGCTCCGGGAACAGTCATGAATTTTGGCACGATAAGTATATTGCCTTACGTTGCCGCAGTTAATATCCCGTCATTTCATGGATACCCTGATATATCGTTAGCTGCTCCTGCAGTTTCATGTTCATTTATTGTACAGGGAGGCAGTATCACCGCAGGTGATGTTACCATACAGGGACAGTCATCATATACAGGAACGCTGGATTTAAACGGCCAGGATTTAGGCTGTTCCTGGTTGAGTATTGGAGGCGGTTTTGATGCTGTTGTAAACGCAGGAACGAGTAAAATTCATTCAACCGGTAATATCACCATAGCTTCCAATGGAACACTCAATGCAGATGCATCAGAGATCAGCTTTGAAGGAAATTTCAACAACAGTAACGGCGGTGTTTTTGATGCGGGATTATCTTCGGTTACGTTATTGGGAACCGGGACTCAAGCTCTTTTCGGTTCATCCACATTTTACATCCTTGAAGCGATGACTCCCTGCGCAACACTGCAGTTTGAAGAAGGTACAACCACCTATATTACCGATACAATTAATCTGCAGAATATATCCTTAAGATCGACGACCAATGGTACCACCTGGTATCTCTCATATACTGGACATGATGATAATATATTAAATATTGATGTGAAAGATTCAAATGCTTCCCTCAGTGATTATCCGCTTGAAGCAGGCAATAGTGTTGATTTGGGCAACAATACCAATTGGAAGTTTTTTGATTTATGGGTTTCTAAACCGGGAGCTTGGAATTGGGACAATCCAAATGCCTGGGAAAACGGTTCGACGCCTCCCAAATATGCCGATATTGATATTGTCAGCGGATCAACCATAACGCTTAATTTGAGCACTCATACCTTCTCGTCCATATGGATCCAACCGGGCGGTGTCCTGCAGCCTGCTGTTGGATCCTATGAAATAAGCATCGGCTCGCCAACCGGAAACGGCAGTTTTGAAGTTGAAGGATCGTTTATGGGCAGAAGCGGCGCAGACACCATAGATATCAGAGTAAGCACCGGAGAGGTTCATATCAACTTTACCGGAACCGGGGATATCAATAATTTGTTTATTGAAAATTATACTACTGCAACGATTAATTCGGATCTGTTGATTAATAATATAGATATAAAAGATGCTTCTTTGTTAAGAGATAATCAAGGTTTTAATCTATCCGTTAAAGGCCACTGGTGGCAGTACGGATCTGCCCGGTATGCCGGAGTTAATGCTTCATCAGTAACATTTATTGAAAGTAGTTTTAACAGTATCGATGGTTACTCACAATGCCCTGGAATTGAATTCCAAAACTTGATTATTAATAAATCAGGAAATTTTGTTCAGATCAGCACCATGGTTTATGTTCTGGGCAATCTTTCTATTTCAAGCGGGACATTAAGTTTTACTGCAGCAGATGATACGATTAATGTTTCAAGTAATATATATATTTCAAGCGGCACATTTAATGGAACTGCCGGCGGTATGTATGCATTCGGCGGCGATATCATTCAATCTTCAGGTTCATTTAATGTGATGTTGAGTACGGTGGTGCTGTACAATGATGCTGGTTTTGGGAAAGCCGATCAAAATATTGATTTATCCACCACAACAAGCATTGGCCATTTGTTGGTTGTTAAAAAAAATGGAGGAACGATAAATCTGTTTGATGATATTGATCTTGGCGATTTTTCGTTGGATACCAATAATGATCCTTCAACTGTCTTTTATGCACAGGATAACGAAATTATTATTAGAAATGTATTTTATAATGGCAATGGTATTTTCGATGCAGGAACCAGTACGGTTATATTTGAGCCGACAACGATGGGCAGGTTGTTTGGTTCAACCACATTTTATGGGCTGCGTTCAGTTGTTCCGGGGACGACGCTGTATTTTGAAGCAGGGCAAACCACCTATGTCACCAATATGGTTGATTTTGAAGATTTGACTCTTCGTTCTGATACTGCTGATAACCAGTGGTATTTTAATTATTCAGGAAGCTCTCAGACACTTAATAATGTAGATGTTCAGGATTCAAATGCATCCGGCGGGTCGCCGATGGTGGCAGATGGGTCTAGTATGGACTTAGGAAACAATATTAACTGGACGATTCCCGGTTGGGAATCAATTCTAACAGGTCAGTGGTCGGTCGGATCTACCTGGAATAAAGGAATCCCGCCGGTAAACGGGGCAACCGTATGGATAACGAATAGTTCAACGGTAACATTAAACACCGATGCTGAGGTTGCAGAGTTAGTGATAAAATCCGACGGTATGCTTAAATCCGATGCTGTTAATTGGGATATATATATGAGCTCGATCAACGGAAACGGATTATTTGAGGTTGAACCGGGCGGCGAGTTCCAGCCGAGAAACGGAGCAATGTATATCAGCATGCATATTAGTACCGGTAATATCCCGATAAGCTTTAACGGTAAGGGTGATTTTGAGTATTTTTATATTGAGAACGGCGCCACCGCAACAATCATGAGTGATTTTACGGCTCAATATGTAAATATTAATGATGGCTGTGTGCTGGATGATTCAATAGGGAATAATATTACGGTGCTGAAAGATTTTACTCAAAATGTAAATGCCGTATATTATACCAATGCGTTATCATCAATTACATTTATGGGCAGTGAAATGGGGAATATCAATGGTTCTGTATTAGAACATACGTTTCAAAATGTAATAATAAATAAAGACGGGAATAATATTAGTTTTAATGGTAATGCATTAATTAAAGGTAATTTAGTTGTCAAGCCTCCGTATGGCGGATTTTTCGGCATGAATTCTACCGAGTTTAAAATTGAAGGCAACATTGACTGGCAGGGAGGGAGTTTCTGGGTAGAAAACAGCACTATAACGCTGCAGGGAAGCAATTCCCAGAATATTGATGTATCATCATCACCGGCAACAACGCAAAAACTGGGTTCACTCTACGTAAATAAATCAGGCGGCACAGCCTATCTCATGGACAATATTAGAATTCGTGATGCATTTGATATGGATGCAGGGATTTTTAATGCCGGAAGCAGTATCATGCTTATTGAAGGAAGCATGAATGTAAACGGCGGAACATTTGAGGGAGGTAATTCAGAGATTATAATGAGCGACAATGCCTCGCTTGCGATTACTGAAATTTATTTGAGTCCTTCAAGCAGTTTGTGGGATTTAACGATTGAGCGGTCTTTTAACACCTACAATGTAGATCTGTTAAGCGATATTACGATTACCAATCTTCTTGAGGTTGCCACCGGTCAATTAAATCTGGATAATTTTACCCATCATTTCGCCAGTGCAGTGGTTTTAAGCTCAGGAACACTCCATATAGAATCCAGCACATCAACATTTACCGGAACGGTTGATATAACGGGCGGAACATTCTTTATTGATGGAAACGGTCAGCTGGAAATAGGGAGTACATTCATGGCTGATGTAAACAGTGAAGTGATTGCATCTTCCGCCTGTGTTATTAAAGGAATTTCCGGCAATCCATTTATCTTTGAGCTCAGCGGGCTGGTTGATCTCTCAAACAAAGTATCATTTTTTGACAGTGGTCTTCAGATCTGGGGGCCAACGGCTAATATAGTTCGGATAGATAGTGTTGATTTTGCCAGCTGTGAAACAGCAATAACTATCAATAACGGATTAACCAGTCATGCCACCTTCTCCTGGTTGTATTTTGATTCTTCGATCTCAACAAACATTGCTTATGTTACTCCGGATATCTCATCAATTACCGTTATTAACTCATTCGGATCTAAAAAAGGAGAAGCATACGAAAATGATCCAGGCAATGATCAGATTTTCTGGAATGATAACTTAGATCCTGAACCGATCACTGATATGGTTGCGGTAACCGGCCGGCAGATAAATCTTCAATGGACGACTCCGTATGATCCGCCTGATGCATCAGATTCAGTTGCTGGGTTTTTAGTAAAAATATCATCAACCAATGGTGGATTTTATAATGATGCAGATTTTAATAATGGGACTACGTATTATCAAAGCTGGAATCAGCTTCCTCCAGGATCAAATGAAAACCGTATTTTAACCGGCCTTGCCCCGGGCGTGACGTATCATATATCGATTAAAACATTTGATGAAGACGGCAATTATTCGGCCTGGACATCAAGTGCAACGGTTAATTTCGTGAAATCCGGATATTTTATTCAGTATTTTATGGAAGGAGTCGCCGGAGAAACACGGGATGTTTCATTCGGTGATTATGATAATGATAATGATCTCGATTATATCGTGGCGAATCATGGTTCAGGGGATCCGGTTAGGATAAACCGACAAGAACCGGACGGTAGTTTTGTAAATTCATTTTCAACTCCTGAAACAGGTAATGCGACCAGTGTGGCGTGGGGTGATTATGATAATGACGGCAAGTTAGATTTTGCGGTTGGACTTGATGCCGCGGGCGCATGTATACGGATTTATCATAACGAAGGCGGCGATAGTTTTGTTCTTAAATCAACTGATACTGTTGATGCTGGTATCAACAGTATATGCTGGGCTGATACTGATAATGACGGTGATCTTGATGTTATGGCAGCCGGTGCACATGCCAGATTATTCAGGAATAACGGCAATCATAGTTTTACTTCAATTGCGATCGAAACCATAGACAGAGATTACAGTGATGTTGCGGCGGGTGATCTTGATGAAGACGGCGATATGGATTTTGTGCTT
Organism: bacterium; assembly: GCA_043811735.1. Lineage (GTDB taxonomy): Bacteria > Elusimicrobiota > JBDRMW01 > JBDRMW01 > JBDRMW01 > JBDRMW01. The sequence continues at coordinate 4,908 of JBDRMW010000149.1, forward strand.
TCTGACAGCCATGCAACAAATAAGGGATTGTATATATACCGTAATGACGGAAATAATAATTTTACCGAATCTTCTATCGGGGGAAGCAATGTGTACAATACGGTTGCGCTTGGTGATATGGATAATGATGGTAGTTTGGATGTCGTTACGGTCAATGCAGATACCTCTGTAGTAACAATATTGGAAAATCTGGGCAGTTTATCTTTTGCGACGACCTGGCAGTATAATGCAGCAGCTAATGATATCGCGCTTGGTGATTATAATAATGATGGTATTCTGGATATTGCAGCGGGTAGAGATGCCAGCAGTTCCATATTAGTGTTTAGATCAAGCGCGCCCGCATTTTCTTATTCTTATGAAGAAGAGGTAGGCGGTGGTTCTACTGCTGCCTGGGCGGATGTTGATAATGACGGCGATCTTGATATTTTTATCGGTCATGACGGTATAATTAATAAAATATCCGCATCAATGGAAGCTGATTCTGGAGCAGGAAATAATCCAAACAAAGAGCCGATTTCGGTTCCATCCATTACGAAGTTTTCTGAGGAAAATAATCTTGTTAAACTTGAATGGACTTCTGGCAGTGATCCTGAAACACCGGCAAACGGTTTGTACTATGATGTCCTCATCGGAACAGTTGATCTGCAGGGGAATATTGTCTCCCCTGTTAATGGATCACCGTTGCTTGGGTATAATCTGCGGCCTAAACTAACCTCAGGGCAGCGTGGTATATATCTGCATCCTCCATTAGAGAATACCACGTATTATGCGTATGTGCGCGTCATTGATGCAGGCCTTAAAAGAGATTCGGAATGGAGTCTGCAAAATCAGGAATATATCTCTATCCCGCCGGGTAAGATAACCGGATTTAATGCCGCCAACAACAACAGTGCTGTTGAGCATGAAGTGGATTTAAGCTGGACCGCACCGGGTGATGATGGTTATTACGGCGATGCAAGCTATTATGAGTTGAGATATTCGACCAATCCAATTATTAACTGGAATGATGTTTCTAAAAGCACTGCTGCATTAAATGTAGAGGTTCCCTATCCTCCCGCGTCTCAAGGATCAGTGGAAAATACAACGATTACCGGGCTTGCGGCATATACTGCCTATTATTTTGTCGTGTATGCTATGGATGAGACGTTGATACCGGCTGCTCAGTTTACTACAACCTATTGTTTTACGATGGATATATCAAGCCCGACAATCGGGTCACTTCCTCCGGGTGATACTACCTGGTATAATGCTGATCCGGGAACTATTATTGATCTGGATTTTTATGATATTGGTTCGGGGCTTGGTTATATTGATTACTGTGCCAATGATGCTCCTGCATTAGGGGGAACATATACTATTGCCTGGTCAACATTGACTAATGGATCGCTTAATCCGGTTACTGCCGGTGCAACCTATTATGAAACCGACTGGAAAGCTGATTTTGCTGATCTTGCTGAAAATGTTACTAATTATATATCGGTCCGTATCTTTGATGTAGAAGGGAACTGGCAGCAGTATAATGATGTGTTTACACTAAAGAAGGATACCACCACGCCGGCCATTGATATTCAACAGCCTGGTGATGATATCTGGAGAAGTGTAAATGTTTCAACATACAATGTTAATTTTAATGATACCGGCGGTTCTAAACTTTCAATGTTCTGGGTGCAAGCTTCAACGGTTGCCGGCGGCGGAAGTCCGCTTCTTCCAGGATTTCAAACAGTTCAATCAGGTATTGATGCAAACAGTTATTCGACTGACTGGAGTTTGCCCGGTGCAAATGTCTGGGATTTATTACTAAGTGATAATACCAATTATATTTCTATCCTGGTTGAAGATCTTGCAGGAAATACGTCAACCTGGGTAGATGCGTTTTATGTCTTGAAAGATACTGATGTGCCAAAGATAACGAATGGTACCGCTGTTGGAGATTCAACAACCTGGCGGATATCAAGCGGGACAGTATACAATGTAACTTTTGGTGATGCAGGGGGAAGTAACTTATCACATATACAGACCAGGGCTGCAACCGGTGCAGGCGGATCAGGAATTTTGGAAGATTGGACTGATTTAATTACCAATATTGATTCACCGAATCATGCTTCTGGGATTATATTGTCAAGCACAACGTGGACATTGCTTGACCCGGGAACAAATTATATATCTGTGCGGGTATATGATTTTGCTGGTTCAAGTGATACTGCTGTTGATGCATTTCGTGTGTTGAAAGATACGAATGCTCCGCAGTATTGGGATAATCAATCAGGTGATGATGTGTGGCGTAATATATCCGGCACGGTCTATGATGTACGGTTTTATGATTATGAGTCATTTCTAACCGGCGCAGAATATACGGTTTATACGGGCATGAATCAATCAGTTGAGATGCGGAAAGATTGGACACCCATATTTACATCAACGGGCACCCCGGCCTATACATCCGGCTGGCAGGTTGATTTTAATTCATTGAAAGACAGCACTACCAATTATGTTTCTTTCAGAGCATTCGATGTTGCATGTAACACCATGACAATTAATGACGTATTTTATGTGTTAAAAGATACGACACCGCCTATTATTACAAATAAACAAACGGGTGATGCAGATTGGCGCAAAGCAGCAGGCACAACCTATAATGTTGATTTTGAGGATGCAGCATCAGGATTGGTCAGCGGCAGCAGTGTTACGTTGAGATACTCAGCCTGGACAGGTTTAGGTTTAACCGGATTAAATCCGATATCATCCAGCACATTAACATTAGGTGGTCTAAATACTGGTGATACCTATTATACAACTGATTGGCAGATAGATGATTTTAATCTCCTGAAGGATGAAGCAACAAATTATATATCTATTGAAGTATACGATACAGCGGGTAATACCAGCACATTAGTTGATCTGTTTTATATCCAGAAAGATACTACTCCTCCTACTTATACTATTGCAGCAGGATTAATAGGAGGAGATACGACCTGGATGAATGTTTCAGGAACAACCTATGATGTTGATTTTGCGGCAGTCGGTGCGGTGCTTACCGGCGCAAGCTATGCGGTAAATACGCAAGCCTTGCAGGCAGGCACCACAATAGTTCAATTAATGCCGATTGCAGGTGTCTCAGGATTGTCTCACACTGCTGATTGGGGAATCGGCAGTGATTTTAATGATTTAATTAATAATGCAATAAATTATGTAACCCTTGAAATCTATGATATTGCTTATAATACTACTACTATCCAGGATGCATTTTTTATTCGAAAAGACACTACTCCGCCGGTTTCAAATATTACCACTCCATCAAATGCGTATGAAAAATATGTGGATCAATTCGGCGGAACCTCAAATGATTCAGCCAGCGGTGTCGATAATGTTTGGTTAAGGATCAATGACGGCGGAGGTAACTATTGGGATGGATATATCTTTGATACACCTCCGGTATGGGTTTTAGCATCTGGAACAGCCGGTTGGAACTATGGAATTGCAGATACCGAATGGAATTCAGGAACTACCTATTATGTTAATTCCCGTGCATTTGATATTGCAGCAAATGAACAAATCGGTTTTTCAACGTATACATTTCTTTATGATAATGTGGCTCCGGTCTCAAGCATTACGTATCCGACGGCAACGCATCTTTCAGTTTTGTCAACTGTTTCAGGTACCGCTGGAGATGTGACTTCGCCATTAGCACAGATTCAGCTTGAGATATATAATATTACCGATAATACCTGGTGGAATAGCTCGGCCTGGGTAGGTGCGCCGGTGCTTAACCAGGTTGAAGGTACAGCCAATTGGTATGAGAATGTATCAACCGTGACCTGGCAAAATGATAAGCAGTATCTGCTGACTCTGCATGTTGATGATATGGCACAAAATAATTCACAGGCATCAACCAAGCAGTTTATCTTTGATACAACGGCTCCCGCGCTTGGGATAAATCTGCCCGTCAATAATGCACGGCGGTCAGCACTGCCGACGATTTCGGGAACGACCGACGATGACGGCAACGGTGCGGTTCAACTGGTAGAACTGCGGGTATATGATGCATCTATCACCTTTCAGTATTGGAATGAAACTTCTCATGGATGGGATGGTGATGACACGTCCTGGTTTGCTGCAACGAACCCTTCAGCCTGGGAGATATGGTATACAACATATCCGACCTGGAATACGGGCAGACAATATCAGATTGAAGCCAGAGTACAGGATGTAGCAGAAAATTATGGCACAGCTTATTCGACGGTGAGCTTTATCTATGATACCAATATACCTCAATCGGGGATATCGTATCCCATAACCGGCGGCGGAAATTTTATTAATGAATTAACCGTAATAAGCGGTACCGCTGTTGATACAGGGAGTAATAAGGGAAGTATCATCAATCAGCCGAAAATTGCGGTCAGGAGGAACTCGGATGGTCTGTGGTGGAATTCAGGCAATGTTGATTTTACTGCGGGAACGTTATTTCCGAACAATACTCCTCCGGGTGATCCGGCAAACTGGTATTATCCGAATCTGACATCTACGGATCTTACCGACGGGGTGTCCTATTATATAACCACACAGGCCCAGGATAATGCAACACCTGCAAATGTTGAGGCGTGGTATAATGTCCGCAGTGCAACATTTACATTCGATACCACGGAACCGGTTTCCGGAATAACATTACCTTTGAATGGCGGATATTATAATAATGATGCTAATCAATTACTGAACATTTCAGGAACTGCCGGTGATGCAGTGGCCGGTGTTTCAATGGTCGAGTTTTCAATCAAAGAAGTCGGAACAAATATGTGGTGGGAGGAAGCCGGCTCCACATTTAGTGCAACAGGAGAAGAATTTTTACCGATGACTAATCCCTCAGGTAATGTGTGGGTGAGCACCGCACCTGCACTGCAGAATGATTATCAGTATCTGGTGCGTATGAGATCATATGATAATGCGGGGAATATTGAGGTGCTGGGTGCGGGCAATACATTTACCTTTGATACAAATGAACCTGACAGCGGTGTTTCACTTCCTCTTGAAGGAGTCGCATACAATAGTTTGCCTGGCATAAGCGGTACGGCATCTGATAATACCACGGTTGCCATAACCTCGGTCAGTGTGCGGGAAGTCGGGGGCAATTGGTATAATGGATCAACGACATTTACTGCAACCAGTGAAAATTATTTCCTTGCCAGCGGTCCTGCAGCAAATTGGTATGTTAATGCAATACCCTGGCAAAACGGGTATTCATACCAGATTGTGAGCAAAGCTCAGGATACATCCGGTATATTGGAAACTACCTTAAGCAGCAGGACATTCTTGTTTGATAATGAGATCCCGGCCTGTGAGGTTACCTATCCGACCTCAACCTTTGTGTCAAGCATCAGCGCCATCAGCGGTACGGCGCTGGATAATTATGCTGAGGTTAATGCGGTTTATGTATCTATTGAATCACCGGCATTAAGCGGCAGCTACTGGAATGGGAGCACGTTCACTGCGCCAACACAGTATTTTAATCTCTGTACAAGCACTGACATCTGGACATACAGCGGATTTAATTCCTGGACAAATAATGTAACATATAGAATTGCTGTAAAAGCAGTTGATTTTGCCGGGAATGTAAGTGTTATCGGCTCAACCAGAACATTTACCTATGTTAATGATAAACCAGAAAGTGCAGTTACCCTGCCTGTACACGGCAGTTATTATACGTCAAGTATAACTACGATTAGCGGGACAGCTGAGAGCTCTATCGCAGAAGTTGATAGTGTAAAAGTTGCCGTATTAAATCAAACCAGCAGTATGTGGTACGGCGGAACAGATTTTAACAGTCCAACTAAAGTCTTTGTGGATGTAACTGAAGGAACAGGTACCTGGTTTTATGATATTGATCAATCAAAGTTTGTAGATACTAATCAGTATCTTGTTCAGTCGTATGCTATTGATACGTCAAATCCACCGTTAGTTGAGACACAATTTGACGTGGGCATTGATTCAAATGTGTTTACGTACGATATTTCAAATCCGACCAGCACGATAACATTGCCGGTTGATAATTCATATGTTAATAGCAGCTTGACATTAATTACCGGTACGGCTGATGATGGTACGTCCGGTATATCTGATGTGAAAATATCTATGAAGAATGAAACCACATCTCTGTGGTGGAATGGATCAACATTCAGCGCAACGGGTGAGCAGTTTGTCGATGTTGATACGACATCTATTCCTGCCTGGATATTCAATGTAAACGGTATATTTGAAAATGGTCATGTATACAAGGCCCGTACACAGGCAAGTGATTATGCGCTAAATTCAGAAGTCTTGGGATCAAGCATAACCTTTAACTATGATATAGGACAACCAACATCAACGATCGTATATCCGGCAGATAATTCATATTTTTCAAGCATCCAGCCGCTGATGATCGCCTCCGGTACCTGGACTGATAATTTTTCAGGTGTGCAGAATCTCTATCTGCAGGTAAAAGACGGCTCTAACAATTATTTTAACGGAACAAGTTTTACGGCAGGAGTATCCTCGGTTTCTGCGCAGGTATTCTCATCAAGCTGGTCATATAACACTGCCGCACTTTCCGGTGTTATGGATCATGATACTTATACG
>JBDRMW010000150.1:0-2672 GCA_043811735.1 bacterium
TTGAATAGCAGTATTTTTTAGAAAAATCTACATATATGTAGACTCGTATACATTATATTTGTATATTGAGGGCAAACCCGGAGAAATCCGGGGACGCAAAACCACGGGGCTTATAAAAAAGCATCAAGCTCGCCGGGTTGCCAGAAAAATGGTAACCTGGTTTTTTTTATCTGTCGAATGTGTTAAGGAGAGGATATGAGCAGATTGTGTAAAAGAAATTCATATGGTTTTGCATTGGTCGAATCTATTATTGCGGTTACTATTCTAGCAATTGTTATTATTGCATTTTCATTGGTTACGACGATAATATCTGAAACATCGAGCAGGCATAAGAAAAAAATTCAATCAAATCTTTTTGCTGAAGCGGTGATTGAGAATCTTAAATTGACTGCTGAGCTGGGTTATGAGGGGATTCGAAGCGATGAACCCGGATCTCCCGGTAAAACGTATAAAGAGATTACCGGGCGGGAAGGGTATCAGGGTATGACTTGTTTCCAGACTGTTACGTTGAGCACCGGTTGTAAAGTGGTTGATATTAAGATTCAATGGACAGACCCGAATGGAGCGCGTGAAGAAAAATATCAGACACGAATTACTCCATCCGGTTTAAATAACGGCGGGATTATCCGCGGCAGAGTGGTTTATATTAAGCAGCTGGATGAGAATTCTAATCCTCCTCACCGGAGCCCGGCGTTTAGCCGTCCATCAGGGCCGTATGATGAACCGTATGCCAGCGGTGCAGGCGGCATGACGGTTACTGCATTAAGTAATGATAATGACGGCAGCTGGGTAACCACGTTAACGGACAATGAGGGATATTATTTGTTAAAGAATATTAAAGTCGGAGAACCGTTAATGCCTGAAACAACAGTTTATTTTTATAAGGAAGGTTCGTTCCCCAATTGTTCAGCCGACGAATATGAACCGGGATATTATTTTTTTGTTGCATACTCAACACCGATAGTGCCTGGACAAAATTTGGGCAATATTGATTTTCATGGTGATCAATCAGGGAAGAAAAAAATATTAGTTGAATTTGTTCATTCAGGCGAGATAGAAGATATTGAAACGATTTATTGTGCAAGAGCCTGGACATATTATCTATATCTTAGTTATAAATATGCTGCTGCTAATGAGCGATTCCAGGCGGAGAATTATACCTCTGCTGATATGATTAAATTTTTTGGCCCGGCGGTTTTATGGGGCAGGGATAATGTTTACCAGACTCCCTATCAAGATTATTGGGATTTCTCAGGCAACATAGAGACCTGTGATCCTCCCCATACGATTGATGAAATTGACTCTGACCGGGGAGATCTAACATACAATCTGGTACTGCGCAATATTCGAGGCGGGTATCCGCCCGATGAACGGGTTTTAATGGTTAACGGGCCGTTTGAATTGTTAAAAATGGCTGCATCAGATTTTCAAGGTTCTTCTCCAGAGATACCAGATAATGATAATGATTTTGCATGGAGTACCATGCAGAGCACGCGAACCCTTCATCTTAATCCGGTGACGTCGGCTTTTATCGGTGCAGGAGGAGTGCAATATCCTTTTATGTTTAATCTCTTATGGGAATATCCTGGTTTTATTGCACCAATTTTGCCAAGCCTTAATACGGGTTTTCCAATGGGAATTAATTGTAAGGACTTTATTAATACGCTGAGTTTGGCAGTTAATCAGGATCCTCCAACCGGGCTTACGCAGCAAGATAATGTTTATTTGGAAAGATTCGGCTGGATTACCGGTAAAGCGCAATATCTTAATAGTTCTGGGAACTGGGCAAACGTACCAAACTCAGGCAATAGCTGGTTTAAAGTTTCATTATATGATTTTAAAGGTTATGATGGCAACTCAAAAGCAGATTATTACGTTGATACACAGGGAAATAGCGGAAAATTTGAATTTTTCAACATGATTTCACCGTATTTGGACCGTCATCCGGAAAATGATCTTCTCAATGAAAGAAAATTAAATCGGCCTTATTTACGGAAAGCATTAAGGTGTTATGGCGAGCATCAAGGAAAAAAATATTACGGTTTAGTAGATACTGTTGAGAAAATATATTCACAAATGAATGGCGGCGGAACACTGCTGGAAGATATTGCCTGGAATGATCCTAATATGCCTCTCTGTCCGTATAACCGGGAAACGGAAGTGCTGATAAAAGTTTACGACGGAGTAACCCTGACGGGTACTATTAAAAAAGGATATGATGTTAACGGTAATGGAACAATTGAAAATACAGAAATATTTGACGGGATGTTTAGTATTGGTTCTTGGATTTCTGGATCAGCTTCATCCTACACTCCTCTGATTCAATCTAGTCAAGCAGGTGTATATACCTTGCCCGATGTTAATAGAATGTCAACATATGGAGATCCTGATTATAGAAGGCCATTCGGCGTAATTGAGAGTACGGAGAGCGCAACGTATCTTGATGCTGATTACGGGGTCATTGAAGCTGATTTTATTGTTAATGTCCATTATGAAGATGGCACCCCTGTACCTGATGGTAGTCTGGTGAAAATTCAGCAGCATACGGGTACGTCCGCAATGAGATATATACTTTTTGGCCCTACTAAAGATCCGTATGCACGAACGGGAGTTAATTATATTATTACTTCAGCTGGTCAGGCAGCGGGTAAAGGATGGATTTCTGTCCAAAA
>JBDRMW010000151.1:0-7071 GCA_043811735.1 bacterium
GTCGTACGGGCCGGTTCCGCTGGATCCATCTGCTGGATAGTGCCGTCTTTTAAGTTGAAGGTGATATGTGATCCGGAAGATTGAGCGGTGCCTTCCTGTGCGCGGATGCGGGTAGGAGGTGCGTTGTCTTCAATGCGGTAAATATGCACGCCTTTTAAAAGGCCTGAATCTTCATCAATCGAATGAACGTATAACCTTATATTTAAGATTTCAAGAAATGTTTTTTCTTCCAGCTGGAACAGAGGGTTTTGTTTAATGACCTCACGGTATAAATTTCTAAATGCATTTTGTGAGTACGGTGCGATCTCGCTGTTAAAAGCGATCAGCACAAAACACATCAAAAACGCAGTCAACAGAGGCGGCCACAACAGATGCCGGAGATGCTGGCCGCTTGCTCTGAATGCGGTAATTTCGCCGTCTTCAGAAAGTCTGCCGAAGGCAAGTAAACTGCCCAATAAAAAACCCATAGGAATGGTCAGGGTTAAAATGCTGGGGAATATAAAGATAAGCAGTTTTAAGACGGTAATAAATCCGACCCCTTTGCTTAAAAAAAGATCCATAAGATCGAATATTTTATCCAGCAGTAAGACAAACGTAAAGATTGATACGCCAAGCAAGAGCGGGGGAATAAATTCGAAGATGATGTATCTTGTTAGAATCTTAGGCTTCATATGTTTAAATGCAGGCGGACATTTTTCTGTATGTATACATAACTGCTGTATATAGGTACTGTATAGTGTATAGTTTCCAATTCTACAGTTTTATGCAGCAAATATCAAACAAAAAATGTATATATAAATATAATAAAAATTTATATACTCTCTAACATATTTATAAAACTTGCAAAAAATATTAATTATGTTATATTTAAGGTATAATAATATTTGCAATTATTATAACTATTACAATTATATGAAAAAACTTTGTTTATTATTTTTTCCAGCTATACTATTAACAAGTATTATGGCTGTGCATGTATATGCCGGCCCGCGTTATCATATCATTGATCCTGAATCATTAAAGGGTATTTTCCAGGACAAAAAAGATGAGGCCCCAACCCTTACGTTAGATATGAACAAATCTTCTGATAAAAAAATTAAACATGATGAGTGGAACAATTTTCGGCGTAAACAGGAGCTGGGAAGAGATTTAAGCTCTGATCTCTGGGCGCCGTATCAGATTAAAACAACTTCCTCTACGCTTAAGGAGGCCGAGCAGGATAAAACGAAACGAGCATTTGATGTTGAGCTTGCGTATGAGTCGGGACTTTCCATTCAGGGATTAAAAACAATCGATGTCAGCTTTTCGCATAAAAAATTTTTAAATGAGCCTGCTGACGGCTCCGAAAAACAAAAAAATTTAAATGAGTTTGATATGGAGCAGACCCTCCGCGTAGATATCCAGGGGAAAGTCGGCAGAAAAATTTCGGTTGATGTTCATTTTGATGACACGCAGGATAATAAGCGCGATATATCAGTCCTCTATAAAGGCGATCCGGATGAAGTGGTACAGGAAGCGGCCTTCGGTGATATTACGCTTTCTCTGCCTCATACCGAGTTTGTTAATTACAATAAACAGGTTTTCGGAATTAAAGCCGATCTTAAATATAAAATGGCGCGGTTTATGGCGATCGGTTCGCGCACTAAAGGTATTACTGAAACAAAAGTCTATACCGGCCAGACCCAATTAGTAAAAGAAGAAATTATTGATAAAAACTATGTTGCCCGGAAATATTACAAACCATTTGATGCTGATATCAAACGCGAAACAATTACCATATGGCAGGACGATCAAAGCGCAGATAATAACCAGGCGAAAAATTCCAGCCCAAAAACATATGAACGTATCGGTTTAACCGGGGCCGCAACCGGTTATTTTGATGAACTCAAAGCCGGGGTAAATTATTCGTTTGATCCGATTGCCAATGTTATCACCTTCCGTTCAAATATTCCAGACGGTTATGTTATTATCATTGATTATCAAAAAGCAGATGAGACCTGGCTGCATGAGCGCAGTTCAAACGGGTCTAATCTTATCATTCTTAAAGATGCCGCAAATACCGAAGGCATTACACGTGAATTAAAAAATTACTACCAGTTAAAGCAAAGCAAAATCCTTCATGATAATAATCGGGGAAACTTTACATTCCAAATTCAGGAAATGGACAAAACAATACCTACCGTGCTTAATCCGGGAGGCAAACCGGTGCCGAAATATCCGGCTGACGTAGAGGTTGATTTTGATGACGGTATCTTTTTCTTTAAAAATGCTTCAACCGAGTTTCCCAAACCTTTTCCGGACAATGTGTATTCATTAAATGTTAACCGGTATCAAATTTTTGTCGAATACCAATACCGCGTAAAGCTGTATAATTTACGGCCCAATTTAGTTCCCGGCAGTGAACGGATTGTGCTTGACGGAAAAACATTGACCAGGGATATTGATTATTTCCTTGATTATGATTCAGGATTTTTAACATTTTATGATGAAGAGATCATATCCGATAACTCAAAAATTGAAATAACCTATGAGTATGCGCCTTTCGGCGGGCAGTTCGGCCAGACCTTAGTGGGTTCACGGCTTGAGCTCTCACCCATTGAACATTTTTTTATCGGTTCAAGCGTGCTGTATAATTTTTCCGCTAAACCTGCCCAAGTTCCTGATATGCGTTCACAGCCGGACAGCACCATGGTCTGGGATGTAGACAGCCGGATCGAGGATATCACGTTCGGTGATTTTCCATTTAAGATTAATATGGTTAAAGGTGAGTTTGCGCAGAGTATCTATAATCCAAACATTTTCGGCAAAGCAATTGTTGAATCAATGGAGGGCGTAAAACAGGATGATACTCTGTCTTTAGGAGAGGATTTCTGGATGCGCGCATCTAACCCGAATTCGCTTAATTTACCGTCTGCACGTATGCAGTATAATGCGGTCTCCTGGTCTAACGCGGATGTTAAAACAGAAGAAATTTATCTTCAGCTAGGCGCGACCGAAAAATGGTGGGAAGATGAAGATGAACAGCAAATATTAGCGGTTAATTATGATTTTACCAAAACTGATGCTGATGAAGTATCCCTGCTTCAGGTGGTATCCAAAGGCGGGCTTGATTACTCAGAAAAAATATTCCTTGAATTCATTTATTTTGATGATGGATTTGGACAAAACATCAGGTTTGATATCGGTGAGGTAAGCGAAGATCTTGACAGTGACGGCGTACAGTTGGAAACCGAAGATGCAAATCGCAACGGAACTCTGGATAAAGATGAAGACATCGGCTGGGGATTTTCCTACCCCGGCCTAGCTGATGTCCCGATTGAAGCTGACAACAGCAGGATCGACCGGGAAGACTTGGATGGAGACGGCTTATTTGATGGAGGGGATCCGTTATCAGGAGACAGCTATGAATTTGTGAGTGAGGATAATGCTGAATGGAAATACAAAGCAATTGAATTAAAGATTACTGATCCTGACTCCTGGAAAAAAATTAAACATCTGCGTTTGACCATATCTAAAGGCGGTTCAACCCCGGATACCGGAACGATTAGAATCGCGCGCATAGGAATTGTAGGTAACCGGTTTGAAAATCCAGCGGTTACAACCTCAGGAACTGCTTCAATGATTGTATCTGCGATTAATAATCAGGATAATCAAGGATATGATTCATTAATCGATCATCCGGTGTATAAAGAAATCTACCCTGATGCGGAAGACCAGAAAAAAGAACAGGCATTGGAGATCACTTATAAAAATTTTACCGGTTCGGATTCCGGGAGCACCCGCATCGGCCATCAAGCTCCGCTCGGATTTGATTTTACCCAGCATAAAAAACTTAAATTTTTTGTGTATAATAATGATGCAAACAAGAAAACAATATTTATTCAATTCGGAACGGAGGCGACTTATTTTGAATTTATTATTCCTATTCCTGCTGATTCACCGAACCGATGGGAGATGTATGAGATTATCCTCGATGATGTAAATAATGACGGTGTTGCTGATCGGATGGTATATGGCAATACGTCAAAACAGGGAGATGAATTAGGGAGGCCTTCAACATCGCTGCCCTCATTAAAAAGCATATCCCAGATAAAAATCGGGGTGCGTGATGTTGAAGGCAGTGCGCAGGGAAGTTTCTGGATAAATGAGTTTTTTGTTGACACGGCATATAAGCGGGTGGGACAGGCAGGAACATTCTCCGGTGATTTTGAGGTGCCGAAATGGACGACATTCGGCGGGACATACCGTGAAATCGACCGGAATTTCCGCACCATAACTTCAGCGGTAACTAATCAGGATCGGTTTGATGAAAGCGGATATTTTAAATTTTCGCGTCTTTCATTCATGCCGATGGATTTTACCGCATCCAAATCACGCACTATAACACCCTCAGCCATAGAATCAGATACTTCCGGCCTTATTTCAGTTCTGGCAGAAGGAGAGGTCGTAACCGAATCATATGCAGGTAATACGACGATTTCGATCCGTCATCTCCCTCAGATAACCGGTAAAGTTTCACGAAAATTTACTGATTCAACAAATTTAAAACGCCGGGATATTGATGAATCAGCATCAGGAAGTTTAAGTTATACTAATCCGCTGCAGACGCCGATCCTGCATCTTTTTCCGTCAACTATTTCAGGATCATATTCACGGACAAATTACCGGCTTGAACACAGCTCGCCGACTTCATCTCAGATTGATTCCCTGGAATATACTGATAAATACACCGGATCACTGACATTCTCTCCATGGAATAATTTTACCATAAAACCGTCATATTCTCTTTCAACCGTGAGGGAAATAAAATTTATTGAAACTCCGGATCAGGAGACCCATTTTGACTTACAACCAGATGAATCGCATAAACTGGATATTCCTAAATCCTTAACCCAGAATGTTAAGGGAGATGTAAATATTACTCTGCTCAGGTGGCTCCGCCCGGCAGCTGATTATTCCCATAATGTCAATGTAAATTATGATATTACGTCAAGCACCAGTGTCACCACCAAAACAATAAACCGGACATCCAATGGTAAAGTCTCCTGGACATTCGAACCAAGAAATTTTTACGGGTTGAGCGGTTTTCAGCCGGTTAAAACATTAAGCATCAGTTCTTCATATTCAATTAGCGATGGTGATACTTATGAAAACATCCCCCGGAGTTTGTACGTGCAAGAAAGCATCTGGGTGCGCAAACCGCTTAAACCGGAATATGATCTTTCCAAGTCTACCGAAACCCTGACAAATAATCCTAATATAGCTCATCGAAAATCATTATCCATACGTGATACGCAGAATTATACGGCACGGTGGAAACCGCTTGATTGGATCCCCTGGCTTAAAGGCCCATTTAATCCCATAAAAACAATCTCAACAACTAACACATTGACTCAATCTAAAGAAGAAACAGATACTACCGGAACGATTAAAAAAGTCTTTTCAAAAACATGGCCGAATATCGATGTCTCTATGAGTGATTTTGAAAAACTGATCTACGCCGGCTGGTTTATGCAGAATACCCGTGTTAACGGCAAAGTTTTTAAGAAAGTCGTTGAAACAGTTAATACCTCCGAAAATATTGAGCGCAAACAAAGCGGTAATGTTAATTTTAAATTAATTAAATATTTTGACATGTATGTAACATATGAAAAATCACGCTCCGAAACATTTAATATCGACACATCGTCCGGATCTATGGGTAAGGTTTTAGATTCATTAAGCAACTCAGTATCACGTTCAGCACAAATGGGATTTAATATAAGTTCCTGGCGGTTTACACCCAGCTATTCTGAAACCACGAATAAGGTGCAGGATCGAACAGGGAATTTTACGACTGATAAGATAAGTAAAAGCTCCCTGCTTAAGATCCGCGGAGATTTTCATAAACCAAAAAACTTCCGCATACCCTTTACCAGCATAGGGTTTTTACTCAAGAACAGAATGATTTTTGATACCTCACTCTCCTGGGACACGGTGCGCAGCCCGGTGCTGGAATTTAAAAAAGATAATACCAATACCGGTAAACTGCAGACTTCGGTTGATTACGAGCTTTCACAGAACCTGCGTGTTAAATTCGGACTTTCGGGCAGCATGTTCCGCAATAAAGAAAAAAATGATGATGATTATAATGAGTATGCCGGCAGTGCCGGACTTACTATTCAGTTTTAAAACTTGGAATCATACGGTGTTAATCTAATTTTATGCCTCGACTTATTGCTGATTACATCTCGATCTTTCTTAATATGGTGTATCCTAAAAGATGTATTTCGTGCGGGTCACCTCTGCCGCATGATAATACGCAGTATGCATGTGTAACCTGCTGGAATTCAATTGAACGTATCGGAGAAAACAGCTGTGCCGGATGTTCTGCTCCTTTAGCATATCAGGCTGATTCTTGTCCCGCGTGTCAGCGCAGGCCGGTTTCATACGGCCGGCTCTATGCGGCAGCGCTTTACCGCGGTCTCATGCGCAGATATTTGCACCGCATAAAATTTTCTAACAAAAAATATATCATGCAGGCGCTTGCGCACCTATGTATCACTCGATGCAGACAGATACCGCATATGCATACCTATGATGCGGTAATCCCGGTACCGCTTCATCCGGCACGCATGAGAGAACGGGGTTTTAATCAAGCCGAAATTTTAGGCAAATTTATTGCCGATGAATTCAGTATTCCTTTGATCACCGGTTTGCTGGTCAGAGTCCGCAATACGAATCCTCAGTTTAACCTGACTCTGGAAAAAAGAAAACAAAATATTCAAAATGCCTTTAACGTAACCAAACAAGCAGCAATGAGCAAGTACAAGAAAATAATCCTGGTTGATGATATTTGCACAACCGGATCAACCTTATCAGAAGCCGCCCGGGCACTTAAATCTGCGGGATCAAAAAAAATTACCTGTTTTGTGCTGGCAAAAGATTAATGATTTGTAATAAATAAACTGTATAATACGTATTCTTTTACTAAGTATATATCTGCCTTTTACCCATCAATCTAAATGTATCCTGATATTCTAATATATATATTAATAAAAAAATATATTGACTTTTTTTGCAGAAGTTATA
>JBDRMW010000152.1:0-11583 GCA_043811735.1 bacterium
CCAAAAGCAGTATCAAAGTGTCAAGAAAATAGTGTCAGAGTGTCAAAGTGTCAGAATCACGATTCCTTATTTCTTAATTGTTGAATAAACTTATGAAGCATTAAACCTAATTCAACATGTGTAGATTCTAGCTTTTTATACTCATCTATTTCAATAAATTTTAATTCAGAAATAATCTCAAGTAAATATTCTGTTTCAACCAATGATCTATTCGCAATATTTAAAAAGTTTAAAAAATCTTTTTTGCTTTGACTGGCTTGTCCTTCAACAATGTTAATTGATATTGAAAAAGAAGCTCTTCGTATTTGGGAACATAATCCATATTGTTCGGTTTTAGGAAGTTTTTCAGTTATTCTGTATATATCAATAGCAAGTTTATGAGCTTTTTCCCATATCGTAAGTTTTTTATATCCCTTTAGCATATAAAGGTTTTGACACTCTGACACTCTGACACTGTTTTTAATGAGCCCGGAGTGATTCGAACACTCGACACCTGCCTTAAAAGGGCAGTGCTCTACCTAACTGAGCTACGGGCCCATCTTTTTAGTATCAAAGTATCAAAGTATCAGAGTATCATAGTTTCCGAGTGTAAGACTGCAAGGACATTCTGACACTTTGATACTCTGATACTCTTATACTCTGACACTGAAGTAACTGACCCCAACGGGAGTTGAACCCGTACCGCTACCTTGAAAGGGTAGTGACCTAACCATTAGTCTATGGGGCCATAAAATCGTAATTCGTTATTCGTGGCTCGTTGTTCGTTCTTTGAAGTTACGAACAACGAATTACGAATAACGAACAACGGGTGTATAATGGGCGGTGCAGGGATTGAACCTGCGGCTTCTTCCTTGTAAGGGAAGCACTCTCCCGCTGAGTTAACCGCCCCTCTGAATGACCCTCACCCGCCTTCGGCGGACTCGGGCTGAAGTCCTGGCTCTAAAACGGAAATCGCCATGATCATACCCAAGGGGAAACCCTGCCGGTTTTCCCATTCATCGGCGTTCGTCAATCGGCCTGCGCCTTATTCCTTACTGAACCCCTTCCAAAAAGGAATTGCCAATGAACGCTGGATAAACAAATATTATACCTATTACGAGATTAAAGTCAATATCAAATAACCCATTTTTTCCGGGCCTGTTTACATATATACCAGTATCAATATTTATTAATTTGACGATATGTTTTTATTAATGGTATAATCCCGAATACTATGACCTTATTCAAAAAACTTATCCTTAGTTATGCGGTTATCATTATAATATCAATCGGCATAACGATTATTGCCACGGTCCGTATGCGTAATCTTAATAAATTTACCCTTACCTTAACTCACCGGACGGTTCCGGTTATCCTGGAAGAAAAAAGGGCAGAAAGCCTCTTTCAGCAGTTAAAAATGAGCCAGAGAAAATATCAAATTTTTCCTGAAGATGAGTTTAAAGAATTTTTTTTCAAGAAGTCGGAAGAATTACGAGACCAATTACATGTGCTTACCGGTAAATTAACCCAAGAAACAGAACAAAAAGCATTAGAAGATATTAAAAAAGAATTAAGTGCGTATAATGCATTGTTCCTGTATAACACACATAAAGATAAAAAAACCAGATCAAATCAAAAAGAAATTAATACCTGCGAAGAACGTTTTATGGTTTTGTTGTCATTGCTTTTTAATGCAACCGAAAAGAATTTAAAAGAACAGTTAGACCGTTCCTCATTATTACAGAAAAATACATTGCGTTTTATATGGGTCACCTTAGGGTTTTCCGTTGCATTAATGATTATGCTGGCAGGTTTTTTTGCCCATTATCTTACCTATTCAATCCGCCGGCTTCAAAAAGGTGCGCGTAAAATAGCTGAAGGCGATTTTAATTATGAATTATCGATCCGTTCACAGGATGAAGTAGGGGAGTTAACCGAAGATTTTAATGCCATGGCTCAAAAACTTAAAAACATGGAAGAGACCAAAGCGCATTTTATGGCAATGGTGCTTCATGATTTAAAAGGGCCGATCACCGCCATGAAAGGTACTATTACCCTTATGCTTGAGAAAAAAGAATCCCTGCCTCCTCACCTGCGGGCTTCGTTAGAATTAACGAATAGCGAGATTGAACATTTAAACCGATTGGTTGATGATTTAAACGAGGTTTCACATATTGACTCCGGCATATTCAGATTAATCAGGATGCCGTTTAGCCTGCAGGAATTAATCGGCGAGCTGGTAAGCAGTATGCAGCCGGTCTTAAAAGAGCTTAATCAAAAAATTGAATTGATGGTCGATTCAAACATATCAAAAATTAAAGGTGACCGCGACCGGATAAAACAGGTTTTTACTAATCTTATTTCAAATGCAAGCCGGTTTTCACCGGTCGGCGGGATTATTCATGTGTCGGTTGAAGCCAAATCTGACCGGGCATTCTGCCAGGTACGTGATTCGGGCACCGGAATTCCAAAGGGACAGGAAAAAATAATTTTTGAAAAATTTCAAACCGGTGAGCCCGGCTTATCAAAACGAGTCGGAAGCGGGCTGGGTTTGTATATTGTTAAAAAAATGATTGATTTCCATGGAGGGCGGATATGGTTCCAGAGCGAGGAAGGCAAAGGCACCACGTTTTATTTTACCTTTCCTTATGTATGATTTTATGTGTTAATGCATGTGCGGCCTTGCGTATAAGTAATCCAAGGCCGGCCTCAGAGATTTTATACCAGGAAGCACTTATGTTTGTATCGGGAGATACCAATACCCCGCTTAATTATGCATTAGCCATAAAAAAATTTAAAAAATTTAAAGCCGCATATCCCGATGATACACGGGCTCAAGAAGCAGGATACTGGATAGAAGTTTTAGAAAAACTGCAGTCAATTAAAAACATCGAATTAGAAAAAATGAGAGGCAATTAAGAAGGCACCATTATGGATGTTCAAAACAGACGGGATACCAGAAACATAGAAATAGATCGTGTTGGGATTAAAAACATCCGGTATCCTATTTCTTTGCTTGATATGAATCATCAGCATCAGCACACCGTGGCTGATATAAACATGTATGTTTCTCTTCCGCACCGGTACAAGGGAACGCATATGAGCAGGTTTGTTGAGATCCTCTCCCAATACAGCCGCGAGATTGATATCAGGAATGTCGGTGAAATATTATTAATCATGAAAGAAGTTATGCGCTCATCTGAAGCACACCTCCATATGCAATTCCCTTATTTTATTGATAAAAAAGCGCCGGTCAGCAAAAAAAGCGCACTGATGGACTACCTCTGCATTCTTGAAGCTCATCTAAACCGTAAAAATAAACTTGATGAAATTTTAGGTATACAAGTTCCTATTAATGCATTATGCCCCTGTTCAAAAGAAATCAGCCGGTACGGTGCGCATAATCAGAGGGGAATTGTTTCCTTAAAACTCAGGATGAAATCATTTATATGGATTGAAGAGCTCATTGAGATTGTCGAACAATCAGCTTCCAGCAGGGTGTATGCGCTCCTCAAACGAAGCGATGAAAAATATGTAACTGAGCGGGCATACCGCAACCCGGTCTTTGTTGAAGATATTGTCCGCAAAATCTCGGTAAAACTGCTTAAAGATAAACGGGTCTCCTGGTTCCGCGTTGAAAGCGAGAACATGGAAAGCATACATAATCATAATGCATATGCTTCAGTTGAAAGAAAATTAAAAGCGTAGAAAATACGCATGCGGAGGTTAATAATGTCAGCAATTAAAATTGAAAAACCTTCTGATAAGGAACTGGAGAAGTTGGATGTCAAAAACTGGAGCAGCTGGGAATGTGAACCAAGCCAGTTTGACTGGGAATATGCATCCAATGAAACAGCATATCTATATGAAGGTAAAGTTAAAATTAAAACTGCATCGGATGAAATTGAAGTTAATGCCGGTGATCTGGTGTTTTTTCCTAAAGGGTTACGATGCAGCTGGACGGTAATTGAGAAGGTGCGCAAAGTATATAAATTTTCTTAAATAATTGAAATAAAATGTTTTTTTTACTATAATACTGTCACTGTCACATAAAGATATATTACAGGAATTGATGGAATTATGAACAATAAACTTATTAATGTGTTAAAGAATTATTTTGTTCAAGAAAAAAATGTTTCCATGGCATTTTTATTTGGTTCTGCTGCTAAAAATAGGACTTTTAAAGAATCAGATATTGATATAGCTGTTTATCTTAAAAATAATAATAAACGAAATTATCATAAAATTTGGAATGACATTGAGGATCTCGTTCATTATGATGTAGATCTTGTCAATTTAAATGACACATATCCTTCACTTGCTTTTGAAGCAATAAGAGGTATTAAGCTTAAAATCAAAGATGAATCATTCTTTGTAAATTACATGATTAACATATCTCAAGAGGCGGTTGATTTTCAGGAGTTTATTCTCGATTTTTGGAAGCAAAAGAAAAAACTAGAGGCTGCGTAAATGGTTCCGTTAAAAGACAATCAAAAAGAAAATATTATTAAAAGGCTGAGTTTTATTGATATTGAAATAAACGATTTGCAAAAATTTAAAAATCTGTCTTATAATGAATATAAATTAAAAAGAGATAAGAGAAGAAATGTTGAGCGTATCGAAGAAAATATTTTAAATGCAATAATTGATATTGGAAAAGTACTGCTTCTCGGTGAAAATATAGAAATTCCAACAACTTATAGAGAAATATTTACTCAGTTAGGCCAGCATAATGTCATTCCTGAAAAATTAGGTGAAGAACTGTCAAAACTGGTTAGGTTAAGAAACATTCTCTCTCATCAATATTTGGATTTAAGCTGGGATTATATAAAGAATTTCATGGTAAAAGGCCAGATAAACGTCAAACAATTCATAAAAATAGTTGAGAAATATTCCTGAGATTATGTTTTGTCGGCATATATATACTTATAATAATTTGAATTATTGAAATATATTTTTTTCTTGCAATTTTTTAATTTTATTTGCTAAAATCCTTACCAGAAGGATTAAGATAAAATTTACATCGAAAGGAGGTGTAAGCTTGGTTTTTTGAAGTAAGCTGTTTAAAAAAAATTAAAAAGGAGGAAAAGCTCGTGAGAAAAATAATAGCAATTATAATTACATTCGGAATGCTTGCGGGAAATGTTTTTGCTGCATTTGACGGTAATTCATTCAGACTACAAGGTATTAATCCGCAGCTTCAGGGGACACTTGTGGATGAATACAGCGATTGGCAGGGTAATCCCGCAGACATACTAGCGATTAACGGACAACGGTTCTATACGCTGTTTTCAAATTTAGATGGGAAAGGTGATGCATTATTTGCTAATACCTCAGCAAGTGATGCTTTTCAATTTGGCTATGTAGGACAGCCCTTAAAGAATGTAATTTTACCAAACAGTCAATTGGGAATTTTGTTTCATCAAGATTCAGCAATTACTGCAGGCAATGCCGGTGGTTTTGCTGGAGGTGCTGGGAAAGCATCAAACCATAATGTAACCGTTACTGACGTAGGCGCACCACCTGATGGATCTTTTATTACAGCTGGTGATACCACTCAGACGATTGACATGACTGGTGAGAGATATATAGAAATGACCCAAAATGATCTCGCATTAACCTATGGTCATGGACTGGGTGATAGTATTGATCTCGGTCTTACCATTGACCGCAGAAATACTGAAAGTGAAGAACCGATCAACGCAACCTATAATAATTCAACAACTGCGGTTGGTGCAGTATATCCGGTTCTTTCAGAATCTAACACCCAGAATGCAAAAGAAGAGAATAGTCTCAATGATATGACTGTTATGCTCGGTGGCCGTGTCCGTCTCTCTGATCGCTGGAATGTGGGCGCGACTGTCGGTACCCGGACCTATACTGAAGAACAAAAAAGAGCATCCAATGTGACCATGTCGTATGACCGAACAACTGCTGCAGGTGTACCTGCTACATTAACGGCGACTGGTACTGATGGAGCTATCCTGGGAGGAGCAACTCTCATTGGTGCGGTTGATCCGGGTGCTAATTTTACCACTGCTGATGGGACAACGGAAATCGGTAATGGTTTAACTTGGACCGGTGGTAATTTCGGCGCTGCATTAACCAATATGGCATCATTAAACAATGCAACGGTTGATCCAGATGCGGTTGGAAAAATGGAAGTTGATGGTACCGGTACCATGTTCGGTATTGATACCTATTTTGATCTTAGTGAAGATGCTACGCTGTTTGGTTCTCTTACAATCAATAATAATCCACTAGATCTCACTCTTGATGCAGCAGCTAATAACTCAGCAACAACTGTTGATAGTGCCCTTGCTGGTTTAGTCAATATTCGTTCAGTCACTGAGACAGATACCTATAAGTCAACATCCGGTGATAATAAGAATGATACAAAGACGTATGTTGTGGGTATTGAACAGGATCTCCCCGGTGATGTAAAACTCGGGTATGCAGCCATTTTCGGGACGAATAACACTGATGCTAAAATAACCGTAACCAATGCCTACAGCAGAGTTACTACACATGATACCGGCGGCAACGGCCTCGCAGCTGGTCAGACCGATACAGTTGATGCGACTGGTGCTGATACCCGCGTTACGCTTACTCGTACTCAAACAATAGAGGAACAATCTGATATTGAAACTACAACCTATCAGTTCCCTATTGGATTGGAACTGCAGCCGTTTAAAAAGCTTAAACTGCGTCTGGGTGTAACCCATCAGGTTCAGGAGACGGTAACTAAAACAAAGGTAAAAGTACTTTCTGATACCGGAACCATACAGGTAACTGAGACCGGTGGAGCTGCTTCGGCGACCACCTCTACGACAACCCAAAATCCGCGTGATATTGCTAATTACACGGATGCAACAGGAAAAGTGCGTACCACAAACTACTTCTACGGTGCTGGATATCAATGGAGCGAAAATCTTTCATTTGATATCTTAAACTTCACTGGTACCGGCGCACCTGCAGCAACTGATAGCATTCTGCATCTCGGGAACTGGCGAATCGGCGCTACGTTAATCTTTGGCGGTGAAGAAGAACTGTAAAAAATTCTGCCTGTAATAAGGCACAGTTAGTTTTAAACAAAAAACCCTCTGGACATAAAGTCTTGAGGGTTTTTTGTTTGTATATCAATCATACAATCATTAAAGGGATGTTAGAGTTTGCTTCATAGAGAGTATAAAAAATACTTTGCAGAGAGGATTATTAATTATGTATATTTGCATTGTAAATGCAAATATACATTATATTCCGTCTAATATTTTTATTCTTTTTTCCTGGAATTCTTCTTCAGTGATAAGCCCTTTTTCTTTAAGATTTTCAAGGGTTTTTAGACGTTCTTCGATTGATGGAGGAATCGTCTTGGGGAGATCCGGCGTTTTTGGTTCCGGTTGGTGAACTTCTTCCTTGAGGTCATTGTTATCTTCTGCCGCCTGCCTGTGCAGGGAATTTATGTCAAAAAAAGAATCTTTATCTATGGTTTTTAGCGTCTCCCCTAATTCCTTGTCCTCAAGGATCTTTTTGAATAGCTTGTCAATCGTAAAATCAGTTATTTTATTTATGCCGATCCATTCAGACCATTGTTTTGAGAAATGCAGTTTACCGTCAGATAAGTATATTCGTTCAAAGGTTGTATTGTTGTCGGGTGTTTTAATAAAAATGGCCAGCTTTACGCGTGCAAAATAATCATCAGTATACGTATTGTGTTCATATTCCCCATGTATGTTATCTAGAATAAGCAGCGCATTAACAAAACCCAGTTTGTTCTCCGCGATGTTATCGATTATTTGAACCTTATATTTTTTCTGAAGTTTTTTGCCCAATTTGACAATATGTTTATGTGCCAGTTCTTCTAATTTTGGAACTATTTCCCGTTCAATCGAGCTGGGTGGTTCCTGGCTGAAGGTATACTGCAGATTAAACACAACTAGTTTGGGCTTTGTGCTCTTAGCAAAACAGGAGCTGCTGATAAGTAAAATTAAAAGTATAAGTAAACGTAAATTGATTGATTTTTTCATTGATCCTTACGTATGTCCCTATTTAACGGTACGAATGCTGGCTATATCCTATAATAAAAACTTATTTAACTGCAACAAATTTAATTACACAAATTTAATTAACAAGAATACCTTTCCATTACATATTTTATCTGACCGCTTGAAAAAGTTAAAATGCCGGTTATACTCATATATGTACGTACATATGGAAGGAGCCCAACAATGTATAAACGACTTATCATATTTATGATTTGTGTCATTACTGCTTTCCCTGTGTTCTCACTAAACATTCCTCTTACGGTTGAGGAACTTACCATGCTCTCTGATACGATTATTTCAGGACACGTAGCGAAGGTAGAACCCTATTGGGATCCCGGACGAAAATTTATATATTCAAAAATAACAGTTGATGTTGATGAACAATATAGAGGAGAAACAGCAGGGGATTCTTGTGAAATCCATATGTTAGGCGGGGAAATGGAAAAGATTGGATTACGAGTTTCAGGATATACACAACCCCATGCGGGTGAACATATGATGTTTTTCCTCACCAAAGATGAGACTAAGAACATATATCATCTTCCTCAGGGCGATCAAGCAAAAATATCAATGAATAATTTGACTGCACAACAAAAAAATCATCTTCGCAGCAGAATCAATAATGTGCTGCAGCTTTTACACAAATGAAAAAAATAGTAATAATTATTTTTATTGTATGTTTCCAGTACGTATATGCATTTGAACCGATGGGTGTTCTATGGCCGGTTGCTAAAATCCCCCTTCCTTTTTATATTCATTCTTCCGTTAACAGTACCCAGAACGGAGTTATTCAATCGGGTTATAATGTGTGGACTATGGTTGAAACAACCAGGTTTGAATTCAGCTATCAGGGTACAAGCAGTGCAGCAATTGGGGAAGAAGATGGAATCAATACCAGCGGTTTCGGCACGGCTTTACAATTTGGCTCATCACTGGCAGTTACCTTTACGTGGTATGATCCGAGTACAGATGAAATAACAGATGCGGATATAGAGTTCAACAGCAGTATTGACTGGGCCAGCGGATTTGATTTAATGACAGTAGCTATTCATGAAGCAGGGCATGTGTTAGGGCTAGGCCATGAAACAACGGAAGAAGCAATTATGCAGCCAATCTATTTTGGGGTAAATCAGCAGTTATTTGAAGATGATATTGAGGGGGTAAGTTCTCTGTATCCGGGGAGTAAAAGTTTTAGTTCGGATAATATTTTCCAGAATGCTCCCAATCCCTTTGTTCCAAATTCCAATGATGATTATACTGTTATCGGATATTCAATAAAATCAGAGGGCAATGTTAAGCTTGAAATATACAATCTTGCAGGGGAACTCGTTAAAGTGTTGATAGATGAATATAAAGATAAAGGTGAATATACCGGAACTCAGGGTGCGCGGTGGCACGGTGATAATGGAACGCCTGATATGCGGGGGAAAAATGCAGCCAGCGGGGTCTATATTGCGGCATTAAAGACTTCCCGGTCGAAAGCACACTTAAAAAAGATAATGTTAATAAGATGAAAAAAACAATACTCATTTTTATATGTCTGGCAGCATCACAAAGCTGGGCAGTAAATAAGAATGCCGGCACTACCGGAAGCAGCTTTTTAAAATTAGGGATGGGCGCTCATTCTTTAAGTCTGGCAAACACGTTTACTGCTGTTTCCGGGGAATCGGCAGGGTTTTTTGCTAATCCGGCAGGTTCTGCTGAAACAACGGCGCAGACAATATTTACCTCGGCCAGTCAGTGGATTGAAGGAACCAAGTATGGTTCAATGGCATATATTCATCCATTTAAAGCAAAAGTGAAACTGCGGAATAAAAAAACAACTAAAAAATCAAAAACAAAACCTTCAGAAAATAAAAAAAGAAAAAAATTTAAGTTAGAAGGAGGAAGATCAAATAAAAACAGTATCGCTCCGGTCAGGCGGAAAGATACTTCATTCGTTGTCGGATTTGGGGCAGTATATTTTGATGCAGGATCAATGGATGAGACCGGTATCGACGCTTTTGATTTGGTAATTAATAAGGGAACACAGGTAAAAGCAGCTGATCAAGCATTGTTCCTCAATCTTGCTAAGCCCATGCGCAGATGTTCGGCGGGGTTGAATCTAAAATATATTTCCCAAACATTAGGCAGGTATAGTGCATCTGCATATGGAGGTGATGCAGGTATAATCTATCATGTTCTTGCCGGTGAAGAACGGTTTTATTGGGATACGGGAATTGCCTATCATAATGCAGGAACAAAACTTGATTTTCGTGAGGAAACCTCATATAAAGATAAACTCCCGAGTTCGATCCGCTTAGGGAACGTATGCGGTAAAGGAAAATTAAAAGCCGGTGTTGATCTTATCCTCCCGGCAGATAATGATTTATGCGGAAACCTTGGTTTGGAATATCAGGTAGTTGAGGGAGCCGCATTCAGGCTTGGATTTAAAGCATTTGGGTATGACGAATTAGGCGATGATTATTATTTTACCAATATGACCGCAGGATTAGGGATCCCATTTTATTTTATTGCCGGCAAGTTTGATTATGCGTTTGTTCCGATGGGCGATTTAGGCACATCTCATCATGTTTCCCTTACCATTTTCTTCAAAAAACCAGAAAAACGCCAAAACACCTGGTTTGGCGATGAAGATATGTAGAAACGTGGGCAGTTATTGGTGACCCCTATTCGCTTATTTTCTTGAAACCGTAAAATAGAATAACATTTTTTTTACTACTCGTTAATACATAAAAGATATATAATATAATACGTAATAATTTTTTAGATATCGAAGATTATAGGTATGGATACTATGCGGTTGTGCGTGCTGATACTATGTTTGGTATGTTCGTTTATATCAGGCAGTGAACTGAAGGAGAAACCCATGAATACAAATCCCCGGAATGTTTTGGAATCAAGTCAAGATAAGGAACAGTTAATGCAGGCTGCTATATCACTTGCCCGAAGCGGCCAGCCGGCTGACCAGAAAATACTGTTGAAATTCCTGCAGTCATCCGAATTTTTACTGCGCTTAAATAGTAAGAAAGAGTATGGCAGATCAAGGGAGTTTTTGCTTATTGGTGAACTGCTTACCGAATTATCTCAAAACAGGTCTCCGGTTGCGCAGGATACTTTGATTAAACTTACACAAAGTCAGGAGTTTGTAAATGAAGTTTCCAGGATACAATTGTTAATTGAAGCAGCTGCTTCTGTGTATCCTGCTCCAGCGGACTTAATTGTATTCTGGGAACGTTATGCACATCCTGAAACGGATACGGTGGATCTGGTTATCCAGGCTTTGATGACGAATGCAAACCTGCCCGCATTGCAATTATTTGAGAAGAAAATGACTGATACAGCATATTCAGATAACAGCAAAATATATTGGATGCATTATTATATTATACCGCATCGATATAATCCGGGGGTTCTTAAAACATGTGAACAACTGCTCCAGATGAATATATCTGAAAAACTTAAACAAAATCTTATCGAGACAGTTTTTGATTATCAGCCGGAATGGTATAAACCGCATTCAGACACGGTTCATGATAAACGGGGAATATTTTCTATA
>JBDRMW010000153.1:0-2216 GCA_043811735.1 bacterium
TCTTTTTTTTAGATAATCTTTCCATGCTTGTACAAGTATCATCCGATTGCTTATGCCTGCGGATGATTTTGTTACCTCAAGAATTTTTAATTTATTGTCTAATGCAGCTTCATTTTTAAAGAAAGTTAAAAGTTCAAGGTATATTATTTCGTTAATCAGATAATCATGTTCTCTATTTTCAGATAAAAGTTTAATTGCTATGGAAGAAAATTCATCATCCAGGAATATGCTTAAAATAATATTGGTATCAATCGCCAATGACATTACCGCCTCGCATATTCCTTATGATGCTGACACTGTCGTTAGAATCCTTTAAGATTCCTTTTACTGAGCCCACTTTTTTAATGTAACTTTTTTCTCCGGACAAACATGCTTTTAATGCGATATCAATGGCCTCAGATACTGTGTTTGTCCTAAATTTTTTTCGAATATTATCCAGCATTTTTTTGCGCTGCTCAGTTATACGAAAAGCGATAGTCTTATTCAAAATAATACCTCCGTATAACAATATAATTAATGTTATACACAATATCAAGTCCCGGTAATTGCGCATACTTGTCAATCCAATATTATCGGAATTGCGTAACGCAATTTTGCGTAATTATATTCCTAATATATTAAAAAGAAACGCGTTTTACAGGAAAACTATACTATTCTCATAGCCTCAATAAGTATCTCCTCAATCTCCCCACGATGTTCATCCGGATTAAGATAACATTCAAGTAATTGGTCGTGCGGAAGCTTCTCAATACGTTCATTCATGATATTCAAGGCTTCTGTATTAATTTGTATGGCTTTCTTAACAGGCATACGCTCCGGATTAATATCAATGCCGAAATACTCCTCATAACCCGTCATCTTCAGAGCGTATAACATTGCCTCAGCCTGCTGCCATTCAACAACCCCGACGTTGAGATCCTGGTCATAATTGCCAAGAGGCTGACTATTCCAATGTGTATGAGCAAGCCTGCCTTCCATACAAACAAGCGAATAAGCTGCCGCAAGGTCCTCATAACCCATCCTTACGTGGCCAATTTCAGGATTTAGACATACTAATGACATACCTCTTTCCAAAAGTGCCCTGTTCTCAGGATTTTTAAGTTTATTCTCAATCCTTTGTGCAGCCAGAATACCTTCGGCAGTTGTCCGGTAAATATTATTGGGCGCCGGCTCATATGGTTTGGGTTCTATTGCAATCCGCACACCAGGAACTTCATCCATGGCTGCCGCCATTGACTCCTCAAAATTGTTCCACATCCAGTAAAAAGGTGTACCAAGCGGATAAGTATATCCGTCAATTCCCGGCCAGGAAACAACACATGAAGCCTCGGCCTCTTTAACCAGCTTTAGCCCCTCCGCAGCAATCTTAATTGCCTTATCACGAATCTTCGGAACAGGATTGGAAAGTGACCCGAATTCAAATTCCCTGTTAAAAAAATGGGATAATGGAGAGCCTATCAATTTTATACCGGAATTTTTCTCCAACTCTTTATATAAATCAAGATTATCAAAGTTCACTTCAGCGGGATAATGGGCTTCAATACCCGTGATACCATATTCAGCCAGTTCCTCAGCCATCTTGAGCCTATCCTTGATAGATTTCGGCTGCACATAAGAATCGTGAAACCGTCCTCCTGATGGAGTAAAGTACCATATGCCAACGGAAAATTTTAAATCCAGCTTAAAACTCTGCATATGGTTTAACAAATCCCCGTGGTTTCGGATGATCTTCTGATAGGATAAGTCTTTTAAATCATACATGTTTATATCTCCAAAAAAGGATTGAGATAAATTCGTGAATTTGATTAGAAAAGATAATAAATTTTAGACTTTTGAATAATAAACAAATTTTAATTAACGGAATAATCATTATCTGACAATTATCAGCTTTTCGCAAACAAACAAATCCCGTGACTTTAATGCGATAAAATAATTTCCCGGCTGCAGATTGTGGCGCCATACATTTGCATGGTCACCATATTTCATATAACTATTATTAATATTGGAGACTATATTTCCTCTGCAATTATAAATCTTTAGAGAGATGTTTCCGTCAATACAGCTATTGATACTGTAACTAATTTTGTTTATAGAGGGATTTGGCCATATTCTCAAATCAGACCTGTTTGTTTTAACAAACACATTATTTCTTATATTATTGGCGGTATCAGTTCCATAAGTCATATATGCAATAAAACTATTGCCATATTCATAAA
>JBDRMW010000154.1:0-5480 GCA_043811735.1 bacterium
TATTTCCTGCTCAGAAACAAGCAGTTCTTTGCCGCGTTTCTTTTGAAGGAATTCTCGTATCAGCAGTTTCTCGGTATACGCGTTAAGCTGTTGATCGTATTCTTTCCTAAAATTCTCTAATTCCTGTTGTACTGCGTCTGATGTATCAATATGTTCTCTGCGCGCAGCCTGAACAATAAGTTTTTCATTTACTAAGACATCCAAGTACTTCTTCTTGCCTAACTGAGTTCCGACATATCCTTCATACTGTGCCGGAGAAAACTCCATCTGCCGGATAAACTCAGACTCTAGGATTACATCATTGCCAATCCGTGCAACTACGGTTTCTTTTTGTCCGCATCCTGCGATCAATAAAATCCCTGTAAGTATATATAAACCTACAATAAGCATACGATTTGGCATTTTAACAAATTAACTGAGTGTTGACAAGGTTTTTTATCCACCCAAGCCAATCGTTGTTACCCAGCACCTGCTCATCAACGCGGATAATAAAATCTTCCTTTTGTTCCCGGAATTGAATGTCTGTGCCGTATCTTTCAGCCAGCTTCAAAACGAGCTCAGGCAATAAACCATGCTGAGGATAAAACGTAATTTCTATTGCATGTTTAAGCTCAATAATTGACTTTATCTTCAATGCAATGGCCTGCTGCCTGAGTTCTATAAACTGCATAAAGGTGCGCACTTGGACCGGTAATGATCCGAACCGATCTGCCAATTCCTGTTCAAATTGCTGTACATCATTCACATCCAGGCAATCCAGTGCTTTACGGTACAATCTGATTCTCTCTGCATCGTTCGGTATATATGCAGACGGGATATACGCATTTAGTTTTAGGTCTAATTTCGGGCCATCCGTTGTTTCAACTTCTCTTACCGGTCCGGTATCTGAGTGCCGCTGGTTTTCGATTTCCTGCTTTAACAATCTGCAATACATATTAAATCCTACATCCCTCATAAATCCGTGCTGTTTATCTCCTAAGAAATTACCGGCTCCTCTAATCTCTAAATCCCGCATCGCTAAATGAAATCCGCTGCCAAGCGCGGTAAATTCACGCAATGCATCCAATCTCTTTTTTGATTCCTGGGTTAACGCAATATCAGGATTATAGAATAAAAAACAATGCGCATGCTGGCGTTCTCTGCCGATACGCCCCCTGAGCTGATAGAGCTGTGCTAATCCCATATCCTGTGCATTTTCAATAATGAGCGTATTAACATTCGGAATATCCAATCCTGACTCAATAATGCTGGTTGCAACCAGTACATCAATTTCGCGATGCATAAAAGCCAGCATGTTTTTTTCTATCAATGAGGCTTTCATCTGACCGTGCACATAGGCGATCCGGATTGACGGCATCAACAGCTTAATACGGTTTAAACAACTTTGTATGGTTTCAACCTTATTATGCACATAAAATATCTGCCCGCCGCGGCTCAGTTCTGACTCAATTGCTTTAACGCTTAAACGTTCCTGATAGGGCCCCACATAGGTTTGAATCGGCTGCCTCCCTTCGGGAGGAGTCTCAATCAGCGATAAATCTTTAACACCTGATAACCCCATATGAAGTGTGCGCGGAATCGGTGTCGCAGAAAGCGTTAAAATATCAATGCCGGCAAACTGCTTTTTAAATTTTTCTTTTTGATGCACCCCGAAACGCTGCTCTTCATCAAGAATAAACAGTTTTAAGTTTTTAAAAAAGACGTCCTTTTGCAATAACCGGTGTGTGCCGATTACAATATCAATACTGCCTTTTTTAAGCTGCTGTAAAATCTTTTGCTGCTCTGCTTTATTTTGAAATCTCGACAGCAATCCGATGCGCACCGGATAATCCGCAAATCGCTCAAAAAATGAATTATAATGCTGTTCAGCAAGGATCGTGGTAGGCGCTAACATCGCTACCTGGCACGAATCATTCACTGCTTTAAACGCCGCACGCATAGCCACTTCTGTTTTGCCGAATCCGACATCTCCGCACACCAGACGGTCCATCGGCCGGGAAGATTGCATATCAATTAACACTTCCTCTATGGTGCGTGTTTGATCGGGTGTTTCAGGATACATAAAAGAATCAGCAAACTCCTGTTCCATATGAGAAAGATCAGAAAACGCATATCCCTGCTGCATAATACGCATAGCCTGTGTTTTAATAAGATCCTGCGCAAATTCAATTACTCCTTTTTTTATTTTTAATGTAAGGCTCTCCCAGGCAATGCCGTCAAGCGAGTACAGTTTTGGTTTAATTCCTTCTCCGCCGATATATTTTTGAACTTTCTTAAAATCCTCAACCGGCACATACAAATAATCTCTGCCTTTATACTCGATTTTCAAATATTCTGCTGTTTGATCAAATGCACTCATCTCTTCTAAACCGCGGTATACACCGATCCCGTACTTTTCGTGCACCACATAATCATTCCGTGCTATTTCACCGATACTATGAAGCACCCTTCCCCCGGTCCATCGGGGAAGCCTGAAACTCCGGCGGTAACGGCCGAAAATATCTCCATTTGATACACAGACTATTTTTTCATCCGGGGAAACAAATCCTCTCGTTAAGGTGCCGATCATATGCAGGGGATAGTCTTCCAATTCCCGCATATTTTCATATAGGAGCTCCTGAAGCCGCTCCATCTCGCCGGTATTGTGGCTGAATACATATACCGTAAACCCAAGCTGTTTCCATTTGATAAGAGCTGTTTTAAATAATGATAAATTTTTATTAAAATCAATAATTGAACCGCATGAAAAAAGATAATCAGGGTTTGTTAATGAGCCGTTTTCAAGGCAGATCCAACCGGAAAGATTTTCATCAGGCTCCGTAGTTTCTGTGCACTTAAATATAATCCGCGCATCTGTCCAGATTGAACTTAAACTCTGCAAAATATGCTGGTCCTGCTTTTCATGCGCAGGAAATATAAATGCCCTCAGTATATGCTTTTGCGAACGCTGCGTACCGACATCAAAGATGCGTATAGCTTCAATTGAAGCCTCCGGGCATAGTATGCGATACGGATTTTTCTCCCCCGGGACCCATATATCAATAACTTCTCCCCGGATTGCACATTGTCCGGGTTCTTCAACAAAATCACTCCGCTCATAGCCCGTGCGAAAAAGCAGCTCAATAAAATCTTTTCGAATAATCGTCTCGCCCATCACTACTTCAGCACAGTTTTCGGATATATAGGTAATACTGTTCACCGGCAAAGACATCGCATCTTTCGAACACACAATGCAATTAATATGCTTACTCCGGTCACTGAGCATCCCCAGCACAGAAAGCCGTGATTCAACATCATCAGAAAGAAATAAAAGCCCATTACATGCCTGATCATTATGCGCCAATGAGAAGAGTGTTTTTATATTATTAAGCAGATTCTCTGCATCATCATCAGTATCACATACCACCAATACCCGGTATGTTTCCTGTAATAATCTGGTAATAATGTATGCATCCGCACTGCCGTACAAACCTGATACGGTAATTGATGAGGGTGTTTGATTTTTTAAGGCTGCTAGGAATGTTTGAATCGATGTTTCAGGCATAATGGGTTTTAAGATTCAACTTTCGGCAAGGTAAAACAAAATGTTGAACCTTTATGTACTTTTGATTCAGCCCATATACGCTCCCCATGAGCTGATATGACCTGATGACAGAAGGTCAGTCCCAATCCGCTGCTTGAGGTTTTACCGTATTTGTCTGAAGCTGATTGATAAAAACGGTCAAATATAAAGGGAAGATCTTTCTGCGGGATTCCTATGCCCGTATCAATAACGGATATACAGACCCGGGTATCTTCCCGGGTAACTTTTACCCGAATCTCCCCGCCGCGTAAAATACTTTTAACCGCATTGCTCAATAAATTCTGCATAACACGCATGATCAATGATTTGTCGGCATATACGGCACAGGTTTCTTTCATATTGAACGTTAATGTAATATTTTTTTCGTGAGCCTGAATCTCCATATAATGGATGCTTTCTTCAAGCAGGTTTTTTAGCTCAACTTTTTGAGGCTGGATGGTCATTTTTCCCGCATTGAGTTTTTCGACATCCAAATATAAATTAACCAAATCAAGCATCTGATGATACGCTTGAATGCCGATACTTACCAAGCGTTTATCTTTTTTATCCAAATTTTTCGAATCCGATAATATGCGGAGCATACCGAATGTTGACGTTAACGGTGTTTTTAAATCATGAGTTAACATGGCCCGCCAGTCATCTTTTAACCGTCCCATTTCCCACTGCGGCGTTGCATCTTCCAATATAACAATTACCCCTGAAGTTTTCCCGTGGAGCTGCCAATACGGCGAAATGCGTAAACGCAAAAATATTTTCTTTTTTTGTTTCTCAGACGGGAAAAAACCTTCAAACTGCTGAATTTCTCTGCTTACCATAGACCGCAAACAGGGCCTATCTTGATCAAAGCGTTTTTTGCCTTTTTGATCAACCAAATACTGGAGGAATGCTTCATAACAGTCCTTGCCCAGCGCCTGATGCGCTTTCATGCCGGTTATCTCTTCAGCTGTTTTATTCCAAAAGTTAATCTTGCAATTAACATCAGTGGTAAAAACGCCATCGCTCATAACATGCAGAATAGTGCCCAATTTTCTTTTTTCACTGGTTGCCATACCAAAAAGCCGGGAACACTCCAATGCCTGGGTTAACGGAACAATCATTTTTTGAAAGACATCAAGATCATTGTATCCAAACTGCCTTTTCTCACTTATAAATCCGATAATCGCTCCCAATGGTTCCGTATGCTTAAAAATTGGAATGCAGATTAGGCTGATAATACTTGATTTTTTTAATATCTGGCAGGTTTTTTTGGTTAATGGATTAGTAGCTACATTGCTCACAAAAACCGGGCGTTTGGTGAAAAAAACTTCTTTTAATACATTGGGATATTTGCTCTCAATGGGGATTTCCTTGCAATGATTGAATATATCTGAACTTATTCCTTCAGCTACCTCCAGCTTCATCGTTTGTTCAGTTTCATTATAAATATAGATCCCGCCGGCATTTATTTCCATAAGACTCATAATACGTTCTAAGCCTAATTCTAAAAAAGCACGCGGAGGAAGAGAGGCCGCCAGGATGCTTAAATCACCCAGCAATTGATAGGCGGTTAGCTCACGGCGCAATGATTCGACAGAGGATTTTTGTTTTTTCATGAGACCCCACGCATGTAATATGGTTAGCAGGTGAGGTCAATAATATAATTTAAAACAGCCTGATTCAAGCAAAATTTAGGGCTCCAGTAAAACCGCGATTTCAATATGCGAGGTCTGCGGAAACATATCAACCGGAACGATTTTCCGTATGGTATACCCGCGTGATGTAAGCAGATTAACATCACGCGCACAGGTTGCCGGATGGCAGGAAACATATATTATTTTCGGCCGCATCAGCGCAACACTATGCAAGAGTTTCTCTGAGCAGCCTGCCCGTGGAGGATCCAGCACCACAATCGGATGAT
>JBDRMW010000155.1:0-8129 GCA_043811735.1 bacterium
ATATTGTTGCATCGGTTAACTCCTGATATTTTTCTTTTTCTAAAATATTATATCAGTTTTTTGTTAACCGGTGCTTTTTTCATTTCTGCCTTATTTTTAAAGCAATTCCTTATTTCATCCCAACTTATTTAAGAAAGAACC
Source organism: bacterium (assembly GCA_043811735.1). GTDB lineage: Bacteria > Elusimicrobiota > JBDRMW01 > JBDRMW01 > JBDRMW01 > JBDRMW01. Next base: position 142 of record JBDRMW010000155.1, read on the forward strand.
TTAATTTTGTAAAAACTGGGGAAACTATTCGTAACAAGATGTAACAAGATATAACAAGTTATGGGTTATGAGTTATAGGTTATAGGTTATAGGTTATAGGTTATAGGTTTTAGGTTTTTGTTTTGAGTTCTGAGTTTTTATTTTTTCGCTTTTAGGATGATTATTTCTACGCGGCGGTTGCGGGCTTTACCTTCGACTGATTTATTATCTGCTATCGGCTTGGTCTCACCAAAGCCGATGGTTTCTATGCGCATCTCAGCTACACCATTTTTAATAAGATATTTGGAAACTGCTTGTGCACGTGCTTCGGAAAGACGCTGATTCATAACTGATGATCCAACACTGTCCGTGTGGCCTTCAATAAGAAGTTTGTTTTCTTTATATTCGTTCAGCAAGGTGGCCAGCTCATCTAAGGTCTCTAATGCACGTGCTTTAACCGTTGATTTGCCGATATCAAACATGACCTGTGATGAAAAATTAACCGCCAGACCCCGTGTTTCTTCTTTAATCACCCCGCTCTTGATAATCTTTTTTGCCTGTTGAATCATGGTTGGTTTAGCAGGCAGAGGAAGTGCTTCTGCTTTCACCGGTTCTGCAACGCGCTCTTTAATATACGGTTTCCCGCCGAAACGCATCGATACTGATGCACGGTGAGAACCGGTTGTATCTTCAATCTCAAGCGGCCAGAGCAGGGCATAATTAAACTCTAAGCCGATGCCTGATGAACCGATATCATGATTATAGCCGAATCCTAAGTCAACCTCATCCTGATTACCGCCGAATCTGAGTGCCAAGGTTCTCCGGGCAAACCAGTTTTCCCATCCGATATGATATTCGACTTCCTTATTGCGATATGAAAGTTCTGCCGCGGGTAAGGATTCTTCTAACTTCCAGATCTCACCTAATAGATATGCAAATCCAAGCCGATACTCCCGGTAGGCAACTTCTTTGGTTTTAAGGCCGACATCAGGTTCATTAATATTTTTAACGGATAATCCGATGGATTCTTCATAGAAATTAACTAAAAACCCAAGGTCAGCTGTTATCGCATCAGCTGATGAGCCATTGGCAAAGACCGGATCATTCTGCGTCCGCCTGTCAAGCGTAAAACTATTACGTAGATATTTTACATTGGTGCCGATCAAATATTCGTTTTCAAATTCAGCGAATGCATTTAAACTCTGCGCATATGAGAAGGTAAACGTATCTTCGCGGTATAATCCATTAGCTGCAAAACTTGCCCAGTTAAGTCCGAAAGAGCCGATTGAGGAGGTCGGAATAACATATGCCAGATAATTAAGATTTAACTTAACCTCATCTAAGCCGGTGTAGAGCTTCGAATACATAAAACTAAGCTCAGGTGCTTTAAGCTGCATTATACCGGCCGGGTTATACAAGGGAGCATTCGCATCATCGGCAACCGCGGTAAAGGCTCCGCCCATACCTGCAGGCCGAGCACCCCACCCATTATCCTTAAACGCAGCCCGCCCCGCCCCTTGGATGAGAAGCAGAATCGCCAGCATAGAAATATATATTTTGTTTTTCATCATAATCAACACACCCGTGTTTCGTTATTCGTGTTTCGTTCTTCGTGCCTCGTTTCGCCGTTCCCCGCGTTGACGTTGTTTTAAGCTATAAGCTTTAAGCTATAAGCTATTTAGCTACCGCTATCGTTCCGCTTATAAGTGTCCCGTCTACATCAAACTGATAAATATAGACCCCGGTTTCAACAATTTCCCCGTCATCATCTTTACCATCCCATACATATGGTGAACTGATATCCCGAATTTTTCGTCCGGTTATATCAAATATCTTAATCGTGATATCACTCCTGCCGGCAAGATTATCAAACTGTGCGATATCATTTATGCCGTCAGCGCTCGCCGGAGTAATGATCCGCTCCTTCGGACGATACTGATCAGAGCTTAAATTCGCTGCCGCAAATATGCCGTACTGCGAAAAATGACCGAGAGAAAGATTAATCAGATTATCCTCAGGATTGATTGTACCGCCCAAAGAACGCCATTCAAATCCGTCATGCCAGAAGACAGCCAGTTTGTTTTCATCTAATTCAGTGCCGTCAACAATTCCCGGATGGTCGTCAATATCAGGATACAGAAAACTTGCTTGTATGCCTTTTTTAAGAGTAAAATGATCCGGTTCTAATGTATACGTTATTATCGGCACATTCTGATTATATGTTTGAGGAGAGAAAAACTCTTTATTTCTCCGCACGGATATCTCAACATTCGTTTCAACCGCACCCACAGGGAATACCATCTGCACTTCCCCATCCCGAGGATTCGGGTCAGGGAACACAAACGTGCCTCCCGCAGGAGTAATAGTTGTACTGATCGAATTAGAAATGGTAATTTCACGCCATTGATCCTGTTCTGGAACCGTATCATCGACTACCTTACTGTAATACAATGTTGAAGCATATGAATCATGCGCTTCGATATAATACAAAATACCCGGGGCACGTACATCTTCAGCTTTAATAACCACTTCACCGGACAGGGCAACACGTTTTTGTTCATCGGATGGATTAACGCCGATCATATCAAACTGTATGACGATATCGTTTGGAAAATATTTCGGCTCTGCAAAATTAGTCAGTTGAAGGGAATTTTTTGACAAGCTTTCGGTAAATAACAGAAATTTAGTTGTATTGAACGTAACAGTTTTTGGATCCTGATTCTGATTTGATCCTTTAATGGTAAAATGAAGCTCCGCCCCCGGCTCGGATTCAATGATTACTGACCGGCCAAAATCAATATACGCAGTAAAAGCTTTGCTGCCCGGAACATCCAAGGCTATAAGTGAGCTTAAACCTGCAGCACAGGTCAGGATAATGCCGGCATAAAAAATGATATATTTTTTTATGCTCATTTGGTTTTCACCATCCCTTTATCATCAACAGAGATTTGCATCTGCCTGGTTAACTCTATGACCGGATCAGTGTTGGTTAAATGCGCGGTTATATCATATATACCCGGTTCTAAAGAAAATGAGGCTTTGTTGGTGCGGTACGATTCGGTTTTTTCAGGGAAGACCGGCCATCCTTTTTTAATATAAGCGGTCCCCAGGTTTTTTCCATTTTGATCAATTGAAATCGTACCTGACGGCCGTAAATAGACATTCCCTGAATTGCTCACCGTAACATACACAATTAAATTATTGACATCTCCCGTAACTGCCAAATCTTTAATCTCAGCCGATATTTGCGCAGTGCCGTCTATCTGGATATAAATAGGCACTGATATCGCGGTATTAAGCATTTCGGCAACGACTGCTCCCGACGTATCCAGTTTGCGTGTTAAAAAACTATTGTTAAGCATAAGAAATCCCTGCGCTTTGCGCGGAATCTTGATCGTATATTGAATTTCTTTTGAGCCTTTCCCCTGCAATGTAAATTCTTTGTCTGAAAGTTTAAACCAGTCATTAAGCTTAAATTTTTTATTTTCTTCTAATACAAAATGTTTTTTGGGCGTAACCGTCACCACAATCGGCTGATCTTCGGTGTTGGTAATCGTATATGCACCTTTAATTTTTTCACCCGGCTTAGCTGAAATTTCCCTCCGCAGAGGATCAATAGAAATAACCGCATGAACATATGCGCCAAAGCAGATTATGATAAGTACCATGCTGAATTTTTTCATTATTTCTCAATCCCTTCCTGCCAAACTTTGTTTAAGGAAATATAAATTCAATAATCAACTTATTTGAACTATACTCCTGAGCAAACGCATCATTGAGCCTAACGCAAACATATACGAAATTCGGCGGACCTACCTGCGCCGGACATGGCTGGTTACCCGGCGTATAAGGATCAGCATCCGCATCCCGGTGGTCTGCCCACCAGATCCCGTCCTGATCCCATAACCTAACATAATCTTCTCCGGGATCAAACGGGAATTCACTTGTTTGCGCCGCATCTTTCATGATATGCCACTGGTAATCAGAAAATCCTGCGGTGCCGTCACCGCGGTCATCTTCCCATATTGCTTCACCCGGATTACCTTCCTCATCCATTATTTTCCAGCAGAGAGGTAACCCCCTGGTTGAATCCGTCACCCCAACCAGATTAAAACTGGCCGCAGTATCACCGGTATACTGCGGTGATGCCTGAGCATTAGTATTATCAGTATAAATCTGCACCGCGAATAAATCAAACTCTGCGTCAACATTTAAGGTTATTGGATAATCAGCAAGCGCCCAGCCGGGATCTCCTGCATTATATTCTCCATTCCAGGTTAACCTGTTCCCTCCATTAATATGCGCATCAATAAGCAGATCAGTGCGCCATACATACGATAACTGATAATAAATATTCCGGAGAATTCGATCATTTGATCCGGGCATCAAGCCGCAGATTCCCCACCATTCTTCATTCATGTTAAAATTATTCGATTGATAATCATAATACGCCGGATTGTTCCAATCAGGTTCAGCGCCCGGTGCATCATGTGATGAATCCGGCCAGCCCCATTGATCTTTGGACCAATCATCAGTCCAGGCAAAAAAACATCCGCCTGTGACCACGTTATCGGGATTCTCTGCACTTAAGTTTTGAGAAATCTCCAGCCATTGAAATCCCATGGACTTCGCCTGAGTATATACATCTTCACTTTGAGTAAGCATATCATACGCATCAGCGCCGAATTCAGTTAAGATTACCGGTTTCCCTGTTTTGTCTGCAAGATCAGTAAACATACCGCCAAAACTGTTTCCCCGATAAATCTGGACCGCCCAGGCATCAAGATAGGGAATCACTGCATCCTCAGCGCCTGCCCAGGATTCTCCAACTTCGGCGGTCTCAGCATTTGCCGCAACCACCGGATGATATTCATCACCCTCAGCTAAATGCGCTTCTCCGGCGCATTCATTGGCAAATGCGTACCACTGGGAAGGGGATAATCCATTTAAGTGGAAATTCATCTCATTGCCAAAATTCCAGATCAGAACAGCGGGATGATTTTTCCAGGTATTGACCATATCAAGAAAACCTGTTTTTATATCATTGCGCACAATCGGATTAGTCAGTTGAGCATCATGAGGAATGGGATAATCCATAATAACAAAAAGACCTTGATTGGCTGCTTCATCTAAAAATCCAGCCTGGGTGGGAGGTTTATAGATACGTATCACATTCCCGCCCATTGCCTTGATTAACCTGAAATCACGCTCATATATCTCCGGATGCAGAGAAACATTGAAATTTTGATATCCTTCACCAACCGGAGTCGGTGAATAACATACTCCTTTAATGGTAAGCGGTAGACCTTCTACTAAAATCTGCCTGCCGGAGACAACAACAAGAGTAGGAATTGACAATGCATACGGAGTCTCATACCGGACATAATCAATATCAAAAACCGAACCCTGCCCGGGTACATCAACGGTAGCTATCAAAAAAACATTCTGCAGCGCGGTAAAATCAACATTATCAACAGCAAAATCGATCAAAGGAATAGTGATTTCCTGCCAGCTATTATTCGGCGTCCACCCATACGCAGATATTTCCTTTTCACCTGATTCAATCTCACCGCCTTTTAACTTAACACTTAAATCATTGTTTGATTTTACATAAAATTTCAAACTGCCGCTTTCATGAAGCAGTAAATCAGCTGATTGCGGAAGTTCTATCCACCATCCGGCGGTGCCGGATATCCCGACTACGGTATTATAATATTTTTCCAGCTCGGGAGCTTCCTGTTCATCAGTAATTTCAGTGCAGGTCGGATCCGGCGGTTCAAACGGCATCTGGGGGATGGAGATAACTCCCTCAGGAAGCCCCGCATCAGTATAAATCAAATATGATATATCAATAATCCGATCCGGGTCAGCTATGGATAATTCAGCGGTGCCTGAAATCGCATCAATGGAAGCAGAAACCGTCACTGTCCCTTCCGCATCACCTTGAATAACAACGCGGCTGCCATTTTCTGTTACGATATGAGCGATCCCAGCCGGAGGATTTATTGACCAGGCCGGCGTAATAGCCAGTTGATCGCCGTTCTCATCATAGCCGACAGCAACCAGTTCTTTCACCGCATCAACACCAATATAACTTATATGGGGATAGAGTTTAATTTCGTGTAATCCGGAACCGCTGCCTGTTGTCCAGCGGACAAAATCAATATAATACGTAAAGGCCGGAGTAAAAGGAAGTGTGGAAATCATAAACGGGGAATATATATTCTGAAGAAAACTAACGTCGCTGGTAAAATCACTTATGGGAATAATAACTTCCTGCCAGGTATCCGGCTGGCCGGGCGACCATCCATGCTGAGCAATATCTAATGTCAGAACTTGTCCTGACGGCCCGTCTCTGCGCATTTCAACTTTAAGATTAAAAGTTGATCTGACCCAGAAGCTCAGTTGTCCTTCCTGATATGCAGAAAGATCGATGGGATTTGGCACATTGGGATTATCATTTAAAATAAAGAAAATTCCCCATCCTGCCCAGTTTTGTGAAATTGTTCTAAAACATCTGTTCCCTTCAGGCACACCGGGCAGGATTATATCATCAAACTGCCCGCTGCCGCCATCCCAGGTAAAGATATCCGACCCGTCAACCAGGCCGTTATCAGAATACATGGTCATCGCTAATGCATAACCCTGTATGGGGAATAGCAGGATTCCCGATAAAAGAATTATGTATACGGATAATTTGTTTCTGAAATATATCATATAACCTCAGGTTTCCCACTCCGCTTGTTTAGCGGAGTGGGAATAAAAGATATATTATGGTATTAAAACTTCAAGCGTTAATGTAGTTGTTGCATATCTTTGTGCCATAGCCGTAGTAAAATCAGATGCAACATACACCCTGACCGAGTTATCCACTGATGGTGCAGGAGACGGCTGATCTCCAGCGGTATCAGGATCCATATCAACACCGACACCTTCATTCCAATAAATACCAGTGCTTCCCCCAGCATCTGCTTCGGGAACATTACTCCAGACCCTCACATAGGTATCCAGCGGATCCCATCCATAGGTGCCGGTCTGTGTCTGGTCAACAAGGAATTTCCATTGATAATCAGTAAACCCTTCCGATCCGTCCGGACGGTTTGTTGAAAATACCGGTGTTTCAATAACCGGTGCTGTTGAATCAACCACTTTCCAGGCAAGCGGTAATCCTGCAGATGTATCATCAATTGCAACAAGGCCGTATCCGCCTGCATCAGTACTTCCGGTATACTGCGTATTGTTTGTGTGTATAAGCATCCGCCAGTCGATCGGATCAGTGATCGTAGCATTGATTTCTATATACTGATTAGAAACCTTATACGGTGTTACTTGAGGCACAACATCACTCCACCCTAATATTGCGGCAGGTTGATTATCACTCACATTTTTAATCACCGCATACCAGGTTGTCATTCCTGTGCCGGTCAAATCAATAACCGCATTCATAGAGACATTACCGGGCACTTCTACTGCCGAAGCAACAGACACGGTTGCGATTACACTTAAAACTACTAGCAGCCAACGTTTCATGATTTGTTATTCCCCCTTTAATTAGTTTATTAATCTGTGAATAATACCAAGGATCAAAACAACCTACGCTTCACCCCTCCTTCCAATATATAAATTAAATATTTCATCTCACTATAAGTATAATATATATATGTGAAGAAATTGTTAAGATTTTGTAAAATTTTTGTAAAATTTTATTTGCCTGTTTAATTACATATTTACGTATAATATCAAATTGCCATAATAAATTGCAACAAGAAAAAAATAAAAATAAAAGGAAAAAGAGGTCAAAAGGGAAAAAGGGGTCAAGTCTCCACTTGCATACTTAATTGTTTTTCTAGTTTCAGACCACCTGACCTCTGTGAATTTAAAATGATACTGAATCACGGACAGAGTTCATAAAACAACCGTAAATCAGTGTCTGGGAAAACAGTACAAGTATCATTAAGATGATCACATAAACACTGCAAAGCTATATCATTAGAACGGTTAGCCATGTG
>JBDRMW010000156.1:0-6255 GCA_043811735.1 bacterium
CATGCTAAAAGATGGCATGATCGAAGAAACAAAAAAACTCTTAAAAATGGGGGTTAAACCGGATTGTCCGGCATGTTTAAGCTTAGGGTACAAGCATATTATCCGTTTTATCAATGGTGAAATTGATAAGGAACGGTTGAAACAGTCAATCATTACTGATACCTGGCAATACGCAAAAAGACAAAAAACCTGGTTTAAGAAAGATAAACGAATAAACTGGATAAATAAGCCATTTTCAACTAAATTCTTATCTCGCCTCGCGTGAATTCCATGGAAAAAGTAATATTAGTCGGCGTTGAGCAAACGGATAAAAAATCTAGAAATTCGCCCAAACACATGCACGAATCGCTCGATGAGCTTAAACGCTTAACCGTAACTGCCGGAGGATTTGTTGCCAGATCAATCCTGCAAAAACGGCCTCGATTTGATCCTGCTACCCTGATAGGTAAAGGCAAAGCTTATGAGCTTCTGGATTTAAGCAAAGAACTTAACGTTAAAACAATTATTTTTGATGAAGAATTATCACCTGCACAACAGCGTAATTTGGAAGATATTACCAAAACCAAGGTCATAGACCGTACCCGGCTTATTCTTGATATTTTTGCTCAGCGTGCGCATACACGGGAAGGAAGCCTGCAGGTTGAGCTTGCGCAAATGCAGTACCTTATCAGCCGGTTAACCGGATGGGGGAAAGGATTTTCTCAGCAAATGGGCGGTATCGGCACCCGGGGACCGGGTGAGAGAAAATTGGAAGTAGAAACCCGTCATATGCGTAACCGCATAAACCATTTAAAAAAAGAGCTGATCAGTTTACGCAAACACCGGTCACTCCAGCGAAAACAACGAACCGTGATACCGCTTCCCACGATAACGTTCATCGGGTATACAAATACGGGTAAATCCACGTTGCTTAATACACTCTCTAAACAATCTGCTGAACATGCGGTCTATGTAGACGATAAACTCTTTGCCACCCTTGATCCAACAACCAGGCGCGTTACCCTGCCGAACAATCAAGTGGTTCTTTTTACTGACACCGTGGGATTTATCAGAAAATTACCGCATTCACTGATCGCCGCATTCCATGCAACATTAGAAGAAGCATTGAACACGGATATGTTAGTCCACGTGGTTGATGCATCAAGCCCTGAGATGCAGCGTCAAATGGAAACTGTTATTTCTGTCTTAAAAGAACTGGGATATAATCCTGATGACCTGAACAAACAATTAATAACCATATATAATAAAATTGACCGGTTATCCGATCAGCAGCGTAAAAATCTGGTTAAAGAAGGAATCTGTGCGGTCTCCGCATTGACTGGGGAAGGTATATATGATATGTTAGATACCATTCAAAAAATACTGCATCAGCATAAAAAGTATGCTGACATTACAGTGCCCTTTGCTAAAATGAATATTGTCCAGCATATTTACCGGATCGCCGCTATTATTGAAGAAGAACATACCCCGGAAGGGCTCCATTTAAAAATAATGATAGATCCGCAGAATTACGGAAGGATTCTAAAAAAACTTACCTAAATACCATGAAAGAATTTACCGTAGCAATTATTGGCGCACCAAATGTCGGCAAATCAACGCTGTTCAACCGGTTGACCGGCAAACGTTCTATTTTAGAGACCAGTGCTCCCGGAACGACCAGAGACCGTCATTTTGGCAAACTGATATCGAATAATGTTACGATAAATATTATTGATGCAGGCGGATGGAACACCTCAGAGAATAATTCGATCGAATTCCAAATACAAAACCAGACCGAACAAGCCTTTAAAGATGCGGATATAATACTTGCGCTATTCGACGGTAAAGCAGGAGTCACCCCGGTAGATATTGAACTGGCCCAGATATTGAGGCAATCAAAGAAAAATGTGGTCTACACGGTAAATAAGCTTGATAATCAAAACCTTGAAGCAAATATGTATGAATTCTACCAATTAGGTATTGAAAAAATGATCCCGATCTCTTCACTGCATAACCGCAATATAAATAACCTAATTACGGTATTGAAGAAATCTTGCCCTAAAGATCTTCTGCGGAATCTTTCACCCGAATTGCCGAATATTAAATTGTGCATCGTCGGACGCCCTAACAGCGGTAAATCAACATTGATCAACACCCTCTGCGGAGAAAACAGGGTTATTGTAAATCCTGAACCCGGAACGACCCGTGATTCAACCTCAACCTGGTTGCAGATAGATTCACGCACGGTTGAGTTGATTGATACTCCGGGTTTACGGAGAAAAAAGAAAGCAAAAAATCCGATGGAGGGATTGATGCAGATAAGCAGCCAAAAAGCCATTGAACAATCCGATATAGCCTGCCTTTTGCTTGACGGAACGCAGGGGCTGACCTCAGGCGATGTGCGTATCGCCGGAATTATAAATGAATCAAAAAAAGCAGCGATCGTCCTTCTTAACAAATGGGATATCGTTGAAGATCCCGAGCAAATTCAAAAGAAAATAATCTCTCAGTTAACACTTAAAATTCCTTTTTTACGCTGGGCGCCGGTTATAACGATATCAGCAAAAACATCCTTGAGAGTTTCAAAAATTTACCCCTTGATCAGCCGGATACATACAAACTTTACCCGGCTGTTAGATGAACCAAAACTTACCAAAGCAATCTCCGAAGCATTCCAAAAACACCGCATATTATGGAACAGGAGACAACTTATCTTCCAAAGCGTCAAACAGGCTGGATATGCTCCACCAACTTTAGAACTTGAAGTAAATTTTCCGGATATGCTGCATTTTTCTCACAAACGGTATCTCGAGAATTTTTTGCGTGATAGATTCCCATTACTCGGAACACCCCTGCTCATACATACAAACATGAAAAAAGGGGAAAAAAAAGATATTGTATATAAGAATAAATTCTTGTAATATAAGCCGTATAATTACTTAAAAACGGAGGGAATACCTATGAGTATAATTTTAGCTGTTTGTACCGCCTATGTAATCGGATCCATACCTTCAGGATATTTAATCGCCCAGTTCTCTAAAGGTATTGATATCAGGGATTTTGGATCAGGGAATATTGGGACAACTAATGTATTTAGAACCTTAGGTTTAGGACCCGGTATTGCAACCCTGGCGTTTGATATGATGAAAGGCTTCTTACCTATAATGGCAGTACGTGCTTTTTTACCTGATGCACATATCCTTCACCTGTTAACCGGATTTGCTGCTATCTCGGGACACAACTGGAGTATTTTCTTAAACTTCAAAGGGGGTAAGGGAGTCGCCACCGCTGCCGGTGTTTTTTTCGGCATATTAACTCTGCCGACGTTTGTATCACTCATTGTTTTTATCGTGGTCTTTATCGCATCCCGTTACGTATCATTAGCCTCAATAAGCGCATCCGCAACACTGCCTCTTGCCACATTGATTTTCGGTAAACCATTGATTTTAGTATTATTTGCGTTTATAATCTGCGGACTTATCATTTACAAACATTGGCCGAATATACAGCGATTACGCGAAGGCAAAGAAAACAGATTTGATTTTTCCAAAAGTTTTTTTGCTAAAGACAAACCCTCAACATGAGATTGTTAAAGAAAAAAATAACCATATTAGGCGGCGGAAGCTGGGGAATAACCCTGGCTGATTTATTGTGCAGGAACGGGCATAACGTCTCTGTATGGGAATTCTCAAAAATTCAGGCTCACCAGCTTCAGCAAAAAAGACAACTGATGGTGATGCCGCATCTTATTCTTTCACCCAAAATAATGATAACGCAAAATATTGATGAAGCATGCGAAGGAGCAGCCGTCATTGTTTGTGCGGTACCTTCAGAACATATGCGCGCTACCGCACAACTGCTTGCAGACCATCATCTTTCAGTAGATGATAAAATTATTGTCTCTGCAGCCAAAGGCATTGAAAACAACAGTTATTTGCGCATGTCGGAAGTTATCAGCAGTATTTTTCCAACCTGTTATAACCGCATTGCAGCCATCTCAGGGCCCAGCCATGCTGAAGAAGTAAGCAAGGGAGTGCCAACCGCCGTGGTTGCCGCATCAGCTGATATCAAAATCGCTCAAGCTGTACAGCATATCTTCAATAATAAATATTTCAGGGTTTATACCAACACCGACATAATCGGTGTCGAATTAGGAGGTTCTCTAAAAAATATTCTTGCCATCGGATGTGGTATATGTGATGGATTACATATGGGGGATAACACTAAAGCAGCACTCATTACCCGCGGGCTTACTGAAATGACCCGATTCGGAATTAAATGCAATGCCAAAGCTGAAACATTTTCCGGTTTGTCAGGGATAGGTGATCTGGTCGTAACCTGCACCTCAAAATTCTCACGGAACCGCCTGATCGGTGAAAAACTCGGCCAAGGCATTAAAACCAAGCAGGCTCTCCAGCAAATGACCATGGTTGCTGAGGGTGTGCCCACCGCCAAGGCAGTCTATACCAGGTCCAAACAAATGAAACTCGAATTGCCTATTACTGAGCAGGTTTATGCGGTCATATACAAAAATAAAAATCCACGAAAAGCTATCGCACAACTCATGCTTCGTAAACCAAAACATGAATAGATTATTCTTCCAATAATATAATTTCTTTGGTATAATAATGTAATAGTTTATAAATTACTTTAACTTATAAAATCTGGAGGAAAACCATATGAATAAAGCCGATATCATTGAAGAACTGCGTAAAGTCGTAAGTACCCAGACCGAAGCCAAACAAGCATGCGAAAAAGTATTTCAAACCATGCGTGAATCTCTGCAAAAAGGGGACAAAGTCGTTATTTCAGGATTTGGATCATTTAATGTTAAAATACGAAAAGCGCGCAAAGCACGTAATATCTCAACCGGAGAAACGATCGATGTACCTGCAACCAGACGCATAAAATTCGTCGGTTCCAAACATCTGTTATAAATAAATATGTGATTAAATTTTAAACATGACTACTTTAAAACTGCCGGATAAAAATTTTTTTTCAATCGGTGAAGTCAGCCGGATAACTAATCTAAAATCATATATTTTACGTTACTGGGAATCAGAATTTAATCTATTGCGCCCGTTACGGCGGGAAAGCGGACAACGCAAATACACGCGGGATGATATTTCCCGGATATTAAAAATACGAAAACTCCTCTATGAACAGAAGTTTTCCATTGCCGGTGCAAAGAAGTTCATGCTTGATGAAAAAAAACAAGGCCCCCAGCAGATGCGCATGGAATTAGGAGAGACCTCGCAAGCGGTTGATATGCTGAAAAAAACAAAAAAAGAACTCTCCGAAATCCTCAAACTATTAGGTTAATCTTAAATATTAAATTGTTGTTATCGGGGCGTAGATCAGTTGGCTAGATCGTACCCTTGGGGTGGGTAAGGCCGCAGGTTCAAGTCCTGTCGCCCCGACCAGCGTTTAATGCATCGAACCCAAAAGTGGGAGTCTGCGGGCTCAATCAAAAATCTCGGTTGGGCATTTTTGGTTTGGGAGAAAAATCTGCGGAGGCGGGCGAATCGGTGCCCGTGTTTGAAACTTCCTGAGCGAAATCGTCGTCGGAAAAATGGGTATATTGCCAGTCCAGTACAATCTTCTCTTTTAAATACCTAATCTGTTTGATAGCTTTGCGAACGGCAAGAACTTTGTCAAAACCGTCTCTGCGCGCATAGAACCTATGAAGAACGAGGAGTTAGCGGGAGAGGAAGCAGGAGAGAGAGAATGAAATAAAGACTATTTCTTAGGAAACTTCCTTCCAACAAGACTATCAATACTGACATTTAGGGCATCAGCAATTTTTCTTATTGTATTAATTCCAGGATCTTCTACAACGTCTTGTTCAATTTTACATATTAATGAATAGCTTAATTTTGATTCTTCTGTAAGCTTTTGTTGTGTCCATCCTTTTCTTTTTCTTAGTTCTTTTATTTTATTCCCAATCATAAATTATCCCTTGCAAATCTATCAATGTTTTGATAGTATAATGTTAATATATATATTTCTATTAATATCTTACTTTTTGGAGGTATGTTATGCAAGAAAAAAGAAAATCAAATGAAATTGTTAATTGTGCTATTTATACGAGAGTTTCCACTGATACTCAAGCAGATAAAGAATTTAATTCATGTGAAGCTCAATATGAAAAAATAAAATCATTTATAAATAGCCAAGAAGGTTTTAAGATATTCAAAATATATAATGACCCTGGTTATACAGGAGCAAATCTTGATCGTCCTGCTTTTAAACAAATGTTATCTGATATTGAATCTG
>JBDRMW010000157.1:0-8170 GCA_043811735.1 bacterium
TACCATTACACTACCGGGCATTACATTCGTACTTCGTTGTGTGTGTGTGTCAGCACATATATACTTGCTTTAATGAATTAAATGTTTTTACAAACTCTTCATACGCTCTTAAATTATACAGCACAAATGCAACAACTTCTATATGCGATGTGCGATTGAACAAATAATCAAAGACATTCCCCAGCATGACTTTGGCACAGACATCATACGGAAAGCGCGCCGTTGCTGAACCAAATGCGGGGAAGGCAATTGAGGATAGTTTCATATCTTCCATTTTCCGTAAAATACCGTTTAACGCGATAATAACTTTACTGCGGTCAGTCTCTTCATCATCAGGATGCATGATAGGCACATGGAATATATTCCGCGCCGGAAGATTTCCGCCTGAAGTCATCACGACTTCGCCGATAGGAATAGGCCTCGGCACATCAATCTCTTCTCTAATAGGCACCTTACACGCATGTGCAATTGCTGATGCAGTGCCTTTCTGCATCCAAATATCAGTGGTATCAGGGCTGACGATAACATCAACCAAAGCCATGGCAATATCACCCTGTTGAACCAGAATTCTCGTGCGCTGTATTTTAGCACTATGCATAAAAAAAATATTATTCTTTGTCGATTTTTAGCGCGTATGTCTGATTTAACAGTTCAAACTGTTCAACAAAGCGCATATATGCTTCACGATTATATAACGATATAATCACCGTTTCTAATAATGAATCAGGCCGTTTTTGAATATTATCAATAATTGATTGGAGCATTACTTTGGCGCATATGTCATACGGGAATTTAATATTCGCCGTGCCGAATGCAGGGAATGCGACACTTTTTAGCTTTAAATCATCTAAGATTTTAAAAACTTCATCCATCGCTTTTAAGATAGCTTCTCGCGTTGTTTCTTTATGCGGTTCCATAATGACCGCATGCAAAATCCGTTTAAACGGGAGTTCGCTTGCACTGGTAACTACTACCGAACCTATCTGCGCCGGGGCAGAAGCTTGAGCTTCCTGCCTGATTTTATCCCCTCCCCACAATCTTATAATCGAAGGAATACCCCTATCTAGGAGCAATTTGGTATTATCAGGGCTTACCAAACAATCAACCGGCATCTGAATAAGGTCCCCCATAACGAGGATCAACACACATTTATTAATCGTTATACGAATCTCACCTTCAAATACACTGCTTACGATGCGGTATGGTTTTAATCCTTTAAGGTATTCTTTACTTTTAACTGAGAGCGTATCAGTTCCTAAATCTTTAAGAAGGTTCGTTAGAAGTTTTTTCTCATCCTGATTCAAGACCGGGCCCATCCGAACCATAAGCATTTCCAGAACCTTCTGAGGAATGGTTGCATTTGCCTTCTCGTCACCGGTCGGATTATCTTTTAAAAAAAGCTGCTCTCTTTTTCGTTTAGCTGAATGATACAAGGAAAACAACAGATTATGCAGGTGTGGATCAACACCCTGTGCCATGGCTATATCCCCTTCCCGAACTCACGCAAAACATATTCAAGCCGTGTAACTACTTTTTCCCTGCCTAAGAGCTCAATCATTTGGAACAATGAAGGCCCCGTCGTCCTCCCGGAGACCGCCACACGTAACGGATGGAATATCAATGCGGTTTTAAGTTTGTTCTTTTTAGCAAATGCCCGTACAGATTCTTCAATTTTTGCGGAAGTAAAATCAGGCAATGATTTAAGCGTATCCAATAATGCAGGAATTTTGTTTTCTTGATTTTCAGGCCCAAACCATTTTTTCACTGCTTCCGTTTCATAGGTTATATCATCTTTGAGCATAAAACTTACCTTTTCAGGAAGTTCAGAAAAAAGTTTTATTTTTTCTTGTTCAAGCTTAACTACATCCTCAGCAAAAAGTTTATCTGTTTTATTCGAATATAAACCTTTTTTCTCAAGCCACCGGAGCCCAATTTCAGCAAATTTTTCCGGTGATAGATGACGAATATATTCACCATTCATCCACTGTAGTTTTTCCTGATCAAATATAGAAGGGCTTTTAGAACACCTGTCCAAGGAAAATTTCTGCGTTAATTCATTATGTATAAAAATTTGCTGGCTCTCAGAGGTTGACCATCCCAAGAGTGCCAGATAATTGCGCAATGCTTCGGCTAAATATCCTGCCTCCATATATTCACTTAATGCCGTTGCCCCATGCCGTTTTGAAAGCCTGCTGCCATCTTTTCCCAAAATCATTGCTAAATGGGCAAAAACTGGGATCGTAAAGCCCAACGCACGGTAGATGAGCACCTGTCGAGGGGTGTTTGAGAGATGATCATCTCCCCTGATAACATGCGTAATTTTCATCAGATGGTCATCAATAACTGCGGCAAAATTATAGGTCGGGCCGCCGGTGGATTTAATGATTATAAAATCCTCAAAATTTTCTGAATCGAATTTTTTCTCGCCATGAATAACATCTGTGAATGCTGGATCATCCCCTTCATGCACATTAAACCTCATTACACAGGGAAGACCCGCATCTTTTTTTTGTTTTTTCTCTATATCGGAGAGGTTAAGACAGCGTTTGTCATATAAAACCGGTTTTTTTTCAGCGATCGCTTTTGAGCGCATCGCATCCAACTCGTCTTTAGTGCACCAGCAGGGATACGCACGTCCCAGAGAAATAAGTTTATTAAGCCACTCGGTGTAAATCTCCAGGCGTTCCATCTGGTAATAGGGCCCTTCATCCCAGGAAAGGCCCAGCCATTTCATGCCTTCAAGGATTGCATTCGTTGATTCGGGGGTAGATCTTTTTTCATCCGTATCTTCTATACGGAGGATAAAAGAACCCTTCATCTTCCGCGCAAACAGCCAGTTAAAGAGTGCGGTACGCGCACCGCCGATATGCAGATAACCTGTAGGGCTCGGTGCAAAGCGTACACGTATATCAAACATATTCATTATAAGAAGACCTTATTTAATGGGTATTCAATAATACCTTCGGCTCCTGCTTTGATAAGATCAGGGATTATTTTTTTAACCGTCGGTTCATCGATAATGACTTCCAAAGCAACCCATCCCGATACCGTCAGCCGGGAAACCGTCGGTCTTTTTAAGGCTGTCAAAATCTGTAATATACTTTTAAGTTTTTTCTCAGGCAAGTTCATTTTAAGGCCGACCATACCTTCAGATGCAAGTGCCCCTTTAAGCAGCAATGCAATGTCCAGTATTTTTTTCTTCTTATCCTTATCTTTCTGCCATATCTGCTTATTGGCGATTAACCGGGTAGTTGAACTCATAATCTCATCAAGAATCTTAAGCTTATTAGCCCGCAGAGATGAACCGGTCTCCGTTAATTCAACAATCGCATCCACCAAGGAAGGCGCTTTAGCCTCAGTTGCTCCCCAGGAAAACACCACTTCAGATTTAACTTTGTGAACCTTGAGATATTTTTTAACTACCTGCACCAGTTCCGTTGCGATCCGTTTACCGTTAAGATCTTTAATAGAACATATCTTTGAATCTTCCGGCACCGCCAGCACCCAGCGGACCGGCCTAAAACCTGCTTTCGCATATATAAGCTCGGATACTTCTTCTACTTTCGAGTTCGTTTCAGTGATCCAATCTAACCCCGTAATACCCGCATCAAATACACCGTCCTGCACATAGGTGGCAATCTCCTGGGATCTGACCAGCATCACGTCAATCTCATCATCATCGCATATGGGGAAATAACTTCTGCTTGAAACATTCAGTTTAATCCCCGCACGCCGGAATAAACCAAACGTTGATTCC
The DNA here is from genome assembly GCA_043811735.1 of bacterium. Classification (GTDB taxonomy): domain Bacteria; phylum Elusimicrobiota; class JBDRMW01; order JBDRMW01; family JBDRMW01; genus JBDRMW01. The sequence goes on from JBDRMW010000157.1 coordinate 3,758, forward strand.
TGCAGACTTCCTTTAGGCAAAGCTAATTTTATTTTTTTCAATATATTATTTCCTTTCACCTGCAACCCCGGAACCAGCATTGGATATGGAATTCGAAGAAAAATGTCAGTTCTGAAGTTATAATCTTGGTTTTTAAATTAAATAAAGAATTCCTGCCGAAGAACATTCAGCTGGTCAACAAAAGAATGATACAGTTCTTTATTAAACAGCACAAACTTCATATTGAGCGATCCTTCATTCCCGGTCGTAAAATAATTAAAAGTTGAACGCACCATTAATTTGGTAAACGTATCATACGGCACCTTTGAGCGCGGCGAACCCAGCATGGGGAACGCGATGGATTTTAAATTCATCGCGTCAGAAAGCCTAAAACAATGCTCCATTACTTTGGTAATATTTTCACGGGCAACCTCATGATTTTCATCCTCAATAACCGCAATTAAAATATATTTTGCCTTAAGTTTGCCTCCTCTAACCGCAAAGACCGTACCCATCTCGGGGTTTTCTTTTGCTTTCAATGATTGCAAGAACTCTTCGCCCGCATATTTTGACAAGACCTCACCAATGCCATAATTCAAGTTATACTTAATGTTCATCGGGCAGACATACGCATCCGAATCAATAGTTATCAAATCACCCTCAATTACCTCGACTGATACCTTCTTTATGTTGAATTGCATTTACTTCTCCGTATATAAGTATTCACCAGCTTAAATGTGAGATCTATTTTATATATACATTGCATGAATATTCAAATTGATTCTACCAATTTGACGATTTTTTGTCAATTTTTGGTTTAATGGAGTTTACCCGTTTTTTATGTACACATGCAAATAATGTCAGGGGATAATTTGGGAACGAATAAATATTTTAGGATTTTTTGTGAAAAAATTCGGAAACTTTGTTCGATCTGTCTGACGGTAAAAAAGTCATCGACTTTTTTACCGGAGTTATCGAACAACCGAATTTTTTTACAAAAAATCCGTAAAGAAATTTTTCCTGAGTGAACAGATTATCCCCTGACATTATTTCACTTCTCATATATACATTTTCTTCTATTTTTCAATACATATTTTTATTAATTTTCTAAAAACTGGGGAAACTCCTCATATTATATAAAAATAAGTCTGGTTAAAGAGTAAATATAAACGTATATTATAACAAGGATTTTACGAAGATATTCAGCTTATGAATGAATGTGCAGTCTCTTAAAGATATCGTTTACCCATCTGATATAATAGTTCAAATCAAAACAGGCGTCGATATCTTTTTCTTTCATCAACGTCTTTATCGTCGAATCATTTTTAATCGCTTCTTTATAATCAACATGTTCGTCGCGTGCTTTCATGGCATGATACTGCACGATCTTATACGCATCCTCTCGTTTCATGCCTTTTTCAACCAGTTCAAGCATGATCCGCTGTGAAACAATAATATCAGCTGTTTTGCTGATATTGGTCTTCATGTTTTCCGGATAGACTCTCAGATCTCGCAAAATAGAATTCATCCGCATTAACATAAAATCAAGCAATATACAGCTGTCAGGAATAATGACCCGTTCAACCGATGAATGTGAAATATCACGTTCATGCCATAAGGCTACATTTTCAAGCGATGCCAACGCATTGGTCCGTAAAAGACGGGCAAGTCCGGTAATGTTTTCACATCCGATCGGATTTCTTTTATGCGGCATAGCTGACGATCCTTTTTGACCTTTGGTAAAAGGTTCTTCAACTTCTAAAACTTCAGTACGCTGAAGATGGCGAATTTCAACCGCAAATTTTTCCAAGGAGGCCGCAACCAATGCAAGCATGGATAAAAATTCAGCATGCCGGTCACGCTGCAAAATCTGGCTGGAAACTTTTGCCGGTTTTAATCCAAGCTCAGCACAAACCAAAGACTCAATGCGGGGATTAAGATGCGCATAGGTACCAACCGCGCCTGAGATTTTTCCAACAGATATTATTTCTTTAGCCTTTTTCAAACGATCTTCAGCACGCTGGCATTCAGTATACCAGTTAGCCATCTTAAGGCCAAATGTCGTGGGTTCAGCATGTACCCCATGCGACCTTCCCATGATGAGTGTGTTTTTATATTTATGAGCTAATTTACCGATTGTTTTAGTTAATTGCTCCATATCATCTATAAGCAAATCTGCTGCTTCAACCATCTGAATAGAGAGTGCAGTATCAAGCACATCTGATGAAGTCATGCCGATATGAAGAAACCGCGCTTCATGGCCGATCGTCTCCCCGACTTGCGTTAAAAAAGCAATTACATCATGTTTGACTGTTTTTTCAATCTCATAAATCCGATTAATATCAATTTTTGCTTTTGCTTTAATCTTCCGTATCGCCGATTTAGGAACTTTTCCTAATATGCTCCAGGCTTCAGCAGCCAGAACCTCAACCAACAGCATCTTCTCTAAACGATTCTGATCATGCCAGATTTTCCCCATCTGCTCTCTGGTATACCGCGCAATCATATGTCCCCCATATTATTAGTAGAAATTATTAGCATACTTTATTGTAGAACATTTTCAATGAAATTTAAACATTATTTAAATATTTTACAGGAACAGGTAACGGGTAACGGTACGTTGTTAACAAACTTAACAAACCCTATATCCCTACTAATTCCTTTATACTTTTTTTTCTTATCTTTTCAAAGAATTGTTTTTCCCGTTTCATAAGCATTGTTATTCCGCTTGGCGTCATCTTAATGGTTTGCCCTGCTGCTGAATTAGTAAGCCCCAATTTTCTCACCCCGATATACACCGCTAATTTACGAGCTTTTTCAACTTGGTAAGCCCTGTTCTTACTGCAAATCACCGTCTTATCAAGCCCATTTTTATCTGCAATCATATCTATAACTTCTTCAAACGTATATTTCTCTTTATTAATATCTTCATCAGCTTCATTTATTTGAGAGTAAATATTGTCAACAAAATCACTTTCTCCAAGGATGCGCTCATCGTATGTAATATGGTCCGGTATCTTACCATTAATAAACGCTCCCTGACCATGACTGATACTTCTGATTAAGCCTCCTCCTTTAAAAGTCGCCGGATCCTGCATTACCTTCACTGATATATTCTCGATATGCAGACCGTGCTTTGTTGATAGTATCTCCGAATAAACCTAATACGGCATCTGTATCCTGCCAGGCAACTGTTTTTCTACCCATCAATACTGCATGGCCACTCTATGAAAAGTTATCCAGCGTATCTATATTCTTCACGAGGTTCGCCTTTATCGGATTCAAATGAATATACCGCACCAGTGCCTTCAGATACGCATCTCCATCACATAACGTCGATTTATATCGATTTTGAAAAAGATGTCCGGATCTTCTATGCCGATTATTAAAATATAATGCATAACCGGTCAACAAGCTTCTCATCATATCCGCAAGACCAGCGTTACCGCTCCGAATAAGCATATGCACCTGGTTAGGCATACATACCCAGGCAAAACATTTCCCATTGCTCTCTGCCAACACATTACCGAGTTTGCTCGTAAAGGATTCATAATCATGCTGATCTTTAAAAATAGGTTTACGTTCTATTCCGCGTGTTATTAGGTGGTATAGGTATCCAGGCAGGTCAATTCGAGGTTGTCGTGGCATAAAAAAATGGTAGTAATTTATTTAAGAGTTTTTCAAGTTTGTTAACAACGTCCCAGATCTCCCAAATTGGATATAATTATGTAATTAAATTTCTTATATCAACATTGAAATAACCGACTTTTGAGGAGGCCGTAAGGGCACCTCAAAAGTTAGGTTGATTGGTTCGTTAAATATTAATATTCACAATTTATAAATAAACTTAAACTCAGGGATAATTATTTCATCCCCATAGAAATTCGCAAATAGTGCAAGCCCAAAATCATTAAAGAAATGCTCCAATCCAGCAATATATACTTTATCAGAACCAAATATATTAATTCTACGCGGTTTCTCCTCATTACTAATCGGGTTATTTAACTCGCTTTGAATAAAGAGAAATCCATATCCAATGCCAAGGATATAATTAATTTTGTTTTTAGAATAAACATGGAAGTGTAATTTTGGAGTAAAGTAAACCATGAATGTATCGTAATCATTGTTTTCTTCGAGGTTATAACTTCCAGAAATACTTGAATATAAATTAAAATATCTATTAATATTAAATCCGGTTTCTAAGCCTATAAGAGGTCTATTTTTGAAATTCCAACTTCTCTGAAAATAAGTATATCCAGTATTTATAGAAAATTGAAACATATCATTATTTTCGGTTCTTTCCTATTTAATGTGGGCTAATGGCAATCAAATTGTTGTTAATTTTGGATTTAAAAGTCCACAATGCTGATGAATTTTTAAAAGAAAATATACAACATCTTTGTAGCCATAGGCCATTCTTTTTAATCGTTTAAT
>JBDRMW010000158.1:0-4901 GCA_043811735.1 bacterium
GCCGCAATCGTTTCCCACCCGCCATTAACGAGTAGGTCATGGCACGGGTGATGCGGCGGGAACGGGAAAAATCCTGCTATATTGAAAATCATCATCAGCTTCCCGGCTTGATTCCAGGTTTGTTGGTCGGTCATAATGTTCACGCAGTTCAGATACGATGGCGGCATACTCTTTAAAAAGCTCTTCTTTATCTTCAATAGCTTCTATTTTGGATAGTTTCGTTTTAATATCACTAAGTCTTTGTTTTAAAAGTTTTATCTGGGCATTACTATATTTCTCCGGCATATCTCGGGATATTTTTTCACTGTGTTTTTCATCCCGCTTTTCAGCGATTTTCTCGGTATAATCATCAATTTTTTCTTCTGATTCTCTTAAATGAGCATTTAGTTCATCAAGTTCACGCTGTTTTTGCTGAATCTGTGTTTGTAATTGATTTAATTCTTTTTGTTCATCTGATGTTAGTTCTTTGGTTTTAAGTTCTTCCCAATTTTCAGGTATTACGGGGATTCCGGGCCCGCCATCTGAAATGAGAGGATCATATCCGGCTTTGGCAAATGCAAAGTAACTGCTTGCAGCTGCCTGCGGTGCATCTGATATTTCCCAGCCGTATTGTCGTGCGGTGTAGAGTCCATCCACTGCTGTCCCGTTCTTATAAACCGCATATGGTGCAGTGAGAACTCCGTTTGTATCTGTATAAAACATTTTAAGTGAGTTAATTAAATGTCTATATGAATCAAGATGTTCTTGAGCTTTATTAAATATTCCTATATTTGCATACTCCTGAGCTAATCTTAAGTATGCAACCGCACGTTGTGATGACCATTCAAGAGATATTATTTTTTCTCCTGGACGGGCAAAATAATCAATACCCATAAGCCTGCCTTCATCATCAAATAATCCGGTTAACTTGGCTGATGCAGTAAGCATTCGGTTCATCTCATCAAGCCGGTCTTCAACGGTACCGCCAAAAAATGGGTCAAGAATTATACGATGAAGAGCTGAAGAGATAAACCAGTTTGCTGTATCAGATGCATGATCTTCATGCGAATCGCGGACCCATTGATTGCGTTCAAGATGTTCTCCTGTCCGCAAAAGATGTACATCTTTGTCATAACGTGATTTAATTGATCGATAAGCTGAATCCGCAGCTTGTATGTCATGAGGATCATGTGTACGTGCATAACGTGATTCAAAAAATGCTAACATACTTTCTTCATTTTCGGTTGAAACAACGTAAGATACATCAACAAATTGACCTTTAGGACCCATAATAAATCCACCGATATCACGCTCAAATTGATGCAGATAGCCGGCGATTCGGTCGGATAATCTGATATTGTCTCTTGTTTCAGCTGCAAGTCCCATCCAGGCCTGGGGGCCATTATGAGAGCTCCAATCCCAATTATCATCCCACCAATTCGGTATATTACGTCCTTCAAGCCGAATATTATTGAATAATCCATTGCCGGGATCTAGATTACCCCTTGTCTCGCGTAATTCTTTATTTGTAAAATACGTATCTGTAATATCTTTGCCTTGCTCAGGGTTTTGAATCGCCAGTAATGCTTGATCATAGGTCACCGCTGCATATCGTGTAAAATTTGTAGAGTCATCACCATAATAACTTCTTACCAAGCCATTAAAAGAACCTGATTTTAAAGCCTTATCAGAATAATATTTAGAATATGCTTTAATATTTTGATCCTGCAAATCAGGGGTGATATATTCTATATCGATTTCCTGTGATTTATACAATTCGTTCTGCTTTTTTTGAAGTTCAGCTAATTCTTCTGTTGTTTTATGTTGTTCTTCTTTTATCTTTTCAGCGGATTCTTTTTCAGCGTTGATTTTCTGTTCGATTTTTACGGGGTCTGGTTCAACTTCAGCTTCGGCATGTTGATCAAATGCGCCAAATAAGGCAGACATAATAGTGATTGCTATGCCGGGCAACGAGGTGCCTCCCATAACCGTTATGCCATGTGATGATGCATACGTGCGCGGTCTGCCTTCTTCTTTAGCTTTTTGGACAAAGGCTTCTTCGATATAAGGAAGTTTATTAAGTGCTGAAACACGTGATTCGTGGTTATTAGGCGCAGCTGCTAAAACTCCGTGCTGATAACGTGCAATCCGCAGTTTGAGGGTTACCTCAGCAAGCTCTTCTTGTGATGCACCCTGCAGGGTTTTTAATTCAATCTGACGGGCATTATTTTTTGCATCTATCCTGGTTTTATATGTTTGCTGTAAAAACTTCCACTTGACATAGAGTTCAGAGTCTGTTTGGTTCGATGCTTCAAGCGACTTAATTTTGGCATCTAACTTGCTGATTTTTTGTTTGACAGCCGCATCCTGCAGCCAGCCCTGCAGAGAAAAATGGCCGTCATAGCCGAAGATATGTGCGGCTACATTAGCCGCTGATTCAAGCATGTTGTTGAATAATCCCAATGCACCGTGCGCATGATACGTCTGCAACGTTGTTTCCGGCTGGTAATCTTTATCCTGCATGCCTTCAATCAAGTATACAAACGGTGCAATGATATTGGTACCGAAAGCCTGATCAATTTTACCCGCACCCCAGGTGACACCCGCGATTTCAAATCCAACCACACTGAGCCCGATTGTTGTAGACAACCATTGCCACCAGTATGCTCTGCTGAATAATGTTTCACGCCAGGCTATCGCATATACATCTTTAATGATCTCCCGTGAACTCCGATGGATAAGAAGTTTTTCAGCAATGATTCCTTCCGCATCAATAAGGGTAATGGTATCTATGCCTAAGGTATGTTCAGTGAAAGTTATAATGGCAAGCAAAGCATCCCGCTGGATGCCTTTAAGATGCATATATCCAAATGCGATATTCCTGCGTATCAATGCCAGAACAACCGCTTTTTCCAATAAACTCAGATTGGCATGCGTGGACAGCGACGCAATGAATTGATTGAGGTCAAGATAATGGTTTGATCTTAATTTGGCTTCTTTAGAAAGAAGTTCTGTTAAGTTATTAAGATTTTTGCCTCCTTCTTTATATTTCGATAAATGTTGTAAGGTATCAGTGAACGTCGTATCAGTTAATAATGAATCTTTTTTCTGAGTGATGGCTTTTTGGAATGTTAAAATAAAGCCGAGCACCCCTGTTCCCAGGTGAGACTGCAATAATTCACTGAAAACAGGAAAAGATGCCCCGATAAAGATTAAGACTGCAATAACTGCCCAGGTCGAGATAATGGTAAAGACTGTTTTTTTACCATTAATAATCGTTGTTCCAGGAGAATTTTCTTTCCGGTAGGCTGAATACGTGATGCCTGAAATAATTAAACCTGCTGCGGGAAGGCCGATCGCAGTGCCGAATATAAGCGGGATAATAATGGTTGAAGCTGATATGCTCCAGATGCTTATTGATCCTCTTCGTTTTAAAAATTTAACAAATCCTGAAATAAGCGTATAATGATACAGATATTTTTTACTGCCGCGGGATAATCTGCCCAAAACAATGCTGTCTCTTCGTCTCTGTTTGGTAACTTCTTTGTTTATTATTTCTGACTGCGCAAGGTCTCGGAGCTGGCTGACAACTGCAATTTCATTTTTGTTTTCAGCAGGATCTAATGATTTTTCAATATTATTAATTGCTTCAAGATATTTCTTCCGGGTATCAATAGCATGTTTAACAGCGGCGTCATCAGATGATTTGGCAAATATGCCGGCTATCCAGCTGATTATCCGGCTGGTTATCCAATATCTGAACATATTATGCTGGATATTTTCCTGATTAATAAGTCCTGCTTTATGGAATGGCTGTTTCTGCGCCTGCACAAATTCAGTATATGTGTGATCCAATGTTGATAAATCATGATACTTAATCTGTTGGTTTTTTCTGAGGGATAATATTAAAGCATTAAAAGGTGATTCGTTGTATTTTTTTGCCAAAGCGCTTATGTACGGTACTGCCTGATCTGCAGTAATCCAGGCATTGTTGTAACGTTTCATCCAGAAAAAACTGACCGGCGTCTGGGCAAACTGGAGCGCAAACATATGGAGCAGTTTATATCCAAACATAATGGGAAACAACAGAAAATATGCGATAAGATATACAGGAGATTCTTTTTTCATTTTTTTGAAATACGGTATTATTTTGGAGAAATGGTATTTTTCATTTAAAGAACTGATCGTTTGTTGATGCTCGTTCTGAGCAATGGTAAACCGCATCTCATGGCTTATCTCTTCCCATCGATTAATGGAAAGATCACCAGCTCGTTTTATTCCGGCTGCTTTCATCAGTTTATCGTAATCCATTCCTTTACTTGACCGTAAAAGACTGCTTATAACATTGGTATATTGATTAACTAATGATTGGTTATGTTGATCCAAATCATCACTGATGCGGCCGTGTAAGTTTTTTTTCAGTTCAGCGATTTCTTCCCGGGTTGGTTCCTGAAAGATAATTCGTTCGGTCCCGAAAATAAGATTCGTCTGTTTGACCGCGCCGTTGGGCAGGGGCTCCATTTTTGGGTTAATCTGCCAGGTGCAGGCATAGAGAAATCCAATCACCAAGCCGATGCCTAATCCCCAGATTAGATGCGGCAGAAACACTAATCCAAGTGTATACGTAGCAAATAATGCAGGAACCGTGAGTTTTTTATTAACAATGGCAATGCTGATACTTGGAATAACCGCAATCACGGCAGTAATGATCGAACCGATAAACGGATAATACAGGAAATCTTTTTTCCATTGTTTTCTTATTAATTCTTGATCAGTTAATTCTTTGGGAGTTATTACTATTGTTGATGTATCTGCAGTATTGGGTGAAGTGTGATCTGCAGGGGTATAAAGCTCAATCAGCAATTCTCGTGAGTGTTCAGCTACAGATATTGATTTTTCTATATCCCGGGCAGGTGTGCTCA
>JBDRMW010000159.1:0-3173 GCA_043811735.1 bacterium
GCAAGACTTTTGAGCCGTCAGTAAACGCGCCCGCACGCATTTTTTTAAATAAATCAAGGTTTTCTTCTTTCGTGCGGTTACGGAAAGGGCTTATCTTACCGGATTCAGTTAATGTGCCGCGGTATTCTCGGATTTGATCAGCAGTTAAATCACATACATATGCATCGCCTTGCTCAATTAGTTTAACCGCAAAGTTAAATAGCTTCTCAAAATAATCGGATGCATAATACAGCCGGTTTCCCCAGTCAAATCCCAGCCATTTAATATCCTCTTTAATTGAATCAACATATTCAACATCTTCTTTAACCGGATTGGTATCATCAAACCGCAGATTGCATAATCCTTTATAATCTTTAGCAATCCCGAAATTAAGGCAGATTGATTTTGCATGACCGATATGCAGATACCCGTTCGGTTCCGGCGGGAACCTGGTATGCACCTTCCCGCCATTTTTACTTGCGTTTAAGTCAGCATCAATAATATTTCTGATAAAATTTGAAACAGATTTTGAATGTTCCAATTAATTTACTTCTCCATTGATTTATCGAATTCCTCAACCGTTATGGCCGGGAATGACCTGAACGAAATACCAGTTAATTTTGCTAACGATACCGAGACTTTCATTGTTTCTGTAACACTTCCCAGTTCAACTAACAATGCTAAATCATAACCGCCAAGCAGTGAATACATCAATTTAACTTTGCCGCCGGCTTTTTCAATAATCTTAACCGCTTCTTTAGTCCGCTGTGATGCGATCCCATTAATCGCATCCTGTGAATACCGCCCCAACATCAAAAAACTTCCCATCGCACATTCCTCCTTGTATCCCCCACGCCACTTCCCGAGAGGAGAGGATGGTGAGGGGGTGAATTGCTCTCACCAAATAAATTCGTACATTGATAGATTTTACACCTGATATAATACAATGTCAACAATAATTCTATCTGGATATTTTACATTTATTTTACACCATGAGTAGTGAAGGTTATAGTATAATATACATAACATTTTAAATATAAATGAATACAAATCTTCTTTTAAGCAAGAAATTAGCATCAATCTTGTTAACTGTTTCCCTGGCTTTTACCAGTTTGCCAGCGCACAGTATTCCTCAAAGAATGCTGGCACCTCCATCCCTGGATGCGATTAAAATTTCTCTTGCTGATCCTGATGCTCAGGTGAAGAAAGCTCAGGAATTAAATCGTAAAATACAGATATTACGTATCTGGACAGCATATCTTAAAACACATACCCAAATAACCTCAATGACGATTGAAGAGTTTATAACTATGTGTAATGACCCCGCATTTCATAGACAATTAAACATTATTGAGTTTTCAAATGGTACTCCGCCGGATACCGATGAAGTTATAAAAACTATCTTTGATACGAAAAGAGATAATCCAACACGTTACGGAAAATTAGAAATTGTCGATGTTGAGATTAAAGATATACCTGCTGCAGAACCGAAAATCACCGAAGTAAAATCCCAACCCGAAAAAAGATGGTGGCAAATAAGATTACCATTGTTCTCATCCCGGCGCCGTACCAGACCAGCATCTGTTGAACCTGTGCACGTAATCCCACAACCTAAACCAACATGCCAGGAAATACGTTTTAATAATAAAAATTTAGTTCACTATCTTCCCAACACCATTAGAAACTGGAAGCGACTACTGAAAAAATTGAGCCCACCAGAACAAACCGCTCCACCTTCTGCCGCTGTTGCTGATGAACATAAAGAATCACCCCCAACAGAGACTATAGAGACAACAGGCACTATAGAACCCGGCTCCTCCCCAGTTGATTTTTCAAAAACTGGTGGTGTAGTACAAAATCTCATCGCTGAAGCTCAAGCTCCGGAAACACCAGATCAATCTGAGGATACTCCAGATAACACGGAACCTCCTACAGTTGATCAGCCTGCTCAAGCTAAAGAAGAAGAAGCATCATCATCACCAACAGATATTATTTGTTTAAGTTTTCTGCATTGGATAAACAAATTTAAAAAGAGTCATTTAGCAGATAAAGTAATGATTCATATAAATAATATTGTCGAGACATGTAACGAAAAACCCGGCGGTGAGAAAATCACTATGCCGGATGTCAAAGAAGTTCTGTTAGAGCTTTTTGAAACTTTTCCGGATGTATTCATCCATTCAAAATGTACTGATAACGACCTAGTAATATGGCTCATTGGTTCTACACCAGAAGAAGAGGAAGCAAACTTTCAAAAATACAAAACTGCGATCGAAGCTTTCATGAAACAAAAATCAGAAGCACCTGAACCTTCCGGCTCAACACAAGAGCAGCCAGACAGTATAATTCCTCCTTCTGCGAAATCTGAAACATCATCAGGATTAATGCAGTTATATAGAGAAGAGAGAGTTATTGCCGAAAAATTAATAGAAGCAATTTCCAAGATGACACACATTTCGGATCTTGTTTATATGGCTATATTATCTTCAAAAATTAATCAGGTATTAGGGAACTCAGCTATAAAAGTTGATGATATTCTCAATCTGCTCGAACGTATTCGTTCAGTTCACTCTCATATTTTTAAATCCGGATTAGAATATAATAATGCTCATTGTGAATTATCATTACGCAGTGAAGATCATGATGAAATTGTTACTGTTCTTCATCGTGTGCTGGATGAAGGTCTTCCCGCAGCTGCAGGCACTGCTCAAACCGATCCTGCATTAACACCTGAAAGACCGGATCTTGCAGCGGAAAATTGCGCTGCAGCTGCTTCATTAGATCATGAAGAAAAATTTACACTTGATGCAACTGAGAAAGTAATTGTTGATGAGTTAATTATAATATTATCCCATAAACTTATTTCGAAAAATGGAGAGATGCAGATTGCTGAACTTGAAAGGAGAGTTAAACGTGCAGGTGTAAAAGCGCGTATAACAATTAACGAACAAAAATTACATGGTAAAATTAAAGAATTGTTTCAAAAATTACGTAAATTTTACCCTGATATTCAGCGAAAGGGCCTTAAGTATCAAAAAACCAAGATCGTCTGGCCAAAAGATAAGTATCACTCGGCGAGCAGCACAAATAAAAATCGCCCAGAAAAACGTCAAGAAATAATCACTATTCTTCGCGATAATGTACGTGCTATTGGAAGAGATAAGAGGGATAAGATTATTCTTGCTCAATTATTC
>JBDRMW010000160.1:0-14084 GCA_043811735.1 bacterium
AGTAAAAATTAATAATCAAGTATCATGGCAGAAAAAGCAGCAGCATACATTAGAGCTTAATTATTCGAAAACAGTTTTTTTTAATAGATATGAGAGATTGTTTAATGAGTTATGGAAACAAACCTGGATAACTATAGATAAACTTAATATATGTATGGTAAAGAAAATCGCTGAAATCCTAGGGATCACCACAAGAATTGTATGTTCATCAGAATTAGGCATTTCATCAGCCAGCTCTCAACGGCTTGTTGATATTTGTAAAAAACTTAAAGGCGATACATATATTGCCGGACAGGGCGGGGAACAGTATATGGATACCGCGTTATTTGAACAGGAAGGAATAGGCTTGCAGTTTCAGAAATATAATCATCCGGTTTATCCGCAGCTTTTTGGCGAGTTTGTATCTCATTTGTCTATAATTGATCTTTTGTGTAATTGCGGTGACCGGAGTTTAGAGATTTTGAAAGGAAACAGATGATTCAACATTCAGCAATAAGTGTGGGCAGAAAAGAAATGCAGGCGGTTAATAAAGTATTGGAATCTCAGCATATATCTGAAGGCGCGCAGGTTAAATCATTTGAGCATACCATTGCCCGCTATCTCAGACTGCCCTATGCAGCGGCTGTTTCATCAGGGACACATGCATTGCATTGTGCACTGATGGCGATGGGCATTCAATCCGGTGATCAGGTGATAATCCCCAGCTATTGCTGCGCATCGGTTTTTTATGCGGTTATGTATACCGGGGCAGAGCCTATTATCGCTGATATTTCGCTTAATGATTATAATCTTTCATTTAAAAACGTAAAAAAAAGAATTAACCGGAAAACAAAAGCTATTATTCTCCCGCATATGTTCGGGTGTCCGGCTGATATGCATTTATTTTTAAAAGCACCGGTGCCGGTTATTGAAGACTGTGCCCAGGCAGTTGGCGCAAAATTGTATGCTAAAATGGCAGGTGGTTTTGGGATAGTAAGTGTTTTTTCTTTTTATGCAACCAAGCTTATGACGTGCGGTGAAGGAGGAATGGTTGCTTCTCATAACCGCCGCTACATAGATAAAGTTAAAGATCTCAGGTCATGCGATAAAAGAAAAGATTTACATTTGAGATTTAATTATAAAATGACTGATTTTCAAGCTGCCATGGGACAGGTTCAATTATCACGTTTGAGAGGTTTTATTCACAAAAGGCAGCGTATTGCCGCGTTTTATACCCAGGCTTTTAAGGAACTTAAAACCCTGATTCTGCCGAAAAAACATGAACAGCGCGAGCATGTATTTTTCAGGTATATAATAAGAACCGACAAAAATATTGAAACATGTATTGCGCAATACCGCGCGGCCGGTATCAAAGCGGTAAAACCAATAGAAATACCCCTGCATCGTATGCTGAGATTGTCCCCGGCTGATTATCCGCATGCTGAGTCGGCCTGGAAAGAGAGCATATCGATTCCGATCTATCCGGCATTACGTGATCAAGATGTGAAGAAGATAATACAAACTACGGAAATAATATTTGGTGAATAAATGTATTTAAAACATTGGAATTTAAAAGAAAAACCTTTTGAAAACACGCCTAATCCAAAATATTTTTATAATTCTTTGCAGCATGAAGAAGCTTTTGCGCGCATGATGTATGTCATTAAAGAAGATAAAGGTGCGGGGATGATTACCGGCCTATTCGGGTGCGGCAAAACGATTCTTGCGCGTGCACTGCATATGGAATTAGGCCAGGGAATATATAAGATTGGTTTTATTGTAAATCCGCGTTTGGATGAAGTCGGTATTTTAAAAATGATATGCCGTCAGCTTGGAACATCTGATATTCCGGAACAAAAAGCAGATGTCTTAATGGTATTAGAAAAGATGATTAAAAATAATCTGCAGGATGGAAGAAAGACACTGCTTATTATTGATGAAGCACACACGATTGAAGATCCGGCGGTCTTTGAAGAAATCAGAATGCTGCTTAATTTTCAGGAGAATGATCGTTTTATGCTCAATATTCTTCTCTTAGGCCAGCAGGAACTTAAATCCAAAATAGAAAATAATAAACAGCTTCTTCAGCGTATTGCCATACGGTACCATCTGGAAGGATTAAGTGAAGAAGATACGAGCAGTTACATTAATCACCGGATAACGATTGCAGGCGGAAGTGTTGAGTTCTCCCCCTCAGCATTACGGTTTATTTTTGAACAATCCGGAGGTATTCCGCGGCGTATAAACCAGATATGTGATATGTGCCTTTTTACGGGTTTAAGCCAAAAATTAACTCTGGTAGATGCAGCAATCGTAAAAGAAGCGGTTGAATCATTAGAAAAATAGGGAGGTTCCATGGAAATCCTGGTGATCGGTCCTCATCCTGACGATTTAGAATATGGATGCGGAGGTACGTTAATAAAGCTTGCCCGCAAAGGACATAAAATTAATCTCCTGGTTGTTACGGGCGGAGAAATGGGCGGCGATTTAAACATTCGAAAAGTTGAACAAGAAACAGTAGCCGCATATTTAAAAGCAGACCTCTATTGGGGAACATTTATTGATACAGAAATCCCTTTGAATAAATCACTTATTGATTCAATTGAAAAATTTATTTTACAGATTAAACCTGACATAACATTTGTCCCCTGTTTCAATGATACGCATCAGGATCACCGTAAAGTATCGCAGGCGACAACAACCGCAACCAGATACTTAAAAAATGTGCTGTATTTTGAAGTGCCGACGACAACTGAGTTTACGCCGACGATTTTTCAGGATGTGGGAGATGTGATAGAGGATAAATTAAAACTTTTAGGCATGCATGCTTCTCAAACGAACCGGACCAATGTATCAGGCATGAATATTATGGATTATGCTAAAGCAACTGCCACATTCCGCGGGTTTCAGAATCGCTGCCGGTATGCGGAAGGTTTTATTCCGCTGCGGATGTCATTAAAAATGGTGGAAGGTAATGAAGTATAAACTTAGACTCTCAATTTATGTTTTTTTTGGGCTGCTTGGAATTGTTTTCTTTCTTCCACAGACAGGCGTGGGTGAATTTTTTTATCAGATTAACCAATGGTGGATATGTATTCTTATTCGTTCATTTATTTTAGCATTTCTCCTTTGCCCGCTTGTCGAAATATTCGGTACTAAGTATAAGTTTTTAGATTATCCTGATCAGCGCAAGATTCATGAAACGCCGATTCCTCGTATCGGCGGCATGGCAATATATCTTACTTTTATAGTGATGGTGGTCCGGTATATCCCGTTTTACAATGAACTGATTGCGCTCTTAATAGGAGCGAGCATTATCTATCTTATCGGGATGCTTGATGATATGAGGGGACTGCCGGCATTCGTTAAATTAGGCGGCCAATTAATGGCTTCATCCGTTCTTATCTATTCAGGCATTACCATCGATTTTGTTCCGCATATGCCCGGTGAAAAACTCATTGAAATACTGATCACCTATATTTGGCTTATTGGTATTACCAATGCGATAAATTTCTTGGACGGTATTAATGGGTTATGTTCCGGGATTGGGATTATGTGTTCATTGCTGTTTCTTGTGTTGTCCTGGGGATTACGGCAGGGAGGGGTCGCGCTTGCAACGGTTGTGCTGGCGGGAGCATGTTTTGGATTTTTACCGTATAATTTTAAATTTTGGAGGGAAGAACGCCGGGCAAGCCTCTTTTTAGGAGATGAAGGTTCAACATTGATAGGTTTTATACTGGCCAGTGTTGCAGCGATCGGTTCCTGGGCAGAAAACAACACGGTTGTTGCATTAAGCACCCCTCTTCTTATTTTAGGGATCCCGATTTTTGATATGATTTATACGACAATTTCCCGCGTAAAAAATGGGCTGGTTCATTCAGTGAAGGAATGGCTTGATTTTGTCGGAAAGGATCATTTCCATCATCGGTTAGTTAATTTAGGGTTCAAACAAAAAGGAGCAGTCCTATTTATTCTTTCCTTAAATTTATGTTTGGGATTAAGCGCGGTCATTATTCCTATGGCAGGATCTGCCGGAGCCGTTCTGCTGTTATGCCAGGCATTAATTATTTTTCTGATTATTGTAAAGTTAATGCTTCTGGGAAAAAACAATTCAAATTAACAGCGTATTAAAAATCCCCCTCACCTTAAATCCTGTCGGAGAGAGGAAATGGCGAGATGATGAAATGGTAAAAAATATTATCACTACATTTTAGTTGTTCGGCTGTTAAAATCATGATATAATCTTGATCATGGAGATTATAGCTCATCGAGGAGCTAGTTCTTTAGCTCCTGAAAATACGCTCTTATCTATCCAAAAGGCCATTGACCTTCATGCGCACATAATTGAAATTGATTGTCAGCTGACCCGTGATCAAAGAGTTATCGTCTTTCATGATGTAACGATAGATAATTTTGCTCATGCGGGAGCTGTTCGTGTTTCGGATTTAACCTATGCGCAGCTGCAGATAATTGATCTGGGAAAAGAGCAGAAAATACCTTTGCTTGAAGATGTGCTCGCGTTAGTTGGGAAAAAATCCAAACTTATGATCGAAACAAAAACAACGGGCACTTCTCTGAAAGTGCTGGATACAGCATATGATTGCAAGATGATGGATTCAATTGCGCTTACCTCATCCCTTATACCTGAGATTCTCATTGCCCGGAAATATCTTCCGGGGCTTCCGGTATCGCTGGTTATAAAATATTATCCAATTAACTTTGATGATGTGGTGCGCTTATATAATATCAGAGAATTCAGCATTGACCGCACATTTATAACCGGGCAGATTGTTCAGACGCTTAAAAATAAGGGATATCTGCTCCGTGTCTTTACGGTTAATGACATATCCGATGCGGCAGTATATGAAACCTGGGGTGTTGACGGCATTTTTACCGATTATCCTCAAAGATTTATTCTGCCTGAATTGATTCCGGTCAAAGCCGGGAGTAAACGGGCTTAATTATAGAGATCATGCTCGCCGGTTACCCAGTCTTTTGATTTGCACAATAATGTATTTTTACATTTATCTTTTCATATACATAAAGAGCTTGACGAGTATGAGAGATTTTGTTATAAATTAAATATATTTTAAAGGTTTTATTATCTTTAAACGGAGATTATTTTGATTATTTTTTTTGTTGCAATCGGTATTGTTACAGCGGGTATTATGGTGTTGATGGTCACCCAGCGGGGTTTTCAAAAAAGAGAGCAGGAATATCTTTCCCAGCTTGAAGCTTCTCAAAACAAATATCAGGAACAAATTTCAAAACTCGATCGGTTAATCAGCATGTTAATCGGCCTGCATGAGTTTGGCATGACTACCTTAGGCATGACCTCCAAGGAAGTATTAACACGCGCAATCCTTGATAATGCATTGAAATTAGTTGAAGCTGATATCGGCTCGGTTATGCTTATCGAGCGCGATATTCGGGAATTAATCATCATGGTTGCCAAAGGAATGCCAAATGATGTGGTTGAAACGACGCGTGTTAAAATGGGAGAAGGAATAGCCGGCAAGGTAGCTCAGTCAGGTAAGCCCATATTTGTAGAAAACATTGAACATGATGCCCGGTATCAGCGCTCTAATTTAGAGCGGTATGGCTCAAAATCTTTTATTTCAGTGCCCATGAGGGTAAAAAATAGAGTGATCGGGGTGCTTAATATTAATAGTTCAAATAAAAATCGTGTTTTTGAAAATAGAGATTTAAGACTGCTGACTATTTTGGCTGACCAGGCAGCGATCACGCTTGAAAACTCTGATTTGTATGAAAATCTCCAGCAGTTTTATTTAGAGATGGTCCAGACATTAGCGCGCACGATTGATGCTAAAGATTCATATACGCATGAACATGCTGACCGGGCGAGATATTATGCACGTGCGGTTGCTAAAGAACTCAGCCTGCCTGAACAGATTGTTCGTCATATTGAGTATGCGGCGTTAATGCATGATATCGGTAAAATAGGGATTGAGAAAAAAATTCTTCATAAGCCGGGCAAGTTAACACAGGAAGAAATGGAAATAATCAAAAAACATCCGGCAATCGGAAATAAAATTATCGCACCGGTTGCTTTTCTTGCACCGGTTGCACCCATGGTTCTCTACCATCAGGAATGGTTTAATGGACAAGGCTATCCGGACGGGTTATCAGGCGAAGAAATTCCGTTGGGCGCGCGGATTGTCGCCATTATTGATGCGTTTGATGCGATGACTTCTGATCGGCCGTATCGGAAAGCATTGCCGACTGAGCATGCGGTTGACGAATTGCGCGCATATGCGGGCACGCAGTTTGATCCCCGTGTGGTGGAAGCTTTTGTAAAAGTTCTCGAGCGGGATGTGGATGAAAAAGGCATTGCCCGAACCAGCAAGGACAACGTATAGTGGCGTTATTTGTCGTATCAACCCCTATCGGCAATTTAGAAGACATTACCTTACGGGCAGTTAATGTCTTAAAAGAAGCTGATCTTATTGCCTGTGAAGATACCCGGCAGACCAATAAGTTATTGCATAAATATGATATACATAAAAAGCTGTTAAGTTATCATTCATATAGCTCTTTTAAACGCACGCGCGAGATAATCGATTTATTAAAGAATGAAAAAAATGTGGCATTAGTTTCTGACAGCGGAACCCCGGGAATTTCAGATCCGGGATATATGTTAATTGCAGAAGCTCTTCAGCACGGCATCAAGGTGCAGAGTATCCCCGGGCCCTCAGCGGTGACGTCTGCATGTGCATGTTCAGGCCTGCCGTGCGACCGGTTTGTTTTTTTAGGATTTTTACCGCGTCGTAAAATTCGTGCCGAGCGGCTGCTTACCAATGCTCTGGCGCTTAACCATACCGTTGTTCTATATGAATCTCCGCATCGTATTAAGGAGACCCTTGCACATATACAACGGCTTTTTGGAGGATCACCGCATTTGGTAATCGCACGTGAAATGACTAAAATATTTGAAGAAATTATCCGCGGGACAGTTCAGGAAGTTTGTGAAACTATTGCAAACCGTGAGATAAAAGGGGAAATAGTTGTATTAATTAATAATACTATTGATAAAAAATCGTCTGTAGAGGCATAGATAAAAATATGTTATGTATGTAATGGAGGAATCCCGTGATTAGAGTCAGTGTTGTCGGTGCAACAGGATATACCGGCGGAGAGTTGATTAAAATTCTCTTAAAACATCCTCAGGTTAAACTGGTGCATGTGACATCTGAATCATATGCAGGCAAACATATATCATCTGTCCATCAATGGCTCAAAGGCCGGTGTGATATGGTCTGTGAACCATTTAAAGTTACTGCTGTGGCGAGTGATACTGATATTGCTTTTTTGTGTCTGCCCCACGGCGCCTCTTTTTTACCGGCAGCTGAACTGCTGTCCAAAGGAAATAAAGTAATTGATCTATCAGCTGATTATCGGCTTAAAGATGCAAAACTGTATAAAAAATGGTATTCATTAAACCATCCTGAACCGAAACTGCTTAAAAAAGCAGTATATGGACTGCCTGAATTGTGGCATGAAAAAATACAATCAGCACATCTTATTGCTAATCCCGGATGTTATGCCACGGCATGTATCCTTGCGCTTGCTCCCTTAATGCATAAAAAAATAGCAAAAACACAGATGGTCATTGCTGATGCAAAATCAGGAGTATCGGGCGCGGGCAAAAAATTAAATCTCATGTATCATTATGCAGAGGCAAATGAAAATTTAACCGCATATTCTGTCGGTTCCCATCGGCATATGCCGGAGATAGAACAGGAATTATCATTTATTTCGGGAAAAAAAGTCCTGGTAAGTTTTACCCCGCATTTAATACCCATGAATCGGGGTATACTTGCTACATGTTATGTAACTCTGGCTAAAAAAATTAAGCAGGATGATTTAATAACGCATTTCAGAGATTTTTACGCAAAATCTCC
Organism: bacterium; assembly: GCA_043811735.1. Classification (GTDB taxonomy): domain Bacteria; phylum Elusimicrobiota; class JBDRMW01; order JBDRMW01; family JBDRMW01; genus JBDRMW01. The sequence goes on from JBDRMW010000160.1 coordinate 7,902, forward strand.
TTTTGTTGTGGTTTTACCGTCAGGTGAATATCCGGAGACTAAAAATGTGAGCCATACGAATTTTTGCCACATCGGCGTGCATGTAGATCAAGAGAAAAAAACAGCAATCATTATATCTGCAATTGATAACCTAATCAAAGGAGCATCCGGCCAGGCAGTACAAAATATGAATATAATGTGCGGATTTAATGAGGCGGAAGGTTTATGAACAGTTCTAAGGTTGCCTATATCCCATCAGGTTTTAATGCCTGTGCAGTAAAAAACCCAAAATTATCCCTTTTTTTTTCATCGCGGCCATGTGCAGCAGCAGGGGTGTTCACTAAGAACCTGGTGCAGGCAGCACCGGTTATGTTAAGCAGAAAGCATATCAGATCAGGGTATGCGCGGGCAATTTTAATCAATTCCGGCTGTGCAAATGCAGCAACCGGGAAAAAAGGTTTATATGATGCGCTCATATCTGCACAGATGCTTGCTAAAGATCTTCAGGTTAAACCGCATGAAATTCTGCTTGCCTCAACTGGTGTTATAGGTACGTATCTGAACATGAAGCAGATGAGCCGGGGAATCAGCAATATCGTTAAAAAAATACATATCTATGGCAGACAGCCTCGATGCTTTGATAAGGCTGCACGATCAATAATGACGACTGATACCTTCCCCAAAATAGTAAACAGGAAACTAACCATACCAAATTCTTCGGTAATCATATGGGGATGTGCGAAGGGTGCCGGGATGATTCATCCTGATATGGCGACTATGTTATCAGTATTTTTAACCGATGCAGCGGTAATGCCTGAGACTGCTCAAGCATTATTACAGGAAGCTGCTGCGAGGAGTTTTAATAAAATCTCAGTTGATGGGGATACCTCGACGAATGATACCGTGTATCTGCTTGCCAATGGGGGATCAGGCGGCAAAAATATTTCTCCCGGCAGGGCAGGTTTTACGATTTTAAAGAAAAATCTTATTGAGATGTCCCAGGAATTAGCAGCTATGATTGCATCTGATGGAGAGGGTGCCCGGCATTTGATAAAGCTGCGCATTGAGAAAGCACGAAACGCTTCATCAGCTGAACAAATTGCACGAACGGTTGCCGCGTCTCCGCTGGTTAAGACCGCGATATACGGAGGAGATCCAAACTGGGGCCGTGTGCTTGCGGCGGTCGGACGCGCAGGCGTGCTGGTTGATCCTGATAAAATCACTATTTATTTTGGCCGTCTTAAAGTATGCCATCGAGGGCATGCATGTATGTTCAGCAAATCTCAAGCAAAAAATATATTAAGAAAAAAAGAAGTCCTTATTCGCGTTATTCTTAATCAAGGTTCGGTTGAGACGCAGTACCTCACCTGTGATTTAACTGAAAAATATATTAAGATCAATGCAAAGTATACCACGTAAGCTTCTCTGATCAGAGGAATGAGCGATGTAATGAATACACAATTTATTGAAGTAACAGATAATGATATCTCTCACAAATATTTTACGGAAATCGTTAATGCACTTAAACGAGGCGAACCGGTCATTTTTCCTACGGACACGGTGTATGGCATCGGCACGCATGCGTTTAATAATGCAGGCGTTGAAAAAATATATGCATTAAAAAATAGAAACACCAATAAACCTCTGGTCTGGTTAATTGACAGCTTTGCCCGTGCTCAAAACTATGTGGATGAGGTTAGTCTGAAGGCACAGGCTCTAATGGATGTATATTGGCCGGGGCCGTTAACGTTAATTTTTAATTCATCAAAGATACGCGGATATGCAGGGGTTAAAACCAATACCCTCGGGCTTCGTGTTCCCAAATATGCATTGCTTCAAAAGATCATTGCCACGGTCGGTGCACCGCTTGCCGTGACCAGCGTTAATCTATCCGGTCAACCAAGCGCAGCAACCCTGTCTGAACTTAAGAAATTTGAAGGGAAAGTTCCTTATATTATCAGTGATGATGTACATGCGTGCACGAAAGAATCCACGGTTATTGATGTGCGCGGCACCGAACCGGTTGTTTTGCGGAAAGGTGAAATCTCATTGGAAGGAATCGTACAAAATTGAATCCAATTAAGCATATATTGTTTGTTTGTACCGGCAATGCATGCAGAAGTGTGCTGGCAGAATATTATTTTCACAAACAAAGCAGCGAGCTTGGTATTATTGATGCTGTTGCTTCTTCTGCAGGGATTTCTGCCTCTCCTTTTTTTAAAGTTCCGGGAGTGGTAATCCGCCTGCTTCAACGAGAAGGAATTCGTTTTATGGACCACAAACCGATCTCGCTTACCCAGGATCATATGGACGAGGCAGATCTGGTGTGTTGTATGGAGACACATCATCTGCAGACCTTATTAACCAGATTCCCAACATCTGAAAAAAAGATCGTTCAGCTGTATGAATATGCGTTTGGACGGAAAAAAGACATTGTTGATCCCATCGGCCAGAATGATCTAATATTTGAATTTTGTTTTAAAGACATTAAAAATTGCATTAATGAAATATTAATAAATAGACTAAATAAATAAAAAGGAATGGGGACACACCTCTCCGAGGAATGTCCCCGCTATTAAGGAGAGATTTATGAGTATTGTTGAACATCAGGATCCGGAAGTCTATGCGTCACTTTCAGGTGAACTGCACCGGCAGCAGAATCAGCTTGAATTAATCGCGTCAGAAAATATAGTCTCTGCCGCTGTGCTTGAAGCGCAGGGGAGTGTGTTGACCAATAAATATGCCGAAGGATATCCCGGCAAAAGATATTATGGCGGGTGTGAATATGTTGACATCGCTGAATCGCTGGCAATTGACCGGATTAAAAAGATATTCGGGGCAGAACATGCTAATGTACAGCCGCATTCAGGCACCCAGGCAAATATGGCGGTGTATATGATGCTTTTAAAACCCGGAGATACCGTGTTAGGGATGAATCTTGCTCATGGGGGGCATCTTTCTCACGGGCATCCCCTTAATTTTTCGGGTATTTTTTATACGTTTATTCCGTACGGGGTACGCAGGGATACCGAGCAGATTGATTACGATGAAATGGAGAAATTAGCGCTGAAGCATAAGCCAAAACTTATTGTTGCAGGCGCAAGCTCATATCCGCGGATTATTGATTTTAAAAAGATTAAACAAATTGCGGATAAGGTCAACGCATTGGTTATGGTTGATATGGCGCATATCGCCGGGCTCGTTGCATCCGGTGTTCATCCAAGCCCGGTACCGTATGCGGATTTTGTGACGACTACCACGCATAAAACACTCCGCGGCCCGCGGGGTGGATTGGTGCTGTGCAAACAGCAGTATGCCAAAGATCTAGACCGCATGGTATTGCCGGGTATACAGGGAGGGCCCTTGATGCATGTTATTGCGGCAAAAGCAGTGGCATTCGGTGAAGCAATGCAGCCTGAATTTAAAACGTATCAACAACAAATCGTCAAGAATGCCGCTGCATTAGCAGAAGCTTTAAAAGAAAAAGGATTTCGATTGGTATCCGGCGGGACAGATAATCATTTAATATTAGTTGATGTGCGGGATAAAAAATTAACCGGAAAAGTAGTTGAAAAAACATTGGACAAGGCAGGAATCACTGTTAATAAAAATGTTATTCCGTTTGACCCTGAAAAACCTTTTGTAACCTCAGGTATTAGAATCGGTACACCAGCGGTCACCTCGCGCGGGATGAAAGAATCTGAAATGAAACAGATCGCTCAGTATATTGCTGAAGCGGTTGTTCATAAAGATAGCGAAGATGCTTTGCAAAAAATAAAAAATAATGTTAAACAGTTATGTAATAGATTTCCCATCTATTCAGATTTATAATGCAGCATATCCTCCTCACCGTGCCTTCTCCCCCGGCGGGGGAGTGGATTGAGATGAGGGGGGCATTGTCTTTAAAAAAATAAGTTGGAGCAGTAACCCATGATTAAAATATATATAGCGATGGCAGTGGCTTCATTCGGGGGAGTTTTGATGGCTATGCCGTTTTGTTTTTATGTATCGCAAAAATTTAATGTGTTTGATATGCCTGATCAACGGAAAGTTCATACGCATCCGATCCCCCGGTGGGGCGGGTTGGCAATCGGCATCGGTTTTCTTACCGGGTTGGGAGTCCTGCTGTTAAGCTCGCAGCGTTTCGGATGGCTGTTAGATTTTCGTCATAAAATGACATATAACGGCGAATTTATCAACTATTTATCCATAGAAAAACAGTTAATTGGTATTCTGATCGGCGGCTTGGTTATCCTGGCATTAGGGATGTGGGATGATCGGTTCAATATCGGGCCGCTGCCCAAAATGCTTACGCAGATTATTGCGGCGTATATCGCCATGGATTATGGGGTGCGCATCTCAGGCATTAATATGCCGTTCAGCGGGAAATATTATTTATTTCCTCTTATTATTAGTCAGGTTATAACGGTGGGATGGATTATCGGATTTATGAATATGATTAACCTTATAGATGGACTGGACGGTCTTGCTGCCGGCATTGTAAGCATTGTTGCCGGCACCTTTTTGGTTATTTCGATTGTACAGGGTGATGCGACCAAAGTGATTCTTTTTGCAAAACAGTTAAAATTCGCAGGGATTTTATCCGCCGGGATTATGGGCATCAGCCTGGCTTTTTTAATCTATAATTTTTTTCCGGCAAAGATTTTCCTCGGCGACAGCGGCACATTATTCCTGGGATTTATTCTGGGAACGGTTACGGTTATCGGCACTTTAAAAACCGCGGCACTCCTGGCATTTGTTATTCCGGTTATGGCGGCAGGGCTTCCTGCTGTTGATGCGGTCTTTGCTGTTATCAGAAGATGGCGGGGAGGAAGACATATATTTAAACCTGATAAAGAGCATATTCATCACCGCCTCTTAAAAAAAGGATGGACTCAGCGGGAGATCGTCTTTTTGATGTACGTCATTACATTGTTATTATCGATTTCAGCCATTCTTATAACGGTTTTTAAAACTAGAAATATTATATGAGGGAAAAAAACAAGATTAACATAATAACTGTTTTCGGTACCCGGCCCGATGCGATTAAAATGGCACCGGTCTGTCATGCATTGGAGGCTGATCCGGCATTTAATTCAAAAATATTAGTTACTGCCCAGCATCGGCACATGCTTGATCAGGTATTGGAGATTTTTAAACTGCATTCGAATTTTGATTTAAATATTATGGAAGAATCACAGACGCTTTTTCATATAACACGGGAAACACTCCATAAAATGGAAAAAATTCTGCTGCAGGAAAAACCGGATCTGGTTCTGGTGCACGGCGACACCACAACCGCTTTTGCAGCCGCATTATCAGCATTTTATCTGCATATCCCGGTCGGTCATGTTGAGGCAGGACTGCGTTCGTTTGATATGGATAATCCTTACCCTGAAGAGGCAAATCGAGTATTAACAGATGCTATTACCACGCTTCATTTTGCTCCTACACACGTTGCTGCGCAGAATCTTGCTGCACATAAGGCCAGGCATGCGCATATTTTTATCACCGGGAACACGGTGATAGATGCATTACTCTCAGTGGTTAAAAGGCCATATAACCTTAATCGTTTACCGATTAATATAAATCCAAAAGAGTTTTTATACGGCAGAAAATTAATACTTATGACCGCACACCGCCGTGAGAATTTCGGGGAACCTATAAAGCAGATCTGTTCAGCTGTAAAAGCGATTGCACGTGAATTCCCGGATGTTCATATTGTCTATCCGGTTCATTTAAATCCCTGCATTAAAAAACCGGTATATAGGTATTTGAACTCTCAAAAAAATATATCTCTTATCCCGCCGGTTGATTATGAGGCATTTGCCCAGCTTATCAAGTTATCGTATTTTGTAGTCACTGATTCAGGCGGGATTCAGGAAGAAGCACCATCTTTAGGAAAACCAGTATTAGTGCTGCGCAAAGTTACCGAACGCCCGGAAGCGGTCAAGGCAGGAACGGTGCGGATTATCGGAACCAATGAACAGGCCGTGTATACATCAATTAAAACACTGCTTACCAATCGCAGACAATATATAAAGATGTCAAAAGCAATAAATCCCTACGGTGATGGAAAAGCTTCAATGAGAATTCTGCAAGCAATTAAATGTAATGTTTAAGGGGACGTTGTTGCGTATCTTGATTAACTAAGTTAATCAAGATACGCAACAACGTCCCCTGAGGGAGGTAATATGGCAAGTG
>JBDRMW010000161.1:0-11561 GCA_043811735.1 bacterium
TCCAAAACAACTTCTTTAATTATTTCGAATTTCGTATTTGTTTCGAATTTCGAATTTCGTATTTGTTTCGAATTTCGAATTTCGTATTTCGTATTTGTTCCGTATTTCGATATTCGAATTTGATCTTTATTTCTAATGTTGTCTTGTATGAATTATTCTAACGGACTATGCTGTTTAACCTGCAAAATAAGATCATCCAGGTCAATTGGTTTGACCATATAGGCGGCAATATTTGCTGACCAAATTTCATATTCTGATTGAAACATATCATACGCGGTTATAACAATAACGGTTAAGTCAGGGGTTGTTTTTCTAAATTCTTCCAATAATCTAACCCCTGAATCATCGGGAAGTTTAATATCAACAATCAACAGATCAGGTTTTGATGCCTGGTAAAAAAATTCACGCGCTTCCCTGCCGCTCTGCGCCGCATCAACCGCATATCCTTCACGTTCAAGTCCTTCAGAAAATATTTCCATCAGGATAGGTTCGTCTTCAACAAGAAGAATTTTTTTCATGATTGTTTTATCAATGGAAATACAATATCCAGGCGGATTCCCTTTCCGGGATTATTATGAAGATTGATTTCCGCATTTTCGGCTTTTACGATCTTATAACAAATGGCAAGCCCCAAACCAGTTCCTTGAGTCTTAGTTGTAAAAAAAGGTTCAAATATTTTATTAACGATTTTAGGATCGATGCCGCCGCCGGTATCTTCAACCGAGAGAACCGCAGTTGTATTAACAACCGCTGTTTTTACAATTAGATTTTTTATTTTTTTGTCTTTCAGGAAATGGATGGAGTTATTGACCAAATTCATCAGCACCTGCCTGGTATGTTCCGGATCAATATTAACTTTAATGCTATGCGGCTCAAATATTTTTTCTAGATTAATCTTTTCCGCTTGAATTTCTTTTTTCATAAAATCAAGCGTTTCATCAACCACAATATTAAGATCAAAAGGAAGTAATTTTGGCTTCGCCGGGCGCGAATACATAAGGATGGAACGCACAATATTATCCAAACGATCAATCTCCTTATGAATGTAATTTAAATATTTAATATCAAACTTCTCCCCTTTTTGGATGCTTTTATCTATAGATTGCGCGCATGCTCTGATGGAAGCCAGCGGATTTTTTACCTCATGCGCAACGACCGCAGCCATTTCTCCCAATGCGGCAAGCCGTTCAGATTGGATTAAGAGCTCCTGGGCATCCAGCAATGCATTGCGTGCTTTTTCTACTTCAACACTCAATTCTTTGTGGAAATTCTGCTCAGTTTGAAACAGCCGTGCATTAAGCACTGCCATGCCTGCCAGCTGTGTATACGCAAGAAGATTGCGGAGGTCTTCTTCTTCAAATTTTCGTTTAGTTTTTAAATGATCAACCACTATTAAACCAACCACTTTATCTTTAGCAATAAGCGGATTTGCAATAAGCTCTCCGGGAAATTCATCATGTTCATCAGCTAATGCATAAAGTTCGGACCTGTATTTTTCTGCCTCTCCAATAATGACCGGCCGTGCTTCCTGCATTGTTTGATAAAAGGGATTCCCCTGTGCATTCATGGGTAAATGAAAGTTTACAACCTTACCGCTTGAAAATCCTACGGATTGTTTTGCATCAAGGGAAGATCCGCTGTCATTAAGCAAAAACAATACAGCCCGGTCATGCCGGGCAATTTTCATAACCGCTTCCAAAATTACCGCCAGCACTTTTGAAAGATCCATGGTCGAAATCATGGCCTGCGTAATGCGGCTCTGAATATTTGATTCAGCAATCTTCTCCGTTAATGCACTGCTCTTTTCAAGAATCTTTCTGTTTAGATCTTCAAATTGGTTTTTATATTCAAGAGTTTGATCCACTTGATGGATAAGTTCAACCAACTGCTGGCTCATTTTCGACAGCACTGCAAACAATAGGATGGAAATTAATAGAAAAATACCGGACAGAGCATACTGTCCGGCAAAACCCATAATCACCGCTGTAAAAAAGCATAGACTGCAAAAAATCCATCGAAATTGATCAAAAAAAATCATGGTTTTTATTTTCTATGCAAGGTTTTTTTTGGTTTTAAATAATTGCTTTTTCGTTATCCAGATCAAAAATATGAATATTATTCATATCCACGACTAAATCTATATCCTGATGGACGCGTGCGCGGTTATCATGACTGACCCGAATGGTTAGAGAGTTTTTCCCCGTAGATAAATACAAGTAAATTTCGTTGCCCATGGGCTCAACTACTTCAACGACAGCCCTGAATGTTGCCCCTAAGCCCGGCCCGCCGGTATAATATATTTTATCATATATATTTTCAGGGCGGATTCCCAGCACAACTTTCTTGCCTGTATATGGCTTCAATTTATCATGCATCTTCTTTAAACATTTAAGCTCAAAACTGCTTTCATCCAAATACAGATCGCCGTTTTTATTAACCACGTCGACTTCCATAAAATTCATGGGCGGACTGCCGATAAAACCTGAAACAAATTTTGATTTAGGATTATCATATAAGGTAAGCGGTTCATCAACCTGATAAATCTCTCCGCCTTTCATAACTACAATCCGGTCACCCATCGTCATTGCTTCAATCTGGTCATGGGTAACATAGATCATCGTGGTCTGAAGCCGGTCATGCAGTTTGGAGATCTCTGCGCGCATTTGAACCCGAAGCTTTGCATCCAAATTACTTAACGGCTCATCAAATAAAAAAACTTTGGGTTTGCGCACAATCGCCCGCCCGACCGCAACACGTTGACGCTGCCCGCCTGAAAGCTCTTTGGGCCGGCGGGTTAAAAGATGCGTAATATTTAAAACCTCTGCGGCATCCTGCACTCTGTTGTCAATCTCTTTTTTGGTATATCCGCGCAGTTTTAATCCAAATGCCATATTTTTATATACATTCATATGAGGATAGAGCGCATAATTCTGGAATACCATCGCAATATCCCGGTCCTTAGGCGGAATATCATTTATCAGGCGGTCTCCGATATATATCTCTCCTTCGGATATTTCCTCAAGTCCGGCGATCATGCGCAAAGTTGTTGATTTCCCGCATCCGGAGGGGCCAACCAGCACACAAAATTCTTTATCCGGAATCTCAAGATTAAAATCCTTCACGACAAGATTATTATCATCAAAACGTTTACATACATGCTTTAATATTACCTGCGCCATAACCGCATCCTTATGTTAGATATAACTTTTTTAGTATATCATTTTTGAACTTTAAATAAAACCTTATTTTTATTTTTTTGTTTGTAAAAAGACTGCAGGGAATGGACATCTGCCGAAGAGCTTTTCTGGGAAATAATACCTTCCAACCCGGCCCGGACTGCCGCGATAGTGGTAAAAATAGGAATATTATGTATCAATGCCGCCTGGCGGATTGCATATCCATCAGACCGGGACCGCTCGCCGGACGGCGTATTAATAACCATAGAAACTTCATTGTTTTTTATGATATCAACAACATGCGGCCTTCCTTCAGATATTTTATGAATAACTTCAACTTCCATGCCGTGCGATTGAAAAAACTCGGCAGTATGAAGCGTAGCTGCTAATGAAAACCCCAGATCAATAAATTTTCGGGCAATCGGCACCGCATGTTCTTTGTCAAAATGTTTTAAACTGAACAAGACTTTCCCGGACATTGACATAACGGTTCCTGCGGCAGACTGTGATTTGGCAAATGCCCATCCAAAATCTTTATCAATCCCCATGACTTCACCGGTTGAGCGCATCTCAGGGCCTAATACCGTATCAACTCCCGGAAACCGCGACCAGGGCAAGACAGCCTCTTTGACGGCAACATACCCCAATTTATAATCGCCGCGTTTCTGCATTAATGCATCTCCTAACAAATCTTTTAGTTTCCGTCCCGCCATAACACGCGCCGCGATTTTGGCCAACGGGATATTTGTTGCTTTTGAAACAAACGGAACGGTTCGCGATGCACGGGGATTTACTTCCAAAACATAGACGCTCTCCCCTTTTACCGCATACTGTATATTAAGAAGCCCATATACTGATAATGCTTTAGCTAATGTATGGGTGTTTTCGATAATACGTTCAATGCATTTATTTGAAATATTCCGCGGCGGCAGAATACATGCGGAATCCCCGGAATGAATGCCTGCTTCCTCAATATGCTCCATAATGGCGCCGATAAAAACATCCGTCCCGTCAGCAATCGCATCAACATCCAGCTCAACTGCATTATCAAGAAATCGGTCAATCAATATCGGATGATCCGGAGATACTTCAGTTGCGCGCTGAAGATATGATTCAAGTGTTTTTTCATTAAACACAATCTCCATCGCTCGCCCGCCCAGCACATACGACGGCCGGACCATAACCGGATAGGTAATAGATGCGGCGGTCTGCTTGGCTTCATCAAAAGACATCGCAGTCCCATGTTCAGGCTGAAGAATGTTAAGCTCTTTTAATAATTTGCCGAATCGTTTTCTATTTTCTGCCAGATCAATCGAATCAGATGAGGTGCCTAAGATGTTAACCCCGGATTCCTCCAATGGAACAGCTAAATTAAGCGGGGTCTGTCCGCCGAACTGCACAATTACCCCGATCGGTTTTTCCCGGTCAATAATATTCATTACATCTTCAAGCGTAAGCGGCTCAAAATATAATTTATCGGAAATATCATAATCAGTCGAAACAGTTTCCGGATTACAGTTAACCATGATGGTTTCAAAGCCTTCGGCTTTAAGTGAAAGCGCACAATGAACACAGCAGTAATCAAACTCAATACCCTGGCCGATACGATTCGGCCCGCCGCCTAAAATGACGATTTTCTTCTTATGATCAGTACGCGATTCATCTTCCTCCTCATAGGTTGAATAAAAATAAGGCGTTAATGCCGGAAACTCTCCGCCGCAGGTATCAACCAGTTTGTAGGTGGGGATAATTCCCCGTTCTTTCCGTATGTTACGTATATCTTTTTCATTGGATGAACAGAGGTACGCAATCTGGGCATCAGAAAAACCTGTTCGTTTTGCTTTAACGATCATTTCATAAGAAAGCTCAGATGCAGAATATCCCGACAATTCTTGTTCCAAAAGAACGATTTCATTAATCTGCTGTATAAACCAGGGATCAATCCGGCTGATGTGTGATACTTCGGCAATACTCATGCCGATTTGAAGGGCAGTTTTAAGATTAAAAATTCGATCAGGGGATGGGACCGCTAAAGAAACCTGCATTTCCTGAAGGAGTTCTTCTTTGTTTTTCCTGCATTCTTTCCCGTCTGCACCGAGCCCGGCTCGTCCGATTTCAAGGCCCCGCAGAGCTTTTTGCAGAGATTCTTTGAATGTCCTGCCTAACGCCATGACCTCACCAACCGATTTCATCGCGGTATTTAATGTGGTATTACTTCCTAAAAACTTTTCAAATGCGAAACGAGGTATTTTTGTAACCACATAATCAATGGTGGGCTCAAAGGAGGCCGGAGTTTTTTTAGTAATATCATTAGGTATCTCATCCAAGGTATATCCGACGGCAAGAAGAGCGGCAATTTTAGCGATGGGGAATCCGGTTGCTTTACTTGCCAGAGCCGAAGAACGCGAGACCCGCGGATTCATCTCAATAACAACCATTGTGCCGTCTTTAGGATTAACCGCAAACTGAATATTTGATCCCCCTGTTTCAACACCGATTACTCTGATTACTTTGAATGCCGCATCACGCATATCCTGATATTCTTTATCAGTAAGCGTCTGAACAGGTGCAACGGTTATCGAATCACCGGTATGAACACCCATGGGATCAAGATTTTCAATGGAACAGATGACGACGCAATTGTCTTTGCAGTCACGCATCACCTCTAATTCAAATTCTTTCCATCCCACGACTGATTCCTCAATTAAGATCTCGCCGATGGGGCTTGCCTCGATACCATAGGCGGCAGATGCTAAAAACTCATCCTGGCTGTAGACTGTTCCCGAACCAATACCCCCAAGCGTATATGAAGGCCTGATAATTAAGGGAAATCCTATCTCCTTTGATATATCCAAAGCTTCATCAAGATTATACGCATAACCGCTCCGGGGAACATTAAGTCCGATATCACTCATAATTTTTTTAAAATAACGCCGGTCTTCTGCCCGGTGAATTGCCTGATAATCAGCGCCGATAAGTTCAACATTATACTGCTTTAAAATACCTTTTTGAAAAAGAGCCGCCGCCAAATTTAATGCGGTCTGCCCGCCCAGCGTGGGCAGCAGCACATCAGGTTTTTCTTTGGCAATTATTTTTTCAAGGATTTCAGGGGTTAATGGTTCGATATATGTCGCATCAGCCAGTTCAGGATCAGTCATGATCGTAGCGGGATTCGAATTAACCAGAACAATTTTAAAGCCTTCTTTTTTTAAGACTTTGATCGCCTGCGCACCTGAATAATCAAACTCACATGCCTGCCCGATAACGATGGGCCCTGAGCCGATGATTAGTATCTTTTTGATATCTTTTCTTTTAGGCACTATAACCTCAATTTATAAAACAGTACAAAATTTTAAAATCAAAATAAGAAATAAATCCGAAATACTAAATCCGAAACTCGAAACAAATCCTAAATCCGAAATCTCAAACCATGTATTTGTTTCGTATTTCGAATTTCGTATTTGTTTCGTATTTCGAATTTCGCATTTGTCTTGTATTTGTTTCGAATTTCGATATTCGTATTTCGTATTTGTTTATGTCCTATGTTTATCCATTAACGTACAGAACTCGTCGAATAAGTATGCTGAATCTCTCGGCCCGGGTGATGCTTCCGGATGATATTGAACTGAAAAAATTGGTTTTTTCTTATGTTTGATGCCTTCGACTGTTTGGTCATTTAAATTAAGATGAGTCACTAATACTTCTTTTGGATTCAATGAGTTCATATCAACGTTAAAGCCGTGATTTTGAGAAGTTATTTCAACCTTGCCTGTTGCCAGATTCTTAACCGGCTGATTAACTCCCCGATGGCCGAATTTTAATTTATATGTTTTGCCGCCTAATGCCAGAGAGATAATCTGATGGCCCAAACAGATGCCGAATATCGGCTTATTAATTTTTGCAATCAATGCACTGACAATAGCAGCTGCGTAATCAACCGCAGCCGGATCCCCGGGCCCGTTTGAAAGCATAATACCGTCAGGTTTTATTTGCATAATCTTATCAGCCGAATAATCCGGCGGCACAACCGTTACCTCACAGCCGCGGGAGGTAAGACAGCGGATAATATTTGTTTTGCATCCATAATCAATTAAGACTGCTTTTTTAATGTTTTTTGTATCAGCAGGATATTTTTGAATGTTCGTTCTTTTTACAACCTTAACTAAATCTTTACCTGCCATGGAAGGAAATGCAGTAACTTTTTTATGCAGGCTCTCCGGATTCAGGTCTTTCGTTGAAATGATTGCGTTCATTGCTCCCGCTTCCCGGATATGAAGCGTCAATGCCCTGGTATCAATCCCTTCAATTGCAACCACCTGGTTAATCTTTAAAAAACCATCAAGATGCAGCTCAGATCTCCAGTTTGAAGTAATCTTACTCTGTTCCCGCACCACTAATCCCCTGGCATATGATTTGTCTGATTCATAATCAGCCTGATTAGTCCCGTAATTCCCGATATGCGGATAGGTCATGGTGATAATCTGATCACAGTATGATGGATCCGTCAATATTTCCTGATAGCCGCACATCCCGGTATTAAAAACAATCTCGCCTAATGCTTCACCGTCCATCCCAAAGGATTCACCAAAAAAAATCCTCCCCGATTCAAGTGCAAGCGCTGCTTTCATAAAACTTTCCTTGTCAAACTATTTTTTTGCCTTTGCCTTTGCCTTTGCTTTTGACGTAGATGTTAAATTTTAAATTTTGAATCTTAAATCTTAAATTGCCTTTTCCGTAGATGTTTAATTTTAAATTTGAAATTTTGAATTCTAAATTGCCGTTATTATATCCATTTGAATTTTTTATCAACAATTATGGTCTCATCACGGCTTCGGCCTAATGAAACAATTGCACACGAAGCGCCGATTAATTGTTCCAATTTTTTTACATATTTTTTTGCCGGCACAGGCATTTTATCCCAGGATTTTACCGCAGTTAAATCACCTGAAAATCCGGGCATTGCAATATATACCGGTTTCGCTCCGGCAAGCTGTTTTTGTGATGCAGGAAAATCATTGATACGCCGTCCCTGGTATTTATATGCAACACAGATTTTGACCGGATTAATCCCTGAAAGAACATCTAATTTTGTAAGCGCCAGTTTTTTTATGCCGTTAAGCCGGACTGAATGTCTTGCCGCAACCGCATCAAACCAGCCGCACCGCCGGGGCCTGCCCGTTGTTGATCCAAATTCTTTGCCGTTTTTGCGCAAAAACTCTCCCACCCTGTTCGTCTGTTCACTCGGGAACGGCCCTTCGCCGACCCTGGTCGTATATGCCTTGAGAATCCCCAGCGTCTCATCAATTAAGTTCGGCGGGATTCCCGCACCGGCACAGACACCGCCGGCGACCGGATTAGACGAGGTAACAAAAGGATAACTGCCGAAATCAACATCCAATAAGGTTCCCTGCGCGCTTTCAAATATAATATTTTTTTTACGCTTCAACGCATTCTCAAGTAAAATTGAGACATCAACCGCCATCGGCTTTAAAAAATTTCTTAAAACCGGATAATCACGCAGGATACTTTGTTTTAGTTGAGCGATATTGCAGACTTTGTCTAAAAGCGGTTTTTTTTCTCTTACATTTGTTTCCAATAATTCTTTGAATGTTTCCGGCTCAAGATAATCAGCAATCCTGATCCCGATCCGCGCAACTTTATCTGAATACGCAGGCCCGATACCTTTGCCGGTTGTGCCGATTTTAAGCGATCCTTTTTCTTTCAATTTATCCAGATACCGGTGATAGGGAAGGATAACATGTGCTCTATTGCTTACAAAAAGCCTTTTATGAACAGAAATGCCTTTTTGTTTCAACAGATCAACTTCTTCTTTCAAAGACTGCGGATCAACGACAACCCCGTTGCCGATTAGGCAAATTTTCCCCGGTAAAAGAATGCCGGAAGGAACCAGGTGGAGTATAAACATGCGATTATCAAATATAACCGTATGACCCGCATTATTTCCTCCTTGATAGCGGACAATATAATCAGCTTTCTTTCCCAGAAGATGAACGACTTTTCCTTTACCTTCATCCCCCCATTGGGTACCGATAATGACTAATGTAGACATGTAAAATACCCCTTGATGCGCGGTTTAAAACCAAACTTGTAGAGTATATCATTTTAGCAGGATTTTATGCAATAATAAATTTTGTCTTGGTTGGGATAAAAAGAGAGATTATGGTTTTAAAAGATTATCAGGGATTAACCAGGTTGTACTCAACGGTTTCAACCAGAAACGGCAGGTTAGGAATAGTAGTAACGATCGATGCGTATGCATAGTTTCGTTCATTAAATCCGGGGGATATATTAAACGGATGCTGAAACAATGCACCGCCTGAGAATAATAACGTGGATTTTTTCGCCGTACCGGGTGATATAAGCGCACTGAATCTCCCGTTTGACGCAACAAAAAGAACTCTTTCAAACTTTACGGGATCATAGGGATTATTATCAATATCTATAAAAACATTTCCTTTGACGACGAATCCTACCAAAGGCACATCACCAATGTTGATTACACCACCAATTTTGATTTGACCTCGAATATATACATCACCATTAACCACAATCAGCATTGGCTGACCTGCAAAATTTAAATCATCAATATACAGATCTTCGGTTGAATTCGGTGTTGTTGGATCAGCATTAGGAAAATACCAGATGCGTGTTCCATTGTTCGGATCACGAAGCGGACTAAAGGTAGTATATTCAAGCGGATTTGCATCTGTTCCCCAATTTGCAGGCCGGGGAGCTGCATTAATTATTGAATTTGGATTGGTGCTTGCCGCATCGTAATATTGTTTCATTAATTGCACTGAAATAAGCGGGAATTGTTTCTGACTGACCTTTTTTGGTCCCGGCTTCCATCCCACAGGAGACATATACGGCGGGAGACCTTCTAAATACGGATCATAAAACTTGGCAAATCCATCATAGGCAGGATTGCCGTCCAGCCATATAAAATCAGGATCATCAATTGGAGGAATACATTGCGTATGATATTCAGCCTTATAAACATCAATATGCGGATGGCCGAGAGTTTCATCATCTATGAACTCAATGGTATTGCCGTATATAGTACCACCTCCAGCATCCCAATTTGAATTTGATCCAATAATGAATTTCGTTGAACTCGCACAGAAATAGGTGCCGGGATGTTCAAGTTTAATGATTGCCTGCACTGCTTTTTTATGAGGATTACTGCCTGCCTTGTGATACGTACCTGTTGAATTAATAACCGCTATATCGCCATAGACAGCATGCGTTGTTGTTGATACAGTAACATATATCTCTCCGTCATCAGCCATCTCTTCAGGTAATGATATCGGATCGCTTATATTATCAGCATTTGACCGGGTATAAGCCGGATTAACACGCAGCATACCAATCGCCATTTCAACACCCGCATCAGCTAACTGAAAAGCTTTATCACTCATGTCTTTTTGTGTTGACATTATCATATGCTGACCCTGTCTGATAACCAGCGCATACGCAGCAATTGAGACGACCATAAAAATAAAAATGATCATCATAAGAGTAAAACCATGCTGTGATTTTAAAATCTTTTGTATCATATTTTAATTCCTTGGTGTTACAATGGTGGATATTGTTTCCCTTTCATCCCCATCAGGTATAGGCGGCCTGTTATAG
Organism: bacterium; assembly: GCA_043811735.1. Lineage (GTDB taxonomy): Bacteria > Elusimicrobiota > JBDRMW01 > JBDRMW01 > JBDRMW01 > JBDRMW01. Next base: position 10,830 of record JBDRMW010000161.1, read on the forward strand.
GGGCCAAACTCAATGGCAACTGATTCTATAAAAGGCTGCTCGGGATCATTCATTTTGGAAAACACATACAATTCTCCGGTGTTTATGTCAACCTGCGCCTGAATACGATCAATTAATCGTTTTGATGCGCTTCCGGAAACACGATACAGATCATGAGAAATATCGTCATAAATGTATTCAACTGCCAGTATACCTCCCGTCAAACTGCTGTTATATTCAAAATGCAGTTCAATCCCTTGAGTAACACCAACACTGCTTCCAGTGACATCATATATTTCAACGGATTCCCTGTCCGCCTGTTTCAATTCCCACGTAAACTTATCTACAGCACGTTCTGCCTGGCTGCGGAATTCAAGTTTTTTACTTAATAGTACCGAGGCTTCTGTTTGAGTCTTAAAAAAAAGTGATGATACAAGAGCAAGAATACTTACCATCGCAACAACGATCATAATTTCGATGAGTGAAATGCCCGCATCATTAAACCCAAGATCCACGTTATCCTCCCCCCTGACCTTCCTGCATCCGAATATCTACGGATTGACCATCATCATTTAAACGAATATCAAACGGCACCGGTTCTAATTGTTCCCAATCAATCATATTAACCCTGATAAGAATATATCCTGTTGCACCGTCGATTAACGGCCTGGTTCCCGCATCATAGGGATTAGCTCCAGGATTAATGGAATTTATACCGTTCTTATCTTCAATCACAATATTGTCTATTTTATC
>JBDRMW010000162.1:0-13565 GCA_043811735.1 bacterium
CCTGCTGTTGAATATCGCACATGCCCCACGGTAAGATGTCCCCGCAAATGATTTAAGCTCTCCCGGGTAAATACATCAGAGACTAATCCCATGCCCACATGGCGGTATATTTTTTTACCAGATGAAGAAAAAATGCCTGCAGACTCCTGGCCGCGGTGCTGCAGGGCATATAAACCTAAATAGGTAAGTTTTGCCGCTTCTTCATGTCCGTAGATACCGCAGATGCCGCATTCTTCATGAAACTCGTTGTTTTTTTTCATAGATTTTCCCGTATGTAGGTTACCGCATTTTTAAAAATCTGCAGCCCAACACCTTCTTCGGGAAGATGTTCTCTGGTCCAGCGAGGATGCTGATATTTGGAGATATATCGTTCAGGATGAGGCATCATCCCCATAACCGTTCCCTGTCTATTGCAAATACCCGCGATATCATCCAACGAACCGTTGGGATTGCCCGGATATCCAACCGCTTTGCCGTTTGAATCAACATATTGAAATACAACCTGATGTTCATCCAACAGACGCATCCCCACGACCTCATTCGTATACATAAACTTGCCTTCCGCATGAGCTACGGGTAAAAAAATCGTATCAGGCAGATCTTTGGTAAAAACACACGTTTTGGAGTTTTTCTTCAAGTAGATCCATCGGTCTTCAAATTTATCAGAATCATTATAGGACAATGAAACCGTCTGGACAAGATTGTTGATATTGTTTCCCGGCAGGAATCCGCTTTTCACCAGGACTTGAAATCCATTACATATCCCTAAGATTAATTTCCCCTGCTTAACAAATTCTTTAACCTGATCGCCGATGCGAAATGCAAACTGATTGGCAAAAACCCGTCCGGATGCGATATCATCTCCGTATGAAAACCCGCCTGGAATAATCAAAAACGAATACTTCTCCAACTGCACCTTCTTTGAAAAAATCTCGTTAATATGCACCAGATCAGTCTGTGCACCAACTTGCCGCAAGGCATATACCGTCTCAGTATCACAGTTAGTACCTGCGGTACGAATTACCATTGCCCGGCATTTTTTTGTGTGTTTCATATATTCCTTATAAACTGCTGCTCATGTTTTTCCAGGCTGATTTTAATTCTTTGATGGTCAGCTCTGCTGAAATTCTCCCATCTAATCCCTGTATGGTAAGGGCATGTTTTTGAGTTACTTTGCCGGCACAGGCAAAGGGAATTGACTGCAGTTCTTTTTCAACGATTTTTTTATTTTTGGGAGATACTTCAATAATAAAGCGCGACTGGGATTCACTGAATAAAATCTCTTCATCTTTAGTTATCGAATTATCACGGATGATTGAAGCTACCGATATCTCAGCTCCGCAGTCACCGGAAAATGCCATCTCAGCAATCGCCGTGCCGAGACCGCCTTCAGAACAATCATGACATGCAGAAACTAATCTTTTCTTAATTAAGCCGGATATTAGTTTAAGTGTCTCCAAAGAAATCTTTTTATCAACACGCGGCACCCTCCCGCCGGTACATTCCAGGTAGTAATAATATTGCGATCCGCCTAATTCACGGAATGTTTTACCAACCACATAAATGAGATTGCCGGGCTTCTTAAACTCAAACGAGATAACTGAACTGATATCATCAATAACCGATATAGCGGATATCAATAATGTTGAGGGAATAGAACGCAGCGCCTGGTCTTTGCTGTCTCTAAATGTATTATTAAGGCTGTCTTTACCTGAAATAAACGGCGTCCCGTAATTCATTGAAAAATCATAACACGCGTTACATGCCCGCACTAATCCGCCGATCATTTTTGGATCATTAGGATCGCCCCAGCAGAAATTATCCAGAAGCGCCGTGCGGTTAAGATTGCCGCCCGCACAAACAATATTGCGGAGCGCTTCCTCAATAACGCATGCCGCCATACAATACGGATCGATCTTTCCATAATGAACATTTATGCCGTGCGAGACAACTACTCCTTTGTTAGTATCAGGATCAGGTCGTACTACGCTCGCATCTCCCGGGCCGTCCATTGCGGCACCCTGCAATGGTTTTAATATGGTTGCTCCCTGCACCTCATGATCATACTGACGTATAATCCATTCTTTGCTGGCAATATCAGGCAGTCCGATAATTCCTTTTAAAATCGCTCCCAATGAATCTTTGGCCATAATAGAGGGATCTGTTTCATCCGGTTTTTCCCACTGCCCGGTCAGGTTAAGCCGCGGAATCCCCTCATGTAAGAAGTTTAAATCAAGTTCACCTTCAAGCTTATCATTAAACATAAGTTCAAGTTTACCTGAATCAGTAAATTCACCAATCACCGTTGCTGCAGCATCTTCCTGCGTAAATATTTCTTCCACTCGTTTCAAATTCTTCGGCGGAACAGCCATAACCATCCGTTCCTGCGCTTCAGAAACCCAGATTTCCCAGGGTGTTAACCCCGCATATTTTAACGGTGCTTTTTCAAGGTATACTTTTGCGCCGTGGCCTTCTGCCATCTCTCCGACTGCTGAAGAAAATCCGCCTGCACCGCAGTCAGTCAGCGAATGATACAGTTTTTCATCACGGCAGGCAAGAAGCGCCGCGGAAAGTTTTTTCTCTTCAATCGGATTGCCGATCTGCACCGCTGAAACATCTGAATCAGCAGTCAACTCCAACGAAGAGAATGTCGCCCCATGAATACCGTCCCGCCCGGTCTTCCCGCCGGCTGCTACAATCAGATCCCCGGTGTGAACCTTTTTCAATGCGTTACCCGCGGGGATGATCCCTGCAGTCCCGCAGTATACCAATGGATTGCATACAAAATCATCGTGAAAGCAGACCGCACCGCTGATAGTGGGGATCCCCATCCGGTTGCCGTAATCCCGCACCCCTGATACAACCCCTTTTAAGATACGCACCGGATGAAACACGCCGTGAGGAATTCTACCTGGGGCAAGGTCAAGCGTTCCAAAACAAAATACATCAGTATTAAAAATTGGTTTTGCTCCTAGACCAACACCTAAAATATCACGGATTACTCCGCCGATCCCGGTCCCTGCCCCGCCGTAGGGTTCTAAAGCTGAAGGATGGTTGTGTGTTTCAACTTTAAATGCGATATCATGCTTTTCATCAAACCGAATAATACCTGCATTATCTTTAAAAACCGAGACACACCAGTCTTTATTAAGTTCCCGGGTTGCGCGGATGATTGTTGATTTCAAAAGATCATCAATGATGATCCCATCCAGGGTAATTAAGGCGCGGAATGTTTTATGTTTGCAATGTTCCGACCAGGTCTGCGCAATGGTTTCCAACTCAATAAAACGTGGCTCTCTGTTTAAAGAAGCATAATGCGACTGGACTGCTTTCATCTCCTTAAGAGTTAGCGACAATAACCGTTCCCTGCTCAACCGCACCAGCTCATCATCGGAAGCACGCCGTATTGATATGGGAAGTAATGTTGATTCACCCATGGGCTAATAAAAAACACACTTGTTAATCATCGTATTTGCTAATACATTATGTGCGAGATTCTTCAATTGTTCATCAGTGATTTTTGCTGCAAAAATATACGATTTACCGGTTGCAACCCGCGAAACATCCTGAATACCCAAATCAGAAATTCCGATCTTTACTGTTTCACCAACCGTATCCGTAACCGATGCATGAAACCAGACTTCGATACGGCGCACATGCTCGGATTTTTTAAAAGGGCTGTCAACTTCCTGTATCTTAAAATCTTCGGTGATCGGGTCGGCAAGGAGTTTTGATGCTATGGCAACAATATTATCATTTGAAACTCTTCCTTCAATCCGGTATAGCCGGCCGACCCGGACAGCACCCAAACCCTCAATACCTGCGTCATGCGCATCTTTAACAACCGCCTTCCCAATCGGATCAGGCAGTATTTTTTTTTGAAGGATTTCAACAATATATTTTTTCATAACGAGACTTATCCAAATTGCTGTTTTTTTTACCCTCATGTTTGATCCCTCTCCCTTAGAAGGAGAGAACCGGGGCGAGGGTCTTACTTTTATAAAAGTTTTTTGCCTGTAATTTTTTCGTACGCCTGCAGATATTTTTCTCTGGTCTTCTCAACGATATCTTCAGGGAGCGGCGGCACCGGCGGCTGGCGGTCCCACTTAATAGAATCAAGATAATTTCTCACAAACTGTTTATCATAACTATCCTGCATCCTGCCCGGCTTATACGTGCTCATATCCCAAAAACGCGATGAATCAGGCGTCAATACTTCATCAATCAAAATAATCTTTTCTCCAAGCAGCCCGAACTCCATTTTGGTGTCAGCTATGATAATTCCTTTGGATTCAGCAAACTTTTGTGCATAGCAGTAAACCTTAATGCTTATCTCTTGTAATTTATCGGTTAGTTCACTGCCAATCAGATCAGCCATACGCGCCTGACTTATATTTTCATCGTGTTTACCCATTTCTTCTTTGGTAGCAGGGGTAAAAACCGGTTCAGGCAGTCTGCCTGATTCCTGCAACCCTTGAGGCAATGCAATACCGCAAACCATGCCATTATTTTGGTACTCTTTCCATCCTGAGCCGGATAAATATCCGCGCACCACACATTCAATATTGATCTTTTTTGTTTTCTTAACCAGCATTGCCCTGCCTTCGATTTGATCTTTATACCCGGCAAGTTCCGGCGGAAACTCGCGCCAGTTACCCGCAATAATATGATTATCCACAATCTCTTTTGTTTTAGAAAACCAAAATAGAGACAGACTGTTTAAAATACGCCCCTTATCCGTAATCGGCGTGGGCAAAATATAATCATATGCTGAAATGCGGTCGGTAGAAACAATCAAAAGTTTATCATCCAAATCATACACATCCCGCACCTTGCCCCTGGTAAAAGTGGGCAGATCAAAATCAGTCTTAAGCACCGCTTTAGTTTTCATCATCATACAACCCCCGTTTATTCGTTATTCGTTGTTCGCAACAGAATGTTGTTCGTTATTCGTAGCTTCACTATATATACAATATACAAATATCAGCTGCCGGTTTTCAATTGTGGAGTCAGCGATTCCACAATCCCCCCTTTTGTAGTCCCTTAAACCACAAATCGCTATTAGCTCATTTTTGACTCATAAATAAACATAAAATAGTCACTGTCGGCTTCATGCCTGGTTATTGTCTGGTTTACAGGGTTTATGTCTAATAAGTGTCCGTTATATGTCTGATATGTCCGATAAATGTCCATTATATTAAATGATACGTTCTCCCTCTTTTCGTTCCAGTTTCCTTTAAAACATTCTTTGAAACTAAATTTTGAAGGTCTCGATATAATGTCTTTTTGCTAATATTCGGGAATAAATCTTTAAATGACGCTATAGTCCCATGCCTGTTTTCTTTCACATATTTAACAGCCTTTTTTTGCCGATCATTTAATCCTAATTTTGACAGAAAACTTTCAGTAAGTAAATCTCTTCCCAAAATTGTCCGAAATTCATATCCGCGATTATTGACAAACTCCGGCTCAGGAAGCCCTGCTTGTTTACATTGTTTGACCATTTCAATAGTTCCTGATCCTGCTTTCTGTATGTAATCAGCCAGATAAAAAACTTCCGCGATTAACGGGTTCCCGGGAAAAGAACGGTGAGGCTTTTTAAGATCAGTTATAGTAAGCTGCGCAGGCAGGCTTCCTGAATTCCAGATTTCAACCCGGTCAATAAATACCATTACCTGAACACCTGAGGTATCATTATAACTGCGATGCGCAAGGGCATTCACAATAGCTTCTTCAACCGCGAATAAAGGAATTTCCGGAGGTCGTCTTACCTGTGCAGTATGCTCCTGCTGAATAACAGGTAATTTAATACTGCTTAACACAAACGAAACTGCCCGATCAACCTGATCAAATAGATTTCCATTGTATATGTGATACGAAGGAAACGGCTTCTCTACTTCCGTGCCGGAAAGCTGCAGACATTTTATTTCAGCCTGAAGGTGAAATCTATGTGGATTTTTGCCAAATAATAAAATTGCTGCGTTCGTTAATTTATCCCCATTCAAAAGATTCAAATGAATAAAAACATCTTTTACAGGAGTATTTTCTGGTAAAGGAAATTTCCTTTTTTCTTTTGCCGTACGCAAAAACCATTTTACTTTATCCGTATCTATATCTTTCCATGAAGCCCTTTCGCACGTCGTCTGGTCAAAAATACTTTTACCCACCATGCCTTTTTCACGGAGAAATTCAATAAGACTTTCATGCACCGCGTTCTTAATTTCCTGAATGTTCCGGAAACGATAATACTTGTAACCGGAATCATCATCTTTAATCTCGGCTATTATCTTTTTAACCCTGTTATTTCTCTTATTATCTGATTTTCCTTTAATGTATACTAAAATATATTTAGAGTTTTTTTGTGCTTCTTTAAATTCCTCTTCCGTAGCTGAGAGCTTATTTTTTGGAACCTCGCCGTATGTATCGCCAAAAAAGACAATATATACGTCGCAAGCCCTGACTTCTTTTAAATATAAAGCTTTTGAGGACTTACTGCCGGCAGGGGCTTTTTCAAATAAAAACACTCTGAAATAATCTTTGAGTAAAGCATCATTCTCAACTACATCCTGTACCGCAAGACGTTCCGCTTTTAGTTCTTTTTGAACCCCGCTAACAAAAATTCTATATTTCATACCCATTGCCCTTTATTCGTTGTTCGTGGTTCGTTATTCGTTTTTCGTTATTCGTGTTTCGTCTTTGACTTGTACGAACAACGAATTACGAATAACGGATGTTAATTATTCCCACTCAATGGTAGCCGGAGGTTTTGATGAGATATCGTAGACCACCCGGTTAACCCCTTTTACTTCATTAATAATTCTGTTTGAGATAATGCCTAATAGATTATGCGGCAGTTTTACCCAGTCAGCGGTCATGCCGTCTGTACTTTCTACCACCCGCACCGTAATAACATTCTCATAGGTACGCTCATCACCCATAACACCGACTGTTTTAATCGGCAGCAATACGGCAAATGCCTGCCAGACGCGGTTATACCACCCGCAGCGCCTTATTTCTCCTTCAACAATCCAGTCAGCCTGCCGTAATATATGCAGACGCCGCTCAGTCACGGGACCCAGGATACGTATTGCCATACCCGGGCCGGGAAATGGATGACGCTGTATACACTCGTCTGAGAGCCCTAATTCTTTTCCCAGCAACCTGACCTCATCCTTAAACAAGAACCGCAGCGGCTCAATCAGTTTTAATTTCATTTTATCCGGCAGTCCTCCTACATTGTGATGGGTTTTTATGGTTGCAGAAGGGCCTTTTACCGAAACGCTCTCAATAACATCCGGATACAAGGTGCCCTGCACTAAATAGGAAATGCCGCCTATCTTTTCAGCTTCTCTTTCAAAGATGCGGATAAACTCGTTGCCGATTATTTTTCTCTTTCTCTCAGGATCTTCTACCCGTTGAAGAAGTTTTAAGAAAGATTTTCTGCTGTTAATAACATGGAGCCGTTGTTTAAATATATGTTTAAACCGCTGGATCAACCGCTCTTTTTCACCGAGTCTAAGCACCCCATTATCCACAAAAACACAGTGAAGCTGCGTTCCCACCGCTTTATTAATCAGCAGAGAAACAACGGATGAATCAACCCCGCCTGAAAGTGCGCACAAGACCTTTCCTTTGCCGACCCGCGCACGTATAGAGTGTACTTCGGTCTTAACAAAACTCTTCATTGACCAGGTTGGTTTTTCTCTGCATATAAGATGAATGAAATTTTTCAAGACAGCCGTACCGTGTGCTGTATGCCGAACCTCCGGATGAAACTGCAATCCATACCGCAGGCTGTCATCATTGCCGATCACCGCTGATGCGGCATTTGACGTGGAGCCGAGTTTTAAAAATCCTTTGGGTAGTCTGGCAATATGGTCGCCATGACTCATCCAGACTGATAAGGGGGTTGGAATTTTTTTAAATAATATATGCCTGCTTTTGAGCTTAACTTCCGCTAAACCATATTCCCTTCGTTTTGCAGGTTTTACCTGGCCTTTATAATGATAGGCGATAAGCTGCAATCCATAGCATATCCCTAATATAGGAATCGGAATATCCCACAGTTTAATATCAGGATGAGGTGATCTTGAATCATATACATTGGAAGGCCCGCCGGATAAGATGATGCCGGTTGGGTTTTTCTTGACTATATCTGTATAGGAGATATTAAAGGGTACAATTTCACAGTATACTTTTGATTCGCGTATCCGGCGGGCAATTAATTGAGTGTATTGGGAACCAAAATCTAAAATTAATATCATATACGTTCGTAATGAATGAAATAGTTAGTGATTGGGATTATTTTCTTACTTGCACATTCCTATTTTTTGCGCTTTTTGAAAGACTTTTCCTTCAGACTTAATATCAGGAGCAATGATGATCTCAACCAGCTGCATCTCTTTAATATTCTGCGCGCCCAATGAACCCATACTTATACGCAGCGCGCCAACCAGGTTTTGAGAACCATCGTCAACCATCGCCGGCCCCACTAATATTTCTTTAAGGCTTGATGTTACACCCACGCGGACTCTCGTTCCGCGGGGTAAGTTTCGGTCAGGTGTTGCCATACCCCAATGAAAACCTTTACCCGGTGCTTCGTTGGAACGCGCTAATGCTGATCCGATCATAACCGCATCAGCTCCGCAGGCAAATGCTTTGCAGATATCACCTGAAACCGACATGCCTCCGTCGGTAATTATCGCCACATGCCTTCCGGTTTTTTTGTGGTAATAATCTCTGGCTGAAGCACAATCAATGGTGGCGGTTACCTGCGGAACACCCATGCCTAAGACGCCTCTGGTCGTGCATGCTGCACCGGGTCCGACGCCCACAAGCACTCCTGCACAGCCGGTTTCCATTAAATCAAGCGCTGCTTCATAGGTTACACAGTTTCCTATAATAATGGGAATTTTTGACTGCCGGCAAATGCGCGCAAAATCAACTTCCTTATATTTTGATGATATATGATGCACGGTAGTCACCGTTGATTGAATGACAAACACATCGGCTCCGGCATCCTGGGCAATCTTATTGAATATTTCTGCCCGCTTGGGGATCGCCGAGACCGCACATAAAACATCATGTTTCTTTATCTCTTTAATTCGTTTGGCGATAAGCTTCTCTTTTATTGGTTCCTTATATATACTCTGAACCAGTTTGGTCGCCTGTTCAGATGAGACACTCGATATTTTTGCAAGAACTTTTTCAGGATTTTCATACCGCGTCTGTACCCCTTCTAAATTAAGGACCGCCAGTCCCCCTAGTTGTCCCATGGCAACGGCAAACCGCGTATCAACCACCCCATCCATTGCAGATGCGATTATAGGGATGTCTATTTTAAGCTTCCCTATGGTCATCGATGCATCAACTTCTTCGGGATTGACCGTTATTTTACCCGGCACCAGCGCAACCTCATCAAACCCGTACGACCGCCTCGCCTCCCTGTCCCGCCCAATAAAAAAAGCCATCCGTCTTCCTCCATTATTTTATTATTATTAAAATATGCAAGAAATATATTATTCAAACGATAATCATTTTTAGACATCCGAAGGGAAATTTTGGAAACTTTGTTCGAGCTGTCTGAAGATAAAAAAAGTCATCGACTTTTTTATCTGAGTTCTCGAACAACCAAAATTTCCCGTTTATCGGATGTCGTAAAGAAAATGATGTGTTTGAATAATATATTTCTTGCATATTTTTTACACTTTTGCCAGTTCAATTTTATCCTGCTTCTGATACTTCCCCTTCTTATCCGCATACGAAATCTCGCATATCGAATCGCTCTCTAAGAATAAGAGCTGAGCAATCCCCTCATTCGCATAGAGCTTAACCGGCAGAGCTGAAGTATTACTGATTGCCATCGTTACAAAGCCTTCCCATTCAGGTTCAAACGGCGTAATATTGACCACCACACCGCACCGTGCATAGGTTGATTTTCCAAAGCAGATAGTTAAAATATTCCGCGGTATGCGGAAATATTCGATACTGCGCGAGAGCACATATGCTTGTGCAGGCAGGATAATATAATCATCTGTCTTTACGGTTTTAAATGCATCCGGCTGTATCGATTTAGGATCAAGAATTAATCCCTGCATGTCTTGATTAATCAGTTTAAACTCATTGCTTATTCTAAAATCATATCCATATGAAGATACCCCGAATGATACCGCGCCGGCTCGAACCTGCCGGTCAGCAAACGGTTCAATCATACCATGTTCCTGCGACATTTTTTTTATCCACCGGTCAGATTTAATAGGCATACTTAAAAGCACCTCGAATAGCCGCATCCGCGGCATACCATACATCCTTCGCCGAATTCAAGCATTCCCCCGCAATCAGGGCATTCCGGGCATGCACCGATAAAATCACTCCGTTCCTGCCCCGCATTCACCCCTGCCTGTAAGGCAGCACTCATATTACCGGCTGAAGCACTGCTCTTTTTTGCTTTTTTTTGTTTATCCTTAAATAAATCAGGCGTTTCCATCTGGTTTTTATAAATACCTACTGCTTTGCCGATCGCATCAGCACATGAAAAAATCGCGCCTCCCTCAGTTAAGGTCGGAGAAGGACAGCGGATACCTTTAAGCTGGCCGACGATTTCATTTAATTCAATGCCCGAGCGAAGCGCCAATGAAATAAGCCGGCTGACCGCTTCTGACTGCGATGCGGTGCATCCGCCTGATTTACCCAGCTGAGTAAAGAGTTCACAGGGGCCCTGGTCATCTTCATTAATAGTTACATACATGTTGCCGCAGCCGGTCACCATTTTCATGGTTGAACCGACCGTAACTTTCGGCCTGATGCGCGGGATCAGGTCTTCGGTTTGTGTGTTTGCTGCTTTTTTCCTGAGATTTTTTCCCACATTTAACACTTGCGCGTCTCTGCTACCGTCACGATATACGGTAACTCCTTTACAATTCAATGAATAGGCAAGCCGGTAGACTTTATCAATATCCGCTTCAGCAGCAGAATGCGGAAAATTAACTGTTTTGGAAACCGCATTATCTGTATATTTTTGAAAAGATGCCTGCATCCGTATATGCGCTTCAGGAGAAATATCATGCGATGTGGTAAAGACCCGGCGCACTTGCGCGGGAATCTCTTTGATGTCTTTGATCGAACCATGTTCAGCGATCGATTTCATTATTTCAGGAGAATAAAACCCTTCTTCCTTGGCTGCTTTCTCAAAAAATGGATTAACTTCGAGCATCTGATCATTATCCAGCACATTGGCGCGGGTATACACGAGCGCGAAATTAGGCTCGATGCCTCCTGAAGCACCCGCAATAATACCGATCGTACCCGTCGGGGCAATCGTGGTAAGTGTTGAATTACGCAGCATCCTGCCGTCTGCAAAAATACTTTCTTTAAACAAAGGGAAGGGCCCGCGTTCAAGCGCCAGAAGATGCGATTTTTCCCGTGCATTCTCATGAATAAAAGACATCACATCTTCGGCCAGTTTAAAGGCATCGTCTGATCCATACGGGATATTAAGCTGGCAGAGCATATCAGCCCATCCCATAACACCTAATCCGATTTTTCTTGTTTTCCGCGTCATCTCAGCTATTTGAGGAAGCGGAAAATGATTCATATCAATTACATTATCCAGAAAATGAACCGCGGTAGATACCGTCTGGCTTAAGTGATCCCAATCAACCGCATACGCCCCCTGATCAGTGCGGCATACCATGCGCCCCAGATTGATCGATCCTAAATTACATGATTCAAACGGCAGAAGGGGCTGCTCACCGCATGGATTAGTGGACTCAATCGATCCTGCTTTAGGGGTTGGATTTGTTTTATTCATCTTGTCTAAGAACACAATTCCCGGTTCACCGTTCGTCCACGCTTGTTTTACAATTTTTTTAAACACATCCCGTGCATGAAGTTTACCGGCTGATTCGCCGCTGCGCGGATTATGCAGTGCATATTCCCGGTCTTCTTCAACCGCCCGCATAAACTCTTCCGTGACCCCCACTGAAATATTAAAATTAGTGATCGCGGAATTTGACTCCTTGCATGATATAAAATCAAGAATATCCGGATGATCGACTTTTAAGATCCCCATATTCGCGCCGCGTCTGGTTCCGCCTTGTTTGATCGCTTCAGTGGCTGCATTAAAAACCTGCATAAAGGATATGGGGCCGGAAGAAACACCTTTAGTTGATTTAACCCGGTCATTTTTAGGGCGCAGCCGTGAAAATGAAAATCCGGTTCCTCCGCCGCTTTTATGAATAATAGCGGTATATTTTATGGTTTCAAAAATCGATTCCATTGAATCATCAATCGGCAGTACAAAACATGCGGACAACTGCTGCAAAGTTCTTCCTGCATTCATCAACGTAGGTGAATTCGGCAGGAATTCAAGTTTAGCCATGACCGCATAAAACTCTTCAGCTGCTGCTTCACGGTCAACCTGAGGATTATAGGTCACATCTGCAGCTGCAATATTCTGCGCAACCCGCCAGAACATCTGCTCCGGCGTTTCTATGGGTTTGCCGTTATCGTCCTTTAATAAATACCGCCTTTCAAGCACTATCCGGGCATTGTTGCTTAAGCGAACCTTTAATGCATCTGTAATTTTGGGCTTCAACGTCTCAACAGCCATAGAATCCTCCACATGTTTTTTTTAAGCACTGGGTATTAATGTTTTTGTTTTTTTTCCTTTTTTCCTGAACTGGGTGTTTTTTAATTTCTTTAACTCTTTTAAAAAAATATCTATCGAATCAAATCTTCTATATACTGAAGCAAACCGCACATACGCAACCGGATCAACATCAAGCAGATGCTCTAATACGATTTCACCGATCTTAAATGAAGGTATCTCCATAAGATATTCCTGAAGTTTTATATCAATTTCACTTACCATTTTTTCGATTGTTTCACCGGGTATCGGCCGTTTTTCGCAGGCACGCAGAATACCCTGGCGCAGTTTGCTCCGGTCATAGGGCTTGCGGCTGCCATCCTGCTTTATTACCATGAGCGGCATTTCTTCTAAGCGTTCATAAGTGGTGTACCGCCTATGGCATGCTAAACATTCTCTTCTGCGGCGTACAACCGGAGATTTATCCAGCGGGCGGGAATCAACGACTCGATCTTCAGGATGTTTACAATACGGACAATTCATATGCTCTTTTTAAACTTGCCAAATTCTTTTCATCCAGCGCGCACAGCTTACATTGGATTCCCAATCGAGCTACTACAGGTTGGTGTTTACTAGTATATTATACTATATCTTGTGGTGTCAAGTGATTTCATTGTTCGACGAAAAAAGAAGTATTCATCATACAACTTGGTATTAAATAAAATATCAAAATACTAAATTCGAAATCAGAAATTCGAAATCAGAAAAAAATTCGAATATCGAAATTCCAAAACAACTTCTTTAATTATTTCGAATTTCGTATTTGTTTCGAATTTCGTAAACATCATAATTCGAAATCAGAAATTCGAAATCAGAAACAAATTCGAATATCGAAATTCCAAAACAACTTCTTTAATTATTTCGAATTTCGTATTTGTTTCGAATTTCGTAAACATCATAATTCGAAATCAGAAATTCG
>JBDRMW010000163.1:0-8027 GCA_043811735.1 bacterium
ACCATGATGCATTTTTATCAATAAACAAAAAAGGTACCATGGTAATAATCATTATCACAAAACCAAACAGCAACATCTTCTTCTGGTTCATCAAAAATACAAGCAATAACATAAACCCGACAAAAAACCATACTAATGGCGGTGCACGCAAAAAAGAAAATATGGTAAAACACAAAACCCCCGTTAAACTGCCGATAATATTTATAGTATATGCCTGCAAAGGAGGAAATATCTTAACATGTTCAGCAAGAACAATTCCCATAGGAATAAAAATTATCGTAATCAGAACAAAAACAGAACAAATTACATATGTCCCTCCAGGTTTTCTCCCCTGAAATTCTAAGGTAAATTGATCATTTTTTATGTATTCCTGCTTAACCTTACCTGCATGTTCAACAGTTTCTTCAACATGTTCAGGGTGTCCAAATCCTCTCCATTTTATATACTTACTTGTTGAAAAAAGAGCAAGATTGAAAAAACAGATCATTATCATAAACAGAAGAATATACTTCCTCATGTTTCCTGTAACGCTGGTATTGCATAAACAACCAACACCCAATCCTAAAAAAGAAGCGAGCAACACGATTGTTCTAAAAAAAGCAAAAAGAGGAAGTTGCGTCGGGATCCATCGAATAAATAACATTTCAAAATACAGGCTCAAGAAACTTATTATAAAAAGCAATAACCCCTGTTGATGAGTAATCAAAAAGCTCTTTATATGCATAAGGTTTAGAGTTTTCATATAGTTATGTTGAATCAGATTTTTTAGCAAAAAACTTATGCCTTTTTAACATTACTCGTAGAATATTTTCCGGATATGCGGTATAATTCTTTATTTTTTTTGATATTCTGCTCTGCGATAAAATCATCTGAATATACGCGCATAATTTCCTGAAAAATTCGCTGAATGACCGGCAGTCTAACGTTGATTTTATCAAAAAAACAGGACGGGAATGAAATCTGACATACGCATTCTTTGCCAGAGTATCAATCTCATCATTGGTGAGGTTAGTCCAGGGCCGGGGCAGCGCATGATCAGTCTCCGCACCTAAAATCCATTCTTTCCAGTAATCTTTCCCCTGTTTTTCAACCATTTCTTTCCAGAGCGGAGTGAGCGGTTTTGCCAGACATTTTGAAAATTGCACGTAATCGAGCTTTAATTTCACAGCAAAATCAACTGTTTTTTTCACGGTTTCTTTTGTTTCACCCGGAGCTCCAATAAGGAAAAAACCCAGCGTTTTTATCCCTGATTTTCTGCACAGAGCAATATTCTCTTTAATTTTTTCAAGGGTAATCCCTTTATTAACCTTATCCAGCATATCATTGCTGCCTGCTTCAATGCCAAAATATATTCGTTCACATCCGGCTGATCTCATGGCATGCAGCAGTTCCGTATCAACCGTATCAATTCTGGAACGGCATGCCCAGGTAATATCAATATTACGCTGCCGAATCAATGAACATATCTTTAAAACCCGTGATCTAACTGCTGTAAAATCATAATCAAAAATATCTATTTCACGTATATTATATTTTTCAAAACATTCTTCTATCTCATTCGCCACGGTTTCGGGACTTCGGGGAACATAGGGAGTTCCCCCTGCTTCACAAAACAAGCAATTTCGCGGACAGCCTAAGCTGGTTACCATAACGGTGAAATTTTTTCTTTGTGTTACAAACTCTGCATATAAATCATTGGGGAGCAGATGTCTTGCTGGATTAGGAAATAAATTAAAATCAATTTTTTGCGTATGGGGAGTAATAATTATTTCTCCGTCTTTCTTAAAAATAAGCCCGGGAACCGCATCAAAGTTTTTAGTCCCGATCCTAAGTTCTTGTAAAAGTGCCGGCACCGTATACAATGCATGCTCAACACAGCCGAAATCAATCTCAGTATGCATGAGAGATTCTTTTGGATACACGCGCAGATTATAACCCCCAATTAACACATACGGATTGGGTTTAAGTCTCTTTTTAAGATACGCTGTCCACTCAAGTGTTTCAGGAAACATATAGGTGGTCATCATAAAACCCAGCACATCAGGTTTAAACTCCTGCAATTTCTGTAACGTCTGATCTTTGGTTAATCGGAGGGTTCGCGCATCAACAATAATAACTTCATGTCCTGCCTTTTCAGCAATTGCAGCCACCCAGGCAAGACTTAAAGGAGGAAACATACCAAAATACCTCTGCACAATATATAGATTTTCTTCATGGATTTTATAAGAAAATGGATTAAACACCAGCGCTAACCTCATATATCCCTCACCATAAAAGTCCGTTGTTCGTTATTCGTTTTTCGTTTTTCGTTTTTAGCTTTACGTTTTACGCTTTAAGTTTTGAGCTTTTAGCTTTAAGTTTTTATTTTAAATTAATCCTTTTCCCCTCATCCCCTCTATGACCTCTTCAACCGTTATTGAGCGGATGCATTCATTAGTTTCTCTTATGCATCTAATTTGCTTATTGTTCTCAATATTAATGCATGGGCTGCAAGACAATCCTTTAAAAAAGATGAGATGTTTATTTCCTTTAGGGCCGTATGCATCCGGTGTCTCCGGCCCAAAAAAAGAGACTACCGGGACACCTAAAGCTGCAGCAAGATGCATGGGCCCTGAGTCATGCGTAATAAAAAATCGCGCATGCTGTAATAATCCGCCTAATTCTGCAAAGGTAAGTTTCCCGCATAAATCCACGATTTTATCTGAATAATGCACTGCCATAGGCCATGAATTGCGCGTACTGCTTATCAATACAATTTTCAATGATACCGTATGCACCAGAGATGTTACCAGTTTTTCATAATACTCATCAGGCCAGCATCGTTCCTGAAGATTAATATTTCTATTCAAATTAATAACGATGTAATCTTCTGAAATAAGATTTGTAATGCCGTCAGTTTTTATATCGATAGAACATGAAACATTTGTATCAACATTGATGCCTGCCTTAACAAAAATATCTTTAAAATTATCGGTTACATGCTTTAATGGATTGAAGTAAACACCCTGCGTATGAAAATTCCCTCTCCAATACCCGGGAGAAGAGAATCCATAACTCTGACGCGGGGCAATGCCGAAAGTTACTAATGCGGAAAATCTGCTCAAAAATTCCAGATCAAACAGCAGATCATATTGTTTTCTTCGAAGGCACGGCACCAGTTTGAATATTTGGAACGCAAATCTTATTATGCCTTTTTGTATATCAAGAGCAATAATTTCATCCGCAAAACCCAGCATCCCGCAGATCTCTTTATTAACCGCCAGCGTAAGAAATGTAATACGTACGTCCGGATATTTTTCACGCAATGCTCTAAAACAGGGAGAAGCCAGAATAATACAGCCTGACTCCCAAAATTTCATGACAAGAATATTTTTTGGTTTAGCTTGATGAACCGATTTGTATCTGCGCAGGAAGTAAAATAAGGAAAGAATATAACACAGGATGCAGCCAATATATGTATCCGCCCAATGTGCAACCGCAATAATTCTCCGACGGGTACTATTAATATTATCCATAATACTTCTAAATTATTTCGTGCTGTCTCGAACTTTCCTTCTGATATCAACTAGGCGATCAAAAAACTCCTTTAATTCACCTGATAAATTTTCTCCGAATTCGACCGTTTCTTGACTTTCAACTGTTTTCAAGATGAGCAGGCTCTCCATCCACAGACGCCTGGTGCGTATGGGATTTATTTCCCAGGAAAATGACACTGTTTTATGAGCTAATTCTCTAAACTCCTCTTCTGAAAAAGATATTTCTATCGGTTCGAATTTTTTGCCTCCTGCACGTTCAACCTTTGCCCGGGCAGGAGTAAGGGTGAGGGTCTCTGATTTTTTTGACTCAGTATTTCTCTGCAAAAACTGAATCTCGACTATCTCCACAGGTTCCAACGTAATACGTGTATGCGTCTGAACTGAATCAGATTTTCGCAATCCCCTTCCAGCACATCCGCTTAATTGAACGATAAACAGCACTATAAACAAACTAAAATACGGGTGTCTGAAGTCTAACCATTTTTTTTGGATGATTCTCCCCACGTTTCCCCCTTTTAACTAAATTTTAATGTGATACCATCTTATGTATTATCTCTTACATGATATAATTAGATTTTGCGAGCCCTGCAAGGGCAAGAGCAAAGCATACAATTTAGTTTCTTAATGTAACTGTAAATTTAAGCAATATGTTCATATATGTTAATCTATTGGTAAGTTTAACAGTTATAACAGCGAATTTCAATAATTTAAATTGTGGAGTTTCCCCAATTTTTTATTTACCCATACACATAATGTGAGGGGATAATCTGGGAACGAATAAAAAATTTAGGATTTTTTGTGAAAAAATTCGGAAACTTTGGCCAAGCTGTCTGACGGCAAAAAACGTCCTCGACTTTTTTGCCGGAGTTCTTAGAACTTCCGAATTTTTTCACAAAAAACCGTTAAGAAATTTTTTCCTGAGTGGACAGATTATCCTCTGACATTATTTCATATTTTCTACATATATTTTTATCTTATTTTCAATGCATATCACACATATGGATCAAAAAAAAACGGGCAAACTCCTCTTTAAATTAAATTCAAGATAAGACTGGGTTGATCTCAATGCTTATTGTTTATTTTTCTTCCTGGGAAAACGATCATTGATTCTGTCGATAGATAATTGAGCAGAAGATTTAAATTTTTCATCAGATACATATTTTTCAAGCTCCGAGATATGTTCCCGACTGCCTATTAAACCAAAAACCTCAATGGCACGCATTTTAATTGAATCATCTTTGCTGTGTAATGATTTTAAACATACATCAAGGCCGCTCACATCCTGCATGCGCGCCAGCGCTTCGGCAGCAGCAATTTTTACCTCTTCATGTTTGTCTTGTAAAAGCGGCTTTATTTTCAGGATTGATTTACTGGAATTTAAGTTTCCCAGTGTTTTGCAGGCGGCTTCACGGAGACTTACGTCATCAGAATTAAGTTCCTGTTCAATATATTGAACGGATTCATCATTTCTTAACGTGCTCAAAGAGAGAATTGCCTGCCTTTTCACGCGCGGATCACGTTCCTTCAACAGTGCTAAGAGAGGAACACCTGCTTCCTGTGCATTAAGCCTCTCCAGGGAGACAGCTGCGGAAATCTGCACATCAGGATGCAAATCTTTCAACGCATCTATCAAAAAAGGAATGGCTTTCTGATCATTCAACTTTCCCAATGTTTTAGCTGCGGTGCGTCGTACGTCGTACATACTGTCATTCTTAAGCATTCTGCAGATATCATCAAAGATTTTATCAGCTGCTTTTAATCTGTATAAAGAATTAATAGAGGTACTTCTAACATATTCATTTTCATCACGAAGCCTGGGAATAATAAGCTTCACAGAAACATCACCGTTTATTCGGCCGAGCTGTTCAACCGCGTTTCTCCGTTCAGCGGGATTTGTGCTTTTTAAGATTTTTTTTAAATCCGCCAAAACTTCCTTACTGCTTTCCGAAGCCTTTGCAGGACTGCCTGCATACCCGCTGATTAATAACAAATTACCGATAAAAAATATAAGCCTTATCTTTTTCATTTTTTCTTCTTTTTAGGGTATCGTATGTTAATGCGCTCAATAGCAATCTTTGCTGATTTTTTAAATATCTCATTATCTGCATACTTCTCCGCTATCGAAAGATGACCCCTGTTCCCAACCAGGCCAAGCAGCCGCAGAGCCCTATTTTTAACATTAGCATCGTCACTATTCAGTGCGTCCAGGCAGACATCAAGACCGCCGGTATCCTGCATTCTACCCAGGACTTCAGCAGCAGCAAAACGCACTTCTTTATCAGTATCCTGCAAAAGAGGTTTTATCTTTGGGATTGATTCACGGCTTTTCATGTCTTCGAGCGCTTTGACAGCAGTTTCACGCAGGCCCGGATCTTCATCAGTGAGGAAGGTTTCTAAATAAGGGATTGCGCTTGTATTCCCTAAACTGCCGAGGACAGAAGCAATATGTTTTTTTAAGCGCAGATCAGAATCTTTAAGCATATCAATTAACGGTTCAACCGCTTCCTGTGCGTTAAGTTTTTTGAGAGAAGAAATAACATGGATTCGAACATCCGGTTCCTTATCCTGTAAAGCTTTGAGTAACGCAGGAATAGCCGCCGGATTGTTTAATTTTCCTAATCCATATGCCGCAGTACGCCTGACATTTATTTCTTTATCCTCTAAAAGCATTGAAGATATTTTATCAACAGCCTGCACTGCCTCCATTTCCTGTAATACATCGATTGCCGCATTGCGGACATTTGAATCCTGATCATCAAGCATTTTAATAAGTTTATTAATGGTTTCAACATCCTTATGATTGTTTAATTGCCGAACAGCTTGTGCACGCTCGTCAGCATTTTTACTGCCCAGCATCTTATACATTTGATCAATATTTTCTTCAGCTGACACAACCGGAAAAATATTCCCGCTGATGAGAAAACCCGCACAAAACATACAAATTAAATTTTTCATAAAACACCCCCATTTTTAAATATCGAATATTAACATTTAGCATGTATCTTTTTATATCATTTTAACTAAATAAATTAAATATATTATTAACGGAAAACCGGGTTTTTTTATGCAGATCAAATCTATATGCCTGCCAGCAGTCAGTACATGTTTTAGCAGAAAGTTTATTAAATGCTTCTACTAAACCATCTTTAAGAATATTATTTCTTACCCTTGGTCTCACATACCCGCAGGGAATTAAATCACCATTTACATCGATATGTGCACAGATCCAGCTGCTTTCACAATGAACCATGCTTGATTCCGGCCAATGATAAATATGATTTAACGATTCTTCCGAGTTCAGCACATTGGGGTATTGGGCTTTTTTTAAACGAATAAGCCGTATCATTGCTCGTTTCATGCGGTCCGATGAAAAAATCAATGGATGCGCGGTCTTGGTACCGTCAAGCAGCGGCGGCACCGGTTCAAAATAAATACCTGTTTTAAAATGACCGGCGACTTCCAATGCAGATTCGAGCAAATCAATATTCTTGGAGGTCAATGTACATACAAACACAAACGGCCGTTTATTTGCTGCCAAAACCTTGGCAGCCTGAAGTACTTCTTGATAAGAACCTATATAACGCAGCTCATCCTGGATTTCTTCAGGCCCATCAAGCGGAAGGAAAACCTTATCAGCAAGTTTAACGATTTCAATTTTTCTCTCAACAAAATATCCGTGGGTTTCAAGATGCACTGAAATATTTTTTTCGTGCAGCTGATCCATAATGCTCCCGATATCAAACCGCATCATGGGATCACCGCCTGTTAATATGACACGCCGAACACCGGCTTGTGCAATCCGATCAATTACATCAATAACCTCTGACGGGCTTAATTCTTTTTCAGTCCGCGCTTGATTTTGATAACAGGGCTTTCCGGCATTAGAGGTGTCCGTCACTTGCCAGGAAAGAATAATCGGTGTTTTAATTTTTGAAAAATTTGCCCTGTACAGAGCTTTACATGAACTGCGGAGATTGTCAAAGTTTTTCATGCTGATACCAAAAAAAACCGGCCTACCTCTCCCCTGACAGGCAAGCCGGTATAAATATTTCCCTGGTAACCCAGCCTCCCTCCATATGTATAGGCGGGACTGTTGGTTTTGCGTCCCTCGGTTTCCCAAAGGTTTGCTGCTGCAAGGAAATTTTTACCTTTCAATGTATACAATATATAAAATCTCATATAAAAGTCAAGAAAAATATTTTTTACTTGATTGATCTGATTTTTTTTTAAATCCCCAAATTTTTCCAAACTTAGGCAACAAATATGCCAAAATCTTCGTCAAGCTTCTTTTTAAAATCTTACATTATGCACAATACTTTAAATAATTAGCAAAAATAGCTTTTTTTATCTATTTTTCAATGCGTTCAGCATGTTTACAATTGGCAATAATAGAAGTTATCCACATCTTGTCCACACTTTACTAGATACTGGATATTCTAGTGTAGTGGCGCACAAATACCTTGACATTTACTCACTTACACATATATAATA
>JBDRMW010000164.1:0-20763 GCA_043811735.1 bacterium
ATTTTGTGCGTTTAGCTGATAAATACCATTTGACTATAATTGGTGTTAGTGAAAAAGGAATGGGGACACACCTCTTCGAGGAATGTCCCCGCTATTAAATGGGGAATATAGGAGGATAATATATGCCACGCGTACCAGGAGGAAGCAGTTCTCATAAAAAGAAGAAAAAACTATTCCGTCTTGCCAAGGGTAATTACTCTGACAAAGCACGGAAATGGCGGCAGGTTAAACAGCAGGTTGAAAAAAGTTTAAACCATGCGTATACCGGCAGGAAACTGAGAAAAAGAGATTTTAGAAAAATCTGGATACAGCGGATTAATGCCGCGGTTCGTGAAGGCGGGCTTAACTACAGCCAGTTTATCAGCGGATTAAAAAAAGCAGGTGTGGGTATTAACCGGAAACTGCTGGCTGATATTGCGGTGCGGGATCATACCACATTTAATCAATTGATTGAAACAGCACGCGGATCTAAAGCGCAGTAATTTAACTATGCGTATAGTTGATATAAAAAAACTAACCTCTGAAATTACTCTTGCGTTAGATTCAGTTGGTAATGCTGACCAGTTGCAGCAGTTTACTGCTGCCTATACAGGCAGAAAAGGCAGATTAACCTCTGCTTTGAGGGCACTGGGTGATTTACCTAAAGAGGATCGTTCCCTTGCGGGTAAGGAACTTAATGAACTGCGGGTGAAGGTTGAAGGCCGGGTGCATACCCTTGAAAAAACATTTAAAACAGCGCAGCTGGCTGAAGATATACACAAAGAAAATATTGATGTTACTCTTCCGGGTAAGATTCTTGATATCGGCAGCAGCCATCCGTTAACGCAAATCTTATCAGATATTATTAATATCTGCAGACAGTTTGGTTTTATCTTAGCTGAAGGAAATGATGCGGAGACGGATTATTTTAATTTTGAAGCGCTTAATTTTCCTGAAAACCATCCGGCACGCGATGCGCAGGATACGTTTTTTATTGATGCCAAGAATAAAGATCAAGAAAAACTTCTGCTGAGAACCCATACCTCACCCGTCCAAATACATGTGATGAAAACGATTAAACCGCCGTTTAGGGCGCTGATGCCGGGACGAGTATATCGGCATGAAGCAATTGATGCAAGCCATTCAGCCGTATTCCATCAGGTTGAAGGATTGGCGGTTGATACGAATATAACATTTGCTGATTTAAAAGGAATGCTTACGCTTCTTATGCAGCGGATATTCAGGAAAGATACGATGCTGCGGTTCAGGCCGTCATTTTTCCCGTTTACTGAACCAAGTGCGGAAGTTGATATTCAATGTATTTTTTGTCAGGGTACCGGCTGCGGGATATGTAAAAAAACAGGCTGGCTTGAGATGCTGGGAGCCGGGATGGTTCATCCGAATGTATTCCGCGGGGTAGGATACGATCCGGAAATCGTGGCCGGATTTGCGTTTGGGATGGGTGTTGAACGGGTCGCAATGCTTAAATACGGGGTGAATGATATGCGGCTTTTTTATGATAATGATATGAGGTTTTTAAAACAGTTTTAAACCTGAGCAGGTTTAACCTGAGCAGGTTCTAAAGGTATGTTATGAAGATTTCTCTTAAATGGATTAACGAAATTCTTAACCAAACATATACAGCGCAGGATATTGCGCAGACCCTGGGCAGAATTGGTTTTCAGGTTGAGTCCATTGAACAAAAATCTGAACATATCCGGGGTGTGGTTGTCGGAGAAGTGCGCGCGGTTAAACCTCATCCTGATGCTGATAAATTATCGGTATGTACAGTATTTGACGGGCATGCAGAATTAACCGTGGTCTGCGGAGCCCCTAATGTTAAAGCGGGAATTAAAGTTCCGTTTGCCAAAGCAGGGGCAGTGCTGCCCGGTAATTTTGAAATAAAACAAGCAAAGATCCGCGGGGTAGAATCTAACGGCATGATCTGCTCAGAAAAAGAATTAGGGATCAGTGATGAAGCTCAAGGAATTATGCATTTGCCTGAAACAGGATGTGCCGGTAATGATTTTTGCACGGCTGCCGGATTAGATGATACCGCGATTGAATTTGAAGTTACTCCCAACCGGCCGGATGTATTAAGCCATATCGGCATCGCACGAGAGATCGCGGCAGCGCGTAAAATCCCCTTAATCCTCCTTAAAGCAAAAACAAAATTTATATCTGCTGTTGAATGCCTGGTCTTAAATGATGACGCGCAGGCATGCACCAGATATTGTGCTCAGCTTATTGAAGGGGTGAAAGTAGGGCCGTCACCTGATTTTGTGGTGCAGCGGCTTACCACGTGCGGTATACGATCAATCAATAATATTGTGGATATCACCAATTATATTCTGCTTGAAACCGGCCAGCCCCTGCATGCATTTGATTACGATCTTTTAAAAGGAAATCTTATTCATGTGCGCCGGGCACATAATGAATCAATGCCGGCGCTTGACGGGATTACCTATAAACTCTCAAAAGATGCACTGGTGATTGCCGATGCAGAAAAACCCGTCGCCATTGCCGGTATTATCGGCGGGGAAGAGGCCGCGGTTACTAAAGATACAAAAAATATTCTGCTTGAGTCAGCCTGTTTTAGTCCGGGAAGGGTGCGGCAGACAGCCCAAAAACTGGGGATTTCAACGGAATCAAGTTATCGGTTTGAACGGGGTGTTAATATGGGTGCGGTTCAAGCAGCAAGTTTAAAAGCAGTTGATATGATTTTAATGTGCGCAGGCGGCGAAAAAACAAAATCAAAAGAAATCTATCCTAAAGAGCATGTGCCAACCATGGTTGATTTAAGGCCGGAACGGGTTAATGCAGTCTTAGGAACAGATATTTCTAAACAGGTTATGGCTGATATTTTAAACCGGCTCAGGTTTGAAATGCAAAACAAATCATTAACCGATAAATATATATTTAAAGTGCCTTCGTACCGGGTTGATGTAAAAGAAGAGATTGATCTTATTGAAGAAATCGCCCGGCATAACGGCTATGATGCGATCCCTTCGAATCAGTATTCGGGTAAGATCATGAAGGAAGTTCTTCCCGAGACCTGGCAATTCAAAGAAGAAGTGCGTTCTATCCTTAATGGATTAGGATTATATGAAGCATACAATTATGGGTTTATGTCCAGCGATGATCCGGCCAAACTGATGATCAATGACGGCAATGAGAAAAAACTCGTATCAGTGGTAAATCCCATTGCACAGCATATGACGGTACTTAAAAATACACTCTTACCCGGGCTTATCCGCAATGCAGAGATCAATCAATCACAGAAAAATATTTCTACCCGGCTCTATGAAATAAGCATGGTATTTGAGAATAACGAAGGCATATTGGCTGAATCTGCTAAGGTGGCGATTCTCATCACGGGGAAAAAGCCTAAAGAGGTCTGGAATACGCATTCCGGATCAGCTGATTATGCGGAATTGTCCGGCATGATAACCGTGCTGTTAGAAAAACTGAGGATACCCGATTTTGCTATTGTGCCGCATGAAGCAGCATATCTGCAGCCGGGCCAGTCAGCGCATCTGCTTATCCACGGCACAAAAGCAGGGGAATTAGGCAGGCTCCATCCGCACGTTTTGGATAATTACGGGTTACATGAGGCAGTCTATGTCTGTGAGATTGATTTTTCAATATTGAAGCAGACGGAAAAGAAAACAAAAAAATATAAACCTTTGCCTAAATACCCGTCAATAAAAAGAGATTTTTCGTTTAAGTTTTCGTTAGAGACCACCTGGAAAAGCATTAAAGAAGAAACAGAAAAAGCAGGTAAACCGCTGATTGAATCTATTGTTCCGTTTGATAAATATACCGGTAAACAATCCGGGGAAAACACGTACGGCCTGTCATTCTCAGTTGTATTACGGGCAAAAGATAAGACTCTGACTGATGCAGATGCTGACGCTGTCCAGCATAAAATTATCCAAAACCTAACCAAAAAACTCGGCGCACATTTAAGAACCTCGTAAGTTGCACAGTGATCGAAGTTAATAAATTACTTTAAGTATATCCGGCAAGGGGTTTTTATTATGGATAGGGATTGAATTATTAATATTTATATTATAGAATATGTTTATGGAAAAATCAGAACTGCTTGAAACCAAAATACGCAGCGTGGTGGCGAAGCTGGCTGCGTTTAAAGAACAATCAAAACATCTGGAAAAGGAGAATATAAAACTGGAGTCTCAATGCAGGCTCCTTGAAGAGGAAAATATGTATGCCCGAAAGATTATTTCACAGAACAATATTCTTATGGGTAAACACAAAAAAGTAAAAGAAAGGATACAACGCCTGTGGGAAAATATTTCCCGGGCGATATAATTGGATACGCAAGAAAGGGCAGGGGGAACCATGCTGGCTGAAAAAATCAGAATATTGATATACAACCGAGAGTATGAGATTGATGCCGGCGGATTAACCCCATTGGAAGCATCAGCATTAGCTCAATATGTTACCGATAAAATGAATGAACTTGAACGTCAGACCAAAATAGTAGACACGTCCAGGCTGGCCGTACTGGCTGCTTTAAATATTACCGATGAACTCTTCAGGATTAAAGCTTCACGCAGTCATGTGAACGGATCAATGGACAAAAAAGCCGATGAATTGGCCGCACTACTTGATAGTGCGTTACAAGATACATGAAAAACCCTGCAGTGCAGGTGATGTACTGAGTTAAGTTGAGCTTACAAAAAACCTAAAGGGAATGTGTTGTTTTTAAATTCTGTTGAATTTAAAGCGCACTGCCCACTTATTAACTGGTGCTTCAACTTTCTTCGGTCCACCGCAACAGCGGGGTTTTTTATGGATGATCTCTTTGAAGTACACCGGCTTAAACCATCAATACGCACACGGCCGCTTGCGGTGCGCTTATCGCCGCAAACCCTTGACGATCTGGTCGGTCAATCACATATTATTGCACCGGGACGGCTTCTGCGCAGGCTTATTGAATCTGACGCTCTCCAATCAGTAGTTTTTTACGGTCCTTCCGGCACGGGAAAAACAGCATTGGCGCGTATTATTGCCCGCATGACTAAATCACATTTCCATTATGCAAATGCCGTAACCTTAGGTGTGCCTGAGTTGCGTAAAATCCTTGATGCTGCCAAAAAACAGCTTTCAATAAACAATAAACAGACGATTTTACTTATTGATGAGATACATCATTTTAACCGGTCTCAGCAGGATGCACTGCTGCCTGATGTAGAAGAGGGGAATATTATTTTTATCGGTATTACCACTGAAAATCCCTTCTTCTATGTGAATGCAGCCCTGCTCTCCCGTGCGCAGGCTTTTGAGTTTTTTCCCTTAAAATCCCATGATATGGAAAAAATATTGAAGAACGCCCTGCAGAATACCGTACACGGATACCCGGATACAAAGATTTCGGTAAGTGATGAAGCAGCAGAACATTTTATTTTACATTCATCCGGGGATGCCAGGCGGATGCTTAATGCCCTGGAAGTTGCGGTGGCAACTGCTCCTAAAGCAAAAGACGGAAGTCTGGCAGTTACCCTTACAATCGCTGAAGAAGCAACGCAAAAGAAAGCATTAAGTTATGATAAGAAGAGCGATGCGCATTATGATACGATTTCCGCATTCATTAAATCAATGCGCGGATCAGACCCTGATGCCGCACTCTATTGGATGGCAAAAATGCTTGCCGCAGGCGAGGATCCCCTGTTTATTATACGGCGGATTATTATTTGTGCCAGCGAGGATGTGGGTAATGCCGATCCTCAAGCCCTGATCCTGGCAACCTCAGCCCTGCAGGCGCTAGAATTTATCGGCATGCCTGAAGGACGGATTATATTAGGCCATGCGGCAGTCTATGTTGCCTGTGCGCCAAAATCAAATGCAAGTTATATGGGTATCGAACAAGCGCTGCAAGAAGTAAAAAAAGGTAAACTTAAGGAAGTGCCGAACCATTTAAAAGATGCTAATCTTGACCGGGATGCGCGCGGCCATGGTATCGGATATAAATATGCGCATGATTATCCCGGGCATTTTGTTGTTCAGGAGTATCTGCCCGGCAAAGCTGCCGGCCGGTTGTATTATAAACCGACTGAACTGGGCCAAGAAAAAGAAATAAGCCGGCGGTTGCAGGAGCTCGACAAGCTCATTGCAGAAGAAAAAAAAGAAGTGCATACGTAGCCCATGAAATCAAAAGGGTTTTTACGGAAAAAAATAAAACGGTTAAGAGATAATCTTACCGCGCAGGCCCGAAAAACTAAAAGCATAAAGATACGGGGATTCCTGTACCAGGATGATGCCTGGAAGAATGCCTGTTCAGTTATGATTTATTACAGCTGCAGGTCTGAGGTTTTAACTGAAGAGATTATTCAACATGCATTAACCGGCAGCAAAGAGGTATTGATCCCCTGTGTTGATGCAAAAAATACGCGCATGATTGCGGTTAAAATTACTGATATGACTGATATCGCTGATCGATGTGCGTATGGGATGTTACAGCCGAAGAAAGAATTGTGCACTGCATATACCGGACATATTGATTTAATTATTGTTCCGGGGATCGTGTTTGATACGCAGGGCGGTCGTATAGGTTCAGGCAAGGGTTATTTTGATGCATTCCTGGCTTTACATCCTCATTCATGCAGGATTGGGCTGGCGTATGCATGCCAGGTTGAAAAGAAAATCGATCAGGCTGCGCATGATGTTCGGATGCATAAAATAATAACCGAAGAAGGCACCGTTATGATTGATCATGAAAAAGGAGGCATACAATGACACCGATGATTTTAATAGGTATCGGAGGTTCGCTGCTCTTGGGGATAATCCTGGGATATATTTTTCGATATATCTTATCGAGAACCAAGGTTGATTCAGCTGAACTAAAAGCCCAGCAGATTATAAATGAAGCGCAGTCAAAAGTTGAAATCCTGCATAAAGATGCACAGCTGGATATTCGTGAGATGAAAGACAAGATGAAACATGATTTTGAAAATTCAACTGCTTCGCGTAAAAGAGAAGTCGAGGAAAAAGAAAAAAGATTAATGCAGATCCAGGAAAACATGGACCGGAAGCTGGGCATTTTAGACCGCAAGGACCGGGAATGCCAGGACAAAGAACGCAGGATCAGTGCCCGGGAAAAACAGCTTGAGCATGATGCTCAAGCTATACAAAAGCAGCGTGACGAGCAAAAAAACATGCTTGAACGCCTGGCTGGTTTAAATAAGGAAGAAGCCAAAAGCCTGCTCTTAAAAAGGATTGAATCAGAAACCCGGGCTGAGCAAGCCGGCATTATCCGACGGGTTGAGGCCGAGACCAAAGATATGGCGCAGAAGAAAGCAAAAGATATTTTGTCAATTGCGATTCAGCGTGTTGCCGCAGAACATACCTCAGAAATAACGATTTCATCGGTCCATATTCCATCGGATGAAATGAAAGGGCGGATTATCGGCCGTGAAGGAAGAAATATCCGCGCGTTTGAGCAGTCCTGCGGTGTTGATGTTATTGTGGATGATACCCCTGAGACCATAACGATATCTGCATTTGACGGCGTGCGCCGGGAAGTGGCACGGATTTCTATGGAACGATTAATCGCCGACGGCCGTATTCATCCGGCTCGTATTGAAGAAGTCGTCAATAAGGTAAAAAAAGAAGTCGAGATGAAGCTTAAAGAAATTGGCGAGAAAGCATTGATTGAAGTGGGTGTCCGGGGTATTCATCCTGAAATTGTGAAACTATTGGGGAAATTGAAATTCCGAACTTCGTACGGGCAGAATCAGCTGCAGCATACGATGGAAGTAGTCTGGATTGCGGCTGCCATTGCCGGTGAATTGGGCGCTGATATTGAGTTTGTAAAAAAAGCAGCGCTTCTGCATGATATAGGCAAAGCAATCGATCATGATGTAGAAGGAACCCATCATCAGATATCAGCTGATATTGCTAAAAAATATAACGCAGATCCTAAAATGGTTAATGCGATTATTTCGCATCATGAAGGAATAGAAGAACCGAAATCCGTTGAAGCGTTTATTATTGCAGCAGCAGATGCGGTTTCAGCTGCCCGGCCTGGTGCGCGCAGAGAAAACCTGGAAAACTATATTAAGCGCCTGGAGAAACTTGAGAAAATCGCCATGTCTTTTAACGGCGTTTCAAACGCGTATGCGATACAGGCCGGCCGTGAAGTGCGCGTTCTTGTTGAACCGGATGAGGTTGATGATAAAGCATCAATCTTTATTGCACGCGAGATTGCAAAGAAGATCGAAAGTGATGTTGAGTATCCGGGTCAGGTTAAGATTATGGTTATTCGTGAAGTTAGGGCAATGGATGTAGCAAAATAATCGTAATTCGTTATTCGTGGTTTGTTATTCGAACGGCGAAAAACGGATCACGAACCACGAATAACGAATAAAGTGTTGCTCATTACGAAAAGTGAGAACTGAAAAATGGAATTAACGTGATTAAGATATTATTTATTGGTGATATCATCGGGCGGCCGGGGCGGGAAAAAGTTGCCGAGCTTCTTCCTAAGCTCAAAGAAAAAGAAGAAATCGATTTTGTTATTGCTAACGGGGAGAACTCTGCCGGCGGTAAAGGGATCAATCCGCGGATAGCTGATGAGTTTGCCGGCATGGGCATTGATGTTATTACTTTAGGGAATCATTCGTTTGATAGAAAAGAAGTGTTGAATATCATTGATGATCCCCGGATATTGCGGCCGATTAATTATCCGGCGTCAGTGCCGGGTAAAGGATACGGAATATTCGAGGTTAAGGAGATACAATTGGCAGTAATCTCTTTAATGGGAAGAGTCTATCTGCCTAATATCGATGATCCGTTCAGGAAAGCTGATACCGCAATTGAAACCATACGAAAAGTTACTCCCTTGATTTTAGTTGATTTTCATGCGGAGATCACCTCAGAAAAACAGGCAATGGGCTGGTATTTAAACGGCAGGGTAAGCGCGGTTATCGGCACACACACGCATGTGCCCACCGCTGATGCAAAAATACTTGATCAGGGCACTGCGTATATTTCTGACTGCGGTATGGTCGGGCCTTCAGAAGGTATTATCGGCGCTGACCGTGAAATGGCATTAAAGAGATTTTTAACCGGTATTCCGGTGCATCTGCCGGTTGCGCAGGGGCGCGTGGCCTTTAACGGCGCGGTAATTGAGATAGATGAACAAGACGGCAAAGCAAAAAAGATAACGCAGATAATAGAATAATATGGATACCTTACTCACTAACGAAAAAAAAGTTTTTACTGTTTCAGAGATCAGCCGGTTAGTAAAAGCTCAGTTAGAGGAACAATTTCCTGATATCTGGGTTGAAGGAGAAGTTTCTAACTGCACGTATCATTCCTCCGGCCATATTTATTTTTCATTAAAAGATGAATCAGCTCAAGTGAAATGTGCATTGTTCCGCGGCAATTTCATGCAGTTGAAATTCAAAATTGAGAACGGGCTTAAAATTATTGTCCGTGCCAGGGTTTCGGTATATATGGTGCGCGGTGATTATCAGCTTATTGTGAGTATGGTTGAACCTGCAGGCTATGGTGCCTTGCAGCTTGCTTTTGAACAGTTAAAACTGCGTCTGGAAAAAGAAGGATTGTTTAAAAGTGAGTTAAAGAAACCGATCCCCATGCTTCCGCAGAAAATCGGCATAATCACTTCACCCACGGGTGCGGCGATTAAAGATATATTAAGCGTTATAAACAGGCGCTATTCAAATGTTCATATCCTCTTATATCCGGTGCGTGTTCAGGGGGAAGGTGCGGCCGAAGAAATCGCCGGTGCCATAAGATATGTTAATGCCGTATATGCTGATCTGGATATTCTTATCGTCGGCAGAGGCGGCGGTTCATTGGAAGATTTATGGGCATTTAATGAAGAAATAACCGCGCGGGCAATTTTTAACTCAAACATACCGGTGATCTCCTGTGTGGGGCACGAAAAAGATTTTACCATTGCTGATTTTGCGGCAGACGTGCGTGCGCCGACACCAAGTGCGGCAGCTGAACTGGTCGTTAAGAATAAGGCAGAGTTAAAACAGAATATTATTAGTTTCAGTAAACGACTCAAATCAATTATTAATTTTCTGCTCCAATCATATCAGGATAAACTCCGTGTGCTGGTTGGATCAAAAGCATTCCGTCATCCCCTGGACATATTAAAAGAACATCTCCAGATGCATGATGAGGTGCATGCCTCGCTTATACGTGCGATGACGCAGTATGCTGAGGCTGCTGAAAAAAGACTGATGCATGTGTTCGAAAAACTTAATATATTATCACCTCTTGCATCATTAGGCCGCGGATACAGTATTGTATGGAAAATGCCTGAACATAAGATTCTTAAAAATGCCGCTGATATACATGAACATGACCAGCTTAAAATAAGACTGCATCAAGGAGAAGCCGAGTTTACCGTCACCCATAAAAAGGAGGATTAACACCCATGAAAGAAAAGCTTAAAGACAAGATAAGCTTTGAAGCATCATTACAAAAACTTGAAGATATTGTGAACAAGCTCGAAGAAGGATCAACCCCATTGGAAGAATCACTTAAACTCTTTGAGGAAGGGGTTAAATGTTCAAGGTTTTGCAGTTCGAAATTAGAAGAGACTAAACGTAAAATCGAAGTGCTCATAAAGAAAGACGGGGAAATAAAACCAGAACCATATCATGAACAATAAGTTAAAGAAGTACCTTAACAATAACAGGAAAATTATTGAACGAGAGATAAAAAAACACATCAGCGGAAGCGCCAGCCTGTCCCGGGTTCTTAAAACTGCGGTAACCTATTCCGTGTTCTCTCGCGGCAAAAGATTACGGCCGATTTTAGTTCTATCTGCATCGCGCGCGTGCGATGGAAATATATATAACGCACTTCCTGTTGCAGCAACTCTTGAACTTATACACACATATTCACTTATACACGATGATCTGCCTGCAATGGATGATGATGATCTGCGGCGCGGACGGCCGGCTTGTCATAAAAAATTCGGTGAAGCAATGGCGATTTTAGCAGGGGATGCATTGTTAACAAAATCCTTTGAAATTTTAGCAAAAAATGGTAAACTATTTCGTCTAAAAACCAGATATTATCAGGATCTTATACGGGTTATCTCAACTGCTGCCGGCATGGAAGGTATGGTCGGCGGTCAGGCTGAAGATATTTTGAGTGAAAACAACGCTGGTACGCATAACCTCGGCCTTGTTTTAAAAATTCATTCAGGTAAAACCGCGGCTCTCTTGTCAGCATGCACCGAGGCAGGCGCATTATGTGCCGGTGCTGATACGAAAAAACGTACTAAACTAAGCAGGTACGGTTTTTTATTAGGCCTCGGATTCCAGGTAATGGATGATGTCTTAGACCGGATAGGAGATAAATCTGAATTAGGCAAGAAAGGATCTGATTTAGATAATAATAAATTAACATTTCCGTCGGTTATCGGTATAGATAAATCGGTTCAATTTGCAAAGAAAAAAATATCCGAAGCAATTGCTGAGTTACAAACATTCGGCGCACAAGCAGATCCTTTGCGCTGGATTGCAGAATATGTAATAACTAGAAACAAATAGCGAAAAACGAAATACGAATTTCGAAAAAAAACTACGAAAAACGAAAAACTTAAAACGAGAAACAAAAGGCAACAAACGAATAAAACGTGTATATATAATGACCATATTAGATAAAATTCAAAAACCCACAGATTTAAGGCTTCTTAAAACATCAGTGCTTCCGGTATTAGCTCAAGAAATAAGAGATCTGATGATTGATACGACCTCTAAAACAGGAGGGCATTTAGGAGCAGGCTTAGGCGTAGTTGAATTAACGATTGCCCTGCATTATGTGCTTAATTCGCCTAAAGATAAAATCGTGTGGGATGTGGGGCATCAGGCATATCCGCATAAAATCTTAACCGGCAGAGCCGCGCGGTTTTCAACCCTTAGACAGCAAGGAGGCTTAAGCGGTTTTCCAAAAATAGGTGAATCTGAGCATGATGCATTCGGGACCGGGCATTCTTCAACGTCGATCTCTGCGGCATTGGGAATGGCTGTTGCCAACGAAAAACTGCATGAAGGAAGAAAAATTGTTGCGGTGATCGGTGATGGCAGTATGACCGGAGGAATCGCATTTGAAGGATTGCAGAATGCAGGCCTCCTGGGAAGCAATCTGCTCGTTATATTAAATGATAATCAAATGTTTATTTCTCATCGTATCGGCGCATTGGGGAATTTTTTAACCCGGCTGCTTACCCTCGGGCTCGTGAAACGAGTTGAAAACAGAATTGAACGAATTTTGCGCAAAGTAAAGTTTTTAGGCAGTATCCTGGTTCGGTTAGCCCGGCGGTTTAGAGTGCTTCTTTTTCCGGGTATGTTATTTGAAGAAATGGGTTTTTCATACTTCGGCCCGGTTGACGGCCATGATATCTCACACCTTATTCCGGTCTTAAAAAATCTGCTCGAGAGAAAAGGGCCGGTGCTCCTGCATGTGGTAACTCAAAAAGGCAGAGGATATGCACATGCTGAAAAAAAACCGGTCGCATTCCATGGCATAAGCTCGTTTGATATTCAAAGCGGTGATATTAAAACCGGCGGTTCAGAGATTTCTTATACGCAGATGTTCAGCCGGACGGTATGCAGATTAGCCCGCAAAGACAATCGCATTATGGCGATCACTGCTGCCATGCCTGAGGGAACCGGGCTTGATGCATTTGCCAGAGAGTTTCCGGACAGGTTTTTTGATGTGGGAATCGCCGAACAGCATGCGCTCACCTTCTCAGCCGGGCTGGCCCGCGCGGGTTTAACGCCGGTCTGTGCGATGTATTCTACGTTCCTGCAGCGCGGGATTGATCAGGTTATTCATGATATTGCTCTGCAGTCATTGCCGGTTGTGATGATTATTGACCGGGGCGGGATTGTGGGTGAAGATGGGCCGACACATCACGGTGTTTTTGATATAACGTTTTTACGGATGATTCCTAACATGACCATCATGAGCCCCAAAGACGAAAATGAACTTCAGCATATGATCTATACGGCGATACAACTTAAAAAACCGGTTGCCGTCAGGTTTCCGCGCGGTTCAGGGTTAGGTGTTCGGCTTGATGAAGAATTTAACATAATCCCGTACGGCAAGGCTGAGATCCTGCGCTCAGGCGGTTCGGTATGTCTGGCCGCGGTTGGACGGATGGTCCCGGAAGCAGTTAAAGCAGCTGAGATCCTTCACCACAGAGGGATTTCCTGCGGAGTCATTAATATGAGATTTATTAAACCGATAGATGCAGAGGTCTTAAAACCTTACCTTAACCAATACAAAACAATATTCACTATTGAAGAAGGAACACTGGCGGGCGGGTTCGGGAATGGCGTTCAAGATATATGTGAAGGAACAAATACTAATATTGTTAGAATTGGGCTCCCCGATGTTTTTATTGAGCATGCGCCGGTCAAGGTGTTGCTGGAAAAGTATGGGTTAACCGGCGAGGCTATTGCCCGCACGGTTGAATCGCGCATGATGAAATCACACCCCCATCTCACATCACGGGAAAAAACAGCAGTAACATAAGAATGAAAATATCAGATTATCTTATTCACAAACAATTAACCAAAGATTACAAGGCGTCGTTTGCCGTAATCGTTGGAGGATTGGTCTATGTAAACGGGGAAAAAGAAACATCCATGAATAGATCGGTATCGGATACTGATCTGATAAAAATAATTAAACGAAGAAAATATGTCTCGCGAAGCGGCGAAAAATTAGAAGCAGCAATTAAATATTTTAATATATCTGCGTATCGCATGGTTTGTCTTGATGCAGGGGCTTCAACCGGCGGTTTTACCGATTGTTTATTACAGCATGGTGCGGCCAGAATATATGCGGTTGATGTCGGGTATGGAAAACTTGATTGGAAACTGCGCAATAATCCGCTTATTGTTAATCTGGAACGGCAGAATGTGCGGGAGATGCTTGATGTTATCGATGCTGAAACAATTGATCTGATCACGCTTGATATATCGTTTAGTTCGGTTAAAACTATTATTCCCGAAGTGCTTCCATTGCTGAAACCCAGGAGAAAAATACTGGTTATGGTAAAACCTCAATTTGAACTTTCAAAGAATTGCCTGCGCAAAGGAATTGTGATCGAAAAAGCCGATCAGGAAAAAGCCGTTGCCTCGGTCATTACAAGCATGAAAAAACAGGGGCTTTCTTGTTCAGATGCGTTTGCTTCACCGGTAAAAGGCACCAAAGGAAATCAAGAATATTTTATTCTGGGGAGTTTGTAAATCATATGAAAAGGAAATTCCGCATACCCAATTTAGTCCGCCGGATTATACGAATTAACAAAAAAGAAATTGATTCAATACCTGTCCTTGAGAAATCAACGCAGCCGGACCCGGCTCTCCCAACAACCAAAGAGTCATTATTAAGCGGTATCCGCGATAATGATCCGTTGGTTCGGGTGGTAAGTATTGATGTGATCGGGCGGTTTAAAGAAAAATCAGCATTACCGGAACTTATTGTAACACTTCAAGATCCTTTGCATTATGTGCGCCAGAAAGCAGCGCTTGCATTAGGCAGCATCGGCGATAAATCAGCGGTGCCTGCGCTGATAGATGCAATGGATGATGAAAGCGAAGAAGTGCGCAATACCGTTGCCGGTGTTTTAGGTCATCTTAAAGATAAACTTGCCGTGCCGGCGCTTATTTTTGCATTGCAGGATAAAAGCTCGACCACGCGGT
Source organism: bacterium (assembly GCA_043811735.1). Classification (GTDB taxonomy): domain Bacteria; phylum Elusimicrobiota; class JBDRMW01; order JBDRMW01; family JBDRMW01; genus JBDRMW01. The sequence goes on from JBDRMW010000164.1 coordinate 14,706, forward strand.
CCCGTGCGGCGGTTTCGCTGGGATGCATTGCAGACAGTTCAGCCGTACCTGCGCTGCACCGGTTGACCAAAGATGAACATGAACGGGTGCGGAAACATGCGATCGAAGCATTAACCAGTATCGGAAAAAAAGCGGTACCCGCGCTTATGGAAGCATTAAAGGATGAACGGGTGCGGGATTTAGCAACCGAAGCATTAATGAAAGTTAAATAGTTATCAATTATCAGTTTTTAAGTTATCAGATAACGGCAGGAAAGACTATGAAACCATATGATTTTAAATCAATAGAAAAAAAATGGCAGAAAATCTGGCAGGAAACCGACAGATTTAAAGCCCGGGAGCATAGCACATCGGAAAAATATTACTGCCTGGAAATGTTTCCGTATCCTTCGGGGCGTATCCATATGGGCCATGTGCGCAATTACGTGATCGGTGATGTAATGGCGCGGTTTCACCGTCTGCATGGCAGGGAAGTTATTCATCCTATCGGATGGGATGCGTTCGGCCTGCCGGCTGAGAATGCGGCGATTAAAAATAATACTGAACCAGAAATTTGGACCAGGCAGAATATCGCTGAGATGAAATCAAACTTACAGGAGATCGGCGTTGGATATGATTGGGACAGGGAGTTTGCTACCTGCGATACCGCATACTACCGGTGGAATCAATGGCTGTTTTTAAAATTTTATGAAAAGGGACTGGCTTACCGAAAAGAATCCCGGGTTAACTGGTGCCCGCAGTGCCGGACGGTGCTTGCCAATGAGCAGGTATCGGCAGAGCGCACCTGCTGGCGGTGTGAATCAGAAGTCGGTGAAAAGTATTTAAATCAGTGGTTTTTAAAAATTACTGAATATGCTGAAGAATTACTTGAGAGTCATCATGATCTTGAAGGTAAATGGCCCCCAGAAGTCTTATTGATGCAGAAAAACTGGATCGGGAAAAGTTACGGCGCTGAAGTTGATTTTAAGCTGCCTGATAATAAAAAAATTACGGTATTTACGACCAGGCCTGATACCCTGTTTGGTGCAACATTTATGGTGCTTGCTCCCGAGCATCCGCTGGCGGCAGAATTAGTCAAAGGAAAACCTGTTGAGCATGAGGTTGCCGAATTAATACAGGAGCTTAAAAAAGTTGATTCTTCTGAGCGAATATCAGAACATTCAGAAAAAAAAGGAGTATCATTAGGCATAACCTGCACCAATCCGGTTAATGGTGAACAGATCCCGGTCTGGACAGCCAATTATGTGCTGATGGAATACGGAACAGGCGCCATTATGGCTGTTCCTGCGCATGATCAGCGGGATTATGAGTTTGCCAAAAAATATAATATTCCTGTCAGGGAAGTTATCCGCGGGGAGGGCCCCTCTTTAATTGAAACCTGCGCATATGCGGGTGCAGGCAGTATGATTAATTCAGGTGAGTTTACCGGATATTCAACTGAAGCAGGCGGAAAAAAAATTACTGAATGGCTTAAAACCAAAGGCGCGGGTGATTTTAAAGTTCATTACCGCATTCGTGATTGGCTCATATCGCGTCAAAGATATTGGGGCACGCCGATTCCGGTTATTCATTGTAAATCGTGCGGTATAGTACCGGTCTCAGAAAAAGATCTGCCGGTTGAACTGCCTGCGCATATTAAACTGACCGGTAAAGGAAAATCTCCGCTTGAAAATGCTAAAAACTTTATTAATGTGCCCTGCCCGAAATGCAGCAAACCTGCCAAACGTGAAGCAGATACTCTGGATACATTCGTGGATTCATCCTGGTATTTTTTGCGTTTTTGCGATTCCAAAAATACCGCCAAACCATGTGACCGGAACATTGTTGATTCTTGGATGCCGGTGGATCTCTACATCGGCGGGATAGAGCATGCATGCATGCATCTGATCTATGCGCGTTTTTTTCATAAGTTTATGCGGGATATCGGCCTGGTTTCCTGCAAAGAGCCGTTCAGCCGGCTGCTTTCCCAAGGCATGGTTACGCTGGGCGGAACGGCAATGTCTAAATCAAAAGGAAACATTGTTGAATCTTCCTTAGTGGTCAATAAATACGGCGCCGATACGGGACGGTTGTATATTCTTTTTGCATCACCGCCCGAAAAAAAACTTGAATGGTCTGATGCAGGGATTGAAGGAAGTTCCCGGTTTTTAAACAGAGTATGGAGATTAGTCTTCAGCGTGCAGGAAAAATCATCAGCACCAGTACGTTCAGATCAGGAGCGCAAATTATTACGGACTATCCATAAAACGATAAAACGCGTTACGATTGATATTGAACAACGGTATCAGTTAAACACCGCGATTGCAGCGCTTATGGAGCTGGTCAATGAATTGAATACATTTGGAAATACTGCGTCTCCCGCATTTATTGAAGGCGTAAAAACCCTGATAATACTGCTGTATCCATTTGCACCGCATATGTGCGAGGAATTATGGATTGAAGTTTTAAAGGAAAAACCTTTGCAGGGAAATTGCTGGCCTAATGTTCAAGAAAGCTGTCTTGCTGATGATACTACGGAAGTGGTTATACAGGTAAATGGCAGGCTTCGATCAAAAATATCCATTCCCGCAGGGGAACACGAAGATATAATAAAGAAGATGGCGGTTGATGATCCTAAAATAAAAGAATGGATCGGAGGGAAAAAAATAATTAAAACAATTTATATACCAAAACAATTAATAAATCTGGTAGTAAAGTAAGGCAAAAAACGAATTTCGATATTCGAATTTCGAATTTATATAAACTATGAAGGATTAATCTTAGATCATATTTCATACGTGTCCAAATTGGACAGCTATGATCATATGAAATACAAAAAAAGGGGGAAGTTATGAAGAAAATGTTGTTAACAGGGCTTGCGTTGGGTATTATGGGGTGCGGTGCATATCAGCCGGCGGTGATTATTCTGCCGTCTCATATCCGCGCGATTGCGGTGCGTCATTTTGTGAATGAAACTTCTGTTTACGGGCTTGAAGAACGGTTAAATCTGGTCTTAACCGATGAGTTTTTGCGTGACGGACGGATTGCCATTGCGAATGAAGAAAATGCAGACGGCGTATTAAACGGTAAAATAGTAAAATACCTTCTCCAGCCGATAACCTTTGACGCTAATCAGGTTATTGAAGAGTACAAACTATGGGTTATCGTCGATATTCGGTTTGAGGATCTGGTAAAAAACACGATATTGTGGGAAGAGAAAAACCTGGAAGGCGCATATACCTTTTTTGTCGCAACCAAACCGGGCGGTATAACCGAAGAAGAAGCGCGCGAAATTATATGGGAAGATCTTTCCCGCGACATTGTTAAACGCACCATAGAAGGTTACGGATCAGTAAGCGGGATAAGCGACCGGGTTGCACCGCGATAATACATGGGCATTCTGACGCCTCAAGTATTGCTGCATAATTGGAAAATAAAAAAATTTGCGAACGTCTATTTATTCGCTGAAGAAAATACATTTGAAAAAGAACTGCATGTGGACCTTCTTAATTCGTTTATATTTCCTGAAGGGCCGTCGCCGTTTAACGGGGAGATCTTTTCTTTTTCTCAGGCGGCTGTTTCCGATATTTTAACTTCAGCGATGATGCTGCCCTTTATCGGCAGTAAGCGGTTTGTGCAGGTAAAAGACCTTCAAGAAGCGAGCTCAGCACAGCAGAAACAATTAGCAGATGGATTAGAATCCCTGCCAGAGACCACACTGCTTATTATTGATATATGCAGACCAAAGCGTGATATTGCGGGCAGTTATATAGTAAAAAAAATTCAAAAGATCGGTGAGATCGTTTATTTCTGGCGGCCCCGGCCGGAAGATCTGCCTCGTATGGTAAGTAAACGAGTCAGTGAAGCAGGTAAAACAATTTCTCCTGATGCGGCGCGCTTTATTGTTGATGATGCGGGTGATGATCAGATGCAGATTATGCATGAGATCGATAAACTGCTTATTTATTGTGCGGATAAAAAAGTAATCGGATTAAAAGAAACAGCTGAAATCTGCGGTCAGACTAATCTGTATAATATGTTTGATTTACGGGACAGCCTGCAGGCGCGCAATACTAAAAAATCCATAGCGGTTTTGCATCAGCTCCTTTATGAGCGTGTTGAGCCGGTTAAAATAATATATTCATTATACCAGGCATACCGGCGAATGTTTTTGGCAAAACTGATGCTTGAACGTCCCGGCATGCATGAAGAAGAAGTGCGCGCATCGCTCAATATTAATAATTTTTATGAGAAACATTTTTTTTCTGACCTTACGCAGTTTGATACAGAGGAGCTTGCCGGGTATTTGGAGCGTATTAGTGATGCCGATGAGGAGATCAAGACAGGTAAAATAAATCCCGAGTCAAAATTAACTGCTCTGGTTCTGGAGATTTCAGGTTTTGATCAGTTTGTTAAGCTTAAGCGCAAGCCGTGATTTGGTGCGCGCGGCATTTTTCCAGTGGACAATGTTTTTCTTAGCGGCCTTGTCCCAGGCGGCAAATGTGTCATTAATAAGCGTACGCGCAGACTGTACATTGCCGTCGGAAATAGCCTGTTCGAGTTTTTTTGAAAGCGACCGAATATTCGTATGAATTGACTTGTTGCAGATATGCCGGGTAATGTTCTTTCTGGTTTCTTTAAGTGCTGATGTGTGTCGTCCGGTTTTAAGCTTTGCCATTAGTGTTCCTCCGAGCAAGATTATTTTTAGGCTTTTGAGTTTAACAAAATAATGTATGGATGTCAATAAAAATAAACGAATAACATCGTATATAGGATCAATCACCACCGCAACCTTTATTTCCCGCATATTGGGCTTTATTCGGGATGCGATGGTTGCGTATCTTTTCGGCGCAACGGCATTCTCTGATGCCTTCTATGCGGCCTACCGGATCGCAAATTTATTCAGGCGTCTTTTCGGTGAGGGGGCATTTTCTTCAGCATTTATTCCTATATTATCCCAGTATGTGGCAAAAGATAAAAAAAAATCATATAAATTTATACGCATTGTTATGGGGAACTTGCTGACTATTGTTTTGTTTTTGACTTTTTTATGCATTATTTTTGCTCCTCAATTAATATATGTTCTGGCATCCGGTTTTAGAAATAATCCTGCCCAGTTTACGTTAACGATTAAGTTAACCCGCATTATGATGCCGTATTTTATATTTATATCGCTTGCGGCATGCCTTATGGGTGTGCTTCAGGTTCATAAGAAGTTTTTTATTCCTGCCTTAGCCCCGCTTTCATTAAGCCTTTCAATCATTATATATATCGGGATAATCGTTCCTTTTTTCTTAAAAGGGTATGCGATGAGCCGGCTGGTGATCGGATTGGCTGTGGCGGTGTTGATCGGCGGATTCGGCCAGTTGTTATTTATGGTGCCCTCATACCTCGGTAAAGGATATTGGGTTATTCCAAAAATAAAATTTAATCATCCGGGATCAATAAAAGTATTTCGCCTGATGATTCCGGCCATGTTTAGTATTTCTATTGATCAGATAAATATGTTTATCAGTGCGACATTTTTAGCATCGTTTCTTGCAAAAGGCTCAGTAACTGCGCTTTATTATTCAGACAGGCTTACACAGCTTCCCTTAGCCTTGTTCGGGATTGCTGCTGCCAGTGTTGCCCTGCCTCTTTTTTCTGAAGCTATAGCAAGAAAAAGAATCGATGATTTTAAACAGATTTTAGGCCATACCGTTAAGATCGTGGGATACCTGGTTATTCCGTCTATTGTGGGACTGGCCGTCTTAGGGAAACCCATCATCAGGCTTTTGTTTGAACGGGGTGCATTTGATGCACGTGCTACCTCGATGACGTATGCGGCTTTGATACCATTTGCAATCGGGATTATTGCATTTTCACTGGTTAAAATTCTGGCGAACGCATTTTTTTCAATGCAGGACATGAAAAAACCGGTGATTATTTCTTCTGCCTGTATGGTCCTGAATGTAATATTGGCTGTTATTTTAATGCAGGAATTCGGCATAACCGGCCTTGCATCCGCTTCGACGTTAGCAGCGGTTACCAATATGGTTTTGCTCATCATTGCGCTGAAGAAAAAAATCGGCTCTTTGTTT
>JBDRMW010000165.1:0-2305 GCA_043811735.1 bacterium
TGACCTCAAAAAACAGTCGGAAACCTTGAGGCCTTTTCTTTTTGATGAAACGCAAGCAAACTTAATTTCTCATGCACAAGAAACAATTCACTTGCATCTAGCAAAATATTCCCCGTAACTATCCGATATTTCCTTCATAAAAGGTATCACAGATGTTCCAAATTAGCCGAATTTGGATGATTTATTAACCATTTTGATAATAGGATTTGATGCTTACCGCGCGTTATACAAAGGTAGCGCATGGTTATTGGCCAATGATTATGAGATAGCGCGATAGAGTTGGCAGGTGGGCTTCAAAAATTATTGATGATTCTTTTTCTTCCATCGGGGATGATCTTAGAATATCGCCGTCGGAATTAATAATGTGTATACTGCCGGGTTCCATATTGTATTTTTCCATCCAGGCATTGTTGATTGTAAATAATATTTTCATATTAGCCACCGGCATTCTTCCTATATTATGCTTAATAGCAACAATCGCATAGGGATATGAATTATCAGGCAGGAGAGATTTTATTTCATCACTGACGCTGTATTCTTCGGTAAGTTCAATTGACAGCTCACACGGCCGGCCGGCAGGATACTCAGCATTAAATGTTATCAGATTAACCGGTGTTTCAGGAGGCGGTACAACTTCTATGAACGAATAAATTTTCCTGAAAGCTATTTTTTTCTGATGAATTATTACTTCGGCTTTTCTAAATTTTCTTAAATCCTCAGGGATTATTTTCGGAAGAAAAATTTTCTTAGGTTTCTCTTCCTTCTTTGGTTCGCCAAAACTTAAAGACATGCTGATGCGGTGTGTGTTTCCCAGATCTCCCTGGGGAAGAAATGCGTAATCAACTGATGATTTTTTAAATAAGGTTAATCCAATTCCTGCTGAAAGCCCTGAAAGCAGTCCTAAATCATTGCCGTGCGATTTATATCGATACCCTGTCCGAAAACTTAATAGTTGAGCAAATGTCCATTCAACACCGGTGCTGATATACGGATAATTATCGATTGAATGATTATAATCAAGCACACAGATAAGCTCATCTTTAAAAGGTCTATAGGCAAGCCCCGATTTAAAGTTCAGCGGCAGATCATACGTTTTATCAACAAATCTGATACCGGGGCCTATATTTTGCACCGCAGCGCCCCAGGTGAGATCTTTCCAGGGTTTTTTCCAATGTTTTGGAAAACTCCCTAATGACCCCAGATCAAATGCAAACGATGAACCGGTTTCAACATCTATTTTTTGCCGTATAAACCGCAGGTTCGCACCTATACTAATGTTGTTTTGCAGGGTTTTTGAAATATTAAAAGCAGTTGAAATATCATTGCCGCCGAATTTATCGGTAAATGCGGTTAATGGTTCTTCGGGAATATCTTCTCCTAAACCAGATCTTCTCTCCAGATCTTCAGGATAAAAAAGGCCTCGGGCAGTTATTCCCCAGGTCCAGTTTTTCATCGGATGAATATATCCGATATAATCCTGGCTGATATCCTGAAAATGGATATGATGCATTGCAGCAATCTGCTTATACAAAAGATTTGCCGTTCCAGCAGGATTCCACGCAGGAGCAGTCGCATCATCAGCAACTGCCGCATAACTCTGCCCCATGGCAATCGCACGCGCACCAATACCCAGCTTTAAAAAAGGAGCTGAAGTAGTCCCCGCCTTAGGATCAATCTTCTCCCCCCATCCTTGAGTTGAAACCATTAAGCATATTGCTATTAATAGATATCTCTTTTGCATAGTTATTTAATCCTATTTATTATTAAAAAATTCGAAATTCTAAATCCGAAATTCGAAACAAATCAGAAATCCCAATTTTCCAAACTCCAAACATACTAATTTTCTTGAACCATTCGACTTTGTTGCATGGTTGTTTCGTTTTTGCCTTTGTTTGAAATTTCGAATTTCATCCTTCGAATTTGTTTCGAATTTCAATATTCAAATTTCGTATTTGTTATTGTTGTTCTCCTTATTTTATTATTGCCAGTTTCTTTATTATATGTTTCTTGCTGTTACCGTATACTGCTTTAGCTTCAATTTTATATATATAAATCCCTGATGCATATCGTTTCATATCCCATGCTATCTGGCTTACCAGCCCTGCCTGACCTGTTCCCGCAAGATGAGCTACCCGTTCACCAGCAACATTATACACATCTATGGTTATATATGAATCATCACCTGAATAATATTTAAAATAAAGATTATCTCCTCGGGCCGGATTAGGATATGTGTATACTTTATCTTTTTCAAGCAAGTCTCCTCCGGGAATAAACTCAGCTATTTGAAAATCAGTAAAATGGC
>JBDRMW010000166.1:0-7071 GCA_043811735.1 bacterium
TGCAAAAAGATTTTTTAAACTTTTAGAAGGCGGGGAGGTTGAAATCAATGCGTCTTATCCTGCCGGTGTTATAGGCACTACTGCAGAGAATCTTAAAGAAGCGGCTGAGGGTGAGCATATTGAATGGACTAAACTTTATAAAAATGCAGCTGAAACAGCAAAGAATGAAGGTTTTGAAAAGGTGGCAAAGCAGTTTACTGAGATTGCCGAAGTAGAAGAAAAACATGAAATTCGGTATAGAAAATTACTTAAAAATATTAAAAATCGAGAAGTCTTCAAAAAAGAAGTTGAAGTAGAATGGAAATGCCGCAATTGCGGTTATGTTCACACTGGTAAAGAGGCACCTAATGCATGTCCGGCGTGTGATCATCCACAGGCATATTTTGAAATAAAAGCAGAGAATTATTAAAAAAACAGGGGTCAGATCTTGACATGAGACATGAAATGTCTCATGTCAAGATCTGACCCCAAAAGGGGAAGGTATGGAAGGTTTTGTTTGTAAGATGTGCGGGTATGTAGCGATTAATGGACGCGCGCCTGAGAAATGTCCGGTTTGCGGGGCGCCGAAGACTGCTTTTGACAAAAAGAGCGATGCCTTAAAAACAGATCAGGAAAAGACAGAAAAAGGCGAGTCAGAGAAAAAGCATATTCCTGCAATCACGGTGGTTAAAAAATGCGGACTTATTGAAGGCTGTGTTGATGTGCATGTGCGTGTTGGTGAAATCTTACATCCGATGCTTAAAGAGCATTTTATAGGTTCAATTGATTTTTATATCAATAAAGAATTTATATCCCGCGTAACGTTAAACCCTGAGGTTTTAAATCCAGCAGCAGCGCTTCATCTTAAAGTGCAGAAGGGCACCGTAAGCGCTATTGAACACTGTAATCTCCACGGTGCCTGGATAAAAGAAGCCGAAATTTAAATAGCAGGTGCCATCAAAAAGGGAAATATGTTTTCAGGCAGTGAGATTGTTGAGATTGGTATTCAGATTGAGGTAAACGGCAGGGATTTCTATGAAGCGCTTATACTAAAATCTGCCAGTGAAAAAGCAAAAGAAATATTTAAGTTTCTTGCCGGGGAAGAAGAAGACCATATAGACGTGTTTAAAGAAATATTGAGTTCGGTTAAGGCATATGATCCGCCTGAATCATATCCTGTCGAGTATTTTGAATATATGCGTGCTTTAGCAAGCCAGCATGTGTTTACCAAAGCCCATAAAGGCAAAGAAACAGCCGAACAGATCAAGGACGATAAAGAAGCTTTAGATATAGCGATAGGATTTGAAAAAGATTCAATTGAATTCTATGAAGCTATGAAAAAAATTGTTCTTACAAAAGATCATCCATTACTTAATGCTTTAATTGTTCAGGAGCACACACATCTTAACCGCTTGTCCGAGTTAAAAAAAACCCTGTAAAGGAGGATGTTTTATGTCTAAAAAAGTAACTGTATACAGCACACCAACCTGTCCGTATTGCATTAAAGCAAAGCAGTTTTTAAAAGACAGCAATATCCCGTTTGAGGATCTTGATGTTTCCAAAGATCAGACAAAAGCTCAGGAGATGGTTGAAAAATCCGGGCAGATGGGTGTACCTGTTATCGCGATTGATAACGAATATATTGTTGGATTTGATAAAGACGCTATACAAAAAGCACTGAATAATTAGGAATATAAGCCTCCAAGCAGGTCTTTTATGGCGGTTCCCCAAGTTGTCTTCCTGGGAATTATTGAGAATATTAAGGATAAGTAACGTATGTTTGATTTGATTATTATAGGCGGCGGGCCGGCCGGGATTACGGCAGCGGTCTATGCTGCCCGGAAAAATATGAATTTTATCCTTATCACCAAAGATATAGGCGGCCAGGCCTCATTAAGCGGTGAGATAGATAATTATACGGGATTTCAATTGGTTTCAGGGCCTGAGCTGGTTGAAAAATTTCAGGAGCATATGAAGAAATATAATATTAAAGTTTATGAAAATGAAGAAGTGCGGGATATAGAGAAGTTAAAAAACAACATACGAATAAAAACCAATAAAAATAAATATGAAACAAAGACCGTAATTATTGCCTCAGGAAAAAAATCACGCGAGCTTAATGTGTCCGGAGAAATTGCGTATAAAAACAAAGGAGTAACGTATTGCGCTACCTGTGACGGCCCATTATTCGCCGGCAAAGATGTGGCGGTAATCGGGGGAGGAAATTCTGCATTGGATGCGGTACTGCAGATGGTTCGGATAGCACATAAAGTCTATGTAATTAATATTCAATCAAAGCTGGCCGGCGACCCGGTTATGCAGGAGAAAATAAAGAAAGATAAAAAAGTTGAGGTGTTAAACGATTCGCAGGTTCTAGAGATTATGGGTGAAAAGTTTGTCAGCGGCATAAAAATACAAACTAACGGAAAAGAAAAGATACTTAAATTACAGGGAGTTTTCGTAGAGATTGGGTTAGTGCCGAATACGGGATTTGCCGGGATAATAGACAAAAATGAGAAGGGTGAGATTAAAGTAAACTCTTCAGCGGAAACCAATATTAAATGTATTTTTGCAGCCGGTGATGTTACCGATGTGCCGGAAAAACAGATTATTATTGCTGCCGGTGATGGAGCAAAAGCAGTCTTAAGCGCGTTTCGTTTCTTAGGTATTATGAAAGATAACTGCTGGGAGTAACTTAGTATGGATAAAACTAAATCTATGAAAACAATCCAGGGTGTATCAGCTTCATCAGGTATTGCGATTGGCACCATCTGCCTGTATTCTACTGAACATGAAGGCTCTATTCCACATTATCTCATCTCCTTAGAGCAGGTTGAGAATGAAGTTAAAAGAGTTTCAGATGCATTGCAAAAAACTGAAAGCTCAGTTACTGCCATGATTGAAAAGTCTAAAGAAGCGTCCGATACTCAGGCAGCAGGTATTTTTACGGCGCATCTGGCAATAATCAAAGATCCCGGGATTTTAAAAAAAATCTCTGATCTTATTCGCACTAACTTGATCAATGCAGAACACGCGGTTAACGATGTGTTTGAATCATATATTGAAAAATACAAAAAAACGAAAAGCCATTTTGCTGAGCTTGCGCATGACCTGATTGATATTAAAAATGATTTGATTGAGTCATTTGGATCAGCCGGCGGGCATTTTGTCTGTGAGACAGGCGACCGGCAAGCGGTTATTGTTGCTTCAAAAACACTGGTACCAAGTATGATTATGGATATCCCTCGGGAAAATGTGCTTGCATTTGTTACTGAAGAGGGAGGATATACCACCCATGCAACTATACTGGCAAGGTCATACGGCGTGCCGGTTGTGTTTGGTATACCGGTAGATCATCTGTTTACCTGCGGCGATAGACTCATTGTTGACGGCTCATCCGGCAGACTTATCCTTAATCCGGACGAGGAAACAGAAAAATATTATAGATTTAGAATTGAAAAAATAAAACAACGGAGATTAGTATGTGATTCCAGGAAATCTCTGCCTTCAGCAACTAAAGAAGGAAAAAAAGTTAAACTTAAAGTTAATGTAAGCATACCCCATGAAATGACCATGTTGCATGATATTTATTATGACGGCATCGGACTTTTGCGCACCGAGTTTCTTTTTCAAAGCCATCAACCGCCTTCGGAAGAAGAGCAGTATCTGGAATATAAAAAGATTTTGGAAGAAGCTGCTTCCCGTGAAGTGGTGGTGCGGTTGCTCGATGTGGGGCCTGATAAACTGCCGCCGTACCTTCATTTGCCGCCGCAGACAAATCCGGATTTGGGGATTCGGGGAGCCCGGGCGGTTGATTTTTTCTATGATATATATCTTACCCAGGCAAAAGCATTGCTCAGAGCAGGAACGCATGGTGATTTAAAAATCCTGTTTCCCATGGTAAGTGATTTGCATGATTTTATGAGTTATGAGAATCTGCTTACCAATGCGCGGAATCAATTACAGATGAAGAAAAAAACATATAAATGCGGGGTTATGATTGAAACACCGTCTTCAGCGCTCTTGGCAGAGAGTTTTATTCAAGAAGTAGATTTTGTTAATATCGGCTCTAATGATCTTCTCCAATACACGCTTGCTGCATCCCGTGGTAATGCATTTGCTGAACAGCGGTATCATATCATGCATCCTGCGTTAATACGATTGTTTCAGATTATCATTGCTGCAGGAAAAAAACATAACAAAGAAGTATGTCTCTGCGGTGAAATCGCTTCATTTGAAGAGTATTACCCGCTTTTTTTGTCTTTGGGCTTGCGGTCATTCAGTGTGCCGGCGGCAAAATACGAAGAAATAAAATGCGCTCTATCTTTCCTTAAATCAAAACCACATGATCCGATCATTAAAAAACTGCTCCAAGCCAAAACCAAAACTCAAATAGACCGCATTTTCCATTAGAGATCTCTTTAAAAAAGGGATCAACCTGTTTGCTCCTAAAAATCCTCCTCTTGACAGTACTCCATATATGTCGTACAATAATGGAGCAATGTATACAAGACTGCTTCGTATATCATATTCTTATAGTTCGTTTCTATTCGGCGCCAGGGGAACAGGAAAAACAACGTATCTGCAAAATACATTTAATGCGTCCAACAGCTATTGGTTTGACCTGCTGGATATTGATCTGGAAGATCGTATTGCTCGAAATCCAAAACTGGTTTTGGATATACTAGGTACGTTAGATAAAAATGTGAAATACATTATTTTTGATGAAATTCAAAAATTACCTAAACTTCTTGATCTGATACATACGTTTGTCCAAAAAACTCCAAATAGATTCAGATTTATATTGACAGGCTCAAGTGCCCGCAAACTCAGAAGCAGCAGTGCTAATATGCTGGCGGGCAGAGCTTTTGTTTTCAATTTGTTTCCATTGAGTTTTATTGAATTAAACAATAATTTCAAATTTATTGAGTATTTAAAATATGGCGGATTGCCTCAAGTATATAAGTTTAAAAATAACAGTGATAAAATAAGCTTCCTGAAAGCATACGAACTTACGTATTTAAAAGAAGAAGTTTGGGCAGAGCATTTAATAAAAAACCTTGATCCATTTAGAAATTTTCTTGAAGTAGCTGCTCAGTCAAACGGTGATATAATTAATTATACCAAAATAGCATCATTAATCGGAGTCACCACAAAAACAGTGCAGGTATATTATGATATTTTAAAAGAAACATACATAGGTATTATCCTTGATGCGTATCATAGTTCTGCCCGGAAAAGGCTTATTCAATCGCCAAAATTTTACTTTATAGATATAGGGATTAAGAGGGCATTAGATAACACTCTTTCAATTGAATACAGAGAACGCACCTATGCATACGGAAAAGCGTTTGAACATTTTGTTATCACGCAGATCTATATTTTGAATAATTACTACAAGAAAGATTATAAAATGTTTTATTTAAAAACAAAGGATGGGGTGGAAATTGATTTAATTATTGAAAAACCTACAAAGGAAATAATCCTGGTAGAAATAAAATCAACAAATAAATCCGACACAATTAACACGACAAATTTAAGACACCTTAAGAAAGATATGAAAGCTGTTAAAGCAATCGTGATGTCTAACGATTCCATAAAAAGGGTTGCACAAGGGGTAGAATTTGTTAAATGGGATGAAGGAATTAAAAAAATATTTAAATAAACTCTTGCTGTATTGCTTGGAAATGCGTTTGGAATGAAAAATATGTTTAAGTCATTCACTGTGCCGGCGGTTAATTATGAAAGTGGGTTAATTCATGAATAGTAAAAACAATGATGCAAAAGATGATTCAAAACAGGCTGATATGCACGGTACGGTTTCAGGGGGAGATCAGCCGCCCCAAAAAATAAAAATATTCTTTTCAAACAAAATATGGCTGACAATAATTTCTTTTCTAGCATTAACTATTATAGGAGGGATTATTGAGTTTACGGTGCAGACGCCGATTTCACGGTATATTGAGCGATTTACGGGGCCTCAATATAAGACCCTGAAGAAGCAGATTAAGGCCGGAAATTATGAGTTTGTATTCCGCAATATTAAACAGAAGTTTCACGATAAACCAGAGAATAAAATATACAAGAGATTATATGCACAAAGCTCCGAAGGTTATTTAAATCAGTTAGTTACAGACCATGATTGGAACAAAGCCTCCATTTTTTTAAACGAAGCTGCCGAAGGAATGCCGGTCTCTCAAGAGCTTCGTTTAAACCTGCGTAGATTATATATTGGTGCACAGGCTGAACGTTATAAAGTTTTTAAACAGAGGAAAAAAGGGCAACAAGAAGAAGACAGGCTTGTAAACATGTTCGAAGAAATCAAACTGCTTGCATTAAAAGAAAAAGATGATCCCATCATTCAATACGAGGCTGGCAGGGCATCAGCTGAGCTAACAATGCAAAATGGCATGTATTATGCACCCAGTATCATCTATTTTGAAAACGCTCTTGAACTCGGCCTTAAAGATACAGATCAGCAAATAATTTATAATGTTTTGGATCAGGTATTAGAAAAAGATCCTCAAAATAAATTAGCGGTAAAAGCAAAAAACATAATACAAAAATATTATATTGAGAAATATGCTGAGAAACTGCGTGATATGTTGAAATCCGTTCCATTTAGTAAAGTTCAGCAATTCGAACCAATTCAGGATTGGAACAAACGGGTAAATGCATTTAATATTTTATCAAAATCGGGTAAACTGGATAAAGTTGATGAGTTCAAATTCTACGTGCTCACTAGTGCACATTGCAGGCTGACTAATGCATATAATACTAAACTGGTTAATCAAGCAAAAGAATACGTTAAAAAAATAGAAAAAGAAAAGACATTTGAAGAGCTTAAAACGCAAGCTCAATTTCCAAAAATAGTGCCGGCGAGTGTGCTGTCAAAAAGTGAAGATTCAGAAGAGTTTAAAGCAGCATGGCCGCTTGTTTCAGGAATCCTTGCCCCCATATTTGAAGGATACTGCGAAGACAGGCTGGTCTATGAACCAAATAAAAACCTGCAGAAAAACACATTCAAACTCCTAAAAAAACTGGGTGTGTATTAATCCTAAAAAAATTTACAATAAATTTACATAATGATTA
>JBDRMW010000167.1:0-7713 GCA_043811735.1 bacterium
GATGAAATGATTGAAAAGGCAATTAATAATTCATAATTTATAATTTATAATTTATAATTTGGAATTAATAATTAAGAATTAAAAAAGACCAAGAAGACAGAACCTTATGAAAATATTGCAGATTGTTGATGAACGCTGGGACAGCGGCATAGTTAATTATGCATTAACCTTATCTAACGGACTAAAAGATAAAGGGCATGAGGTCATATTTGCCGGATTAAAGGGGAAATCTCCCATAATTCAAGCACAAAACCTTGGATTATCCACGTATGAAATAAAAGGGTTTTTGCCCTGGCTCTCGTTATACAGGCATGTGTCCACTTTTAAACCTGATATTATTAATGTGCATACCGGCCGTGCACATCTTTGGGCGGTTTTATTTGTAGGAACACGGGCGCGGATTATTCGGACACGATGCGATATACGGCTCCCAGCATCCAGTATTTTAAAGCGGGCAGTATTGTCACGTACACACCGGATTATTGCGCCGTCAAGATTTATACAAAAAGCATATGAAAAAATATTCCCTCAGTTTAATAAAAAAATGATCTCTTTAATTCCCCAGGGTATTGATGCTTCTGCATTTACTTACCTGCCTGAGCCGCCTGCAGATACATTAATAAAAATCGCTGTTGTCGCACGGTTAGATCCGGTGAAAGGACATCGCTTCCTTATTGAAGCAATGGCAAGTGTAGTCTCTGCTTATCCCCGGGTTAAGCTTCTGGTTATCGGCAAGGAAGAGCAGGTGACCATTGAAACCCTGCGTGCGTATGCTCAATCGCTGGGAATACAACATAATGTGGATTTCTTAGGGTATTCTCATTCAGTTAAACTTGAAATGCAGAATTGTCACATTGGGGTTATATCCTCAATCAGTTCAGAAGCAGTCTCGCGGGCTGTATTAGAATGGATGGCATCCGGAAGGGCTGTGGTGGCCACATGCGTCGGCGGTATTCCGGATATAATCTCTCATGAATTAACCGGCCTCCTGGTTGAACCGGCTCGTCCGCTGGAGATGGCGCAGGCAATAAAAAGACTTATAAGAGATTCTCATTTACGCACCACCCTGGGCAAATATGCGCGTAAAAGTATAGAAACGACGTTTTCATTGAAACATTTTATAAAACATCATGAGGTTGTTTATGAAGATGCCATTAAACATCCTGCATATTAATACTGAAAAAACCTGGCGGGGAGGTGAGCGGCAGGCCGCGTTTCTGATTAGTATGCTTCCAACGCACGAATTTAACAGTATTATTGCTGCTCCGATGCATGCTCCTTTTGCTCAAAAAATGGTGCAATCCGGCAAAAACGTAATTGATTTTAATATGCGGGGGGAATGGGATCTTATTGCGGCTTTTAAGCTTAAAAAAATAATCAAACAGCATGCGGTTAAGCTTATACATGCACATTCATCTCATGCGTTAGGAATTGCGGCACTGGTCAAATGCATGATACCGGTAACCATCATCGCCTCGCGACGCGTGGATTTTCATTTACGGAAAAATATATTCAGCAAATGGAAATATACTCGGGCTGACCGCATCATCGCTGTTTCTGACGGTATCAAACAAGTGCTCTTAAGCGACGGCATCAATGAAAAATATATTTCAGTAGTTAAAAGCGGTGTGCGTTTGAATCAACACAGTGAAATCAATACAGATACTTTAAAACTCAAACTGAGTATTCCTGATGATCATAAAGTCGTCGGCATTATTGGAGCGCTTGCTCCGCACAAAGACCACCATACGTTTGTTGAATCAGCTTTGAAAGTTATACAGATCTGTCCTAAGACCACATTCCTAATTGTCGGAGAAGGCGGTCTGAAGAATGAAATTGAACAGCACATACGCGCCAAAGGAATGCAATCACATATCATTATGACCGGATTCAGAGATGATGTTATGTCAATTATTCAGCTGTTAGATATATATGTATCATCATCATACCTTGAGGGACTGGGAACAACCACGCTTGATGCGATGAAGTTTGGTATTCCGGTAGTTGCAACAAATGTCGGAGGTATTCCTGAAATCGTAGAACATGATAACACAGGATATTTAGTTCCGCCGCGGAATCCTTCTGCATTGGCTGATCGTATAATCGAACTGCTGCGCAATACACCGCGGGCGTATGAAATGGGAAAAAACGGCATGACCAAAGTCCGTGATTTTAATATTGAATATACGGTTAAACAGACGGCAGATATTTATCGGAGTCTCACGTGATACGTTTAAGCGCAGTTATTATTGTTCATAATGAAGAGCATGATATCACCGCCTGTTTGACGAGCATTGCGCCGGCGGTTGATGAAATTATTATTGTGGACAGCTTCTCAACAGACCGCACCGTAGAAAAATGTACATCCTTTACCGGGAAAATCTATCAGCATAAGTTCAAGGGATTTGGAGAACAGAAACAGTTTGCGGTCAACCGGGCTGCATATGATTGGATATTGCAAATTGATGCAGATGAACGTCTCACAGCGGGCCTTGCTCATGAAATACGTGAATGGAAAAAATCAGACAAATCAGTGCATGCAGGGTATCAAATTCCTTTTCATTTTTATTTTATGGGGAAGCGCATGAGATTCGGAAGATCCCGGCATGAGTCGCATATACGTCTTTTTAAAAAATCTGCATCTGAATATGGAGCAAAAAAAATACATGAGGGTATTCAGATTAACGGAAGTATCGGCATGCTCGTACATCCCATTGAGCATTATAGTTATAAAGATTTGAAAGAATATTTTGAGAAATCAGATAATTATACTTCATTGATAGCACAAGAGAAATATGCCAAAGGCAATCGGTTTCATGTATGGCACGTGCTGCGATTTCCGCTTGAATTTGTCATTCGATATATCGGCAGGCTTGGATTTTTAGACGGGATGCCGGGATTTATATATGCACTCATATCATCTCATTATGCGCTTATGAAATATATAAAACTAAGAAAAATTGAACAAGAAAACAAAGGCGGTTAATCGGCATGATGTGGATATATGTGTTGGTTGTGGTTGTGCTTCTGCTGCTCGCTGCTTTATCCCGGTGGAATTGGTGGAGATTACCCGCCGGCGGAGTGCCGATATTAATGTATCACAAAATAGGCGATCCTCCCGAAAATTCAAGTTTAAAAAAGTTGTGGGTATCCAAAAATAAATTTATTAAACAGCTGGCATATTTAAAAAAGAGAAACTATAAAACCATCACGTTTGAGGAAATCGCACAAGGTAAGATTTGCGATGCATCAACCGTTATTATTACGTTTGATGACGGCTACCGTAATAATTATGAAATTGCCGCTCCCCTCTTGAAAGAGTTCGGCTATACAGGGGTATTTTTTGTTGCTGTTGAAGCTCTCGGCAAAGATAATTTCTGGCATAATCCGGCTGCCGAGGCGCGGATACCCATGATGAACACAGGTGCATTACTGCATATGATAGCCGACGGGCATGAAATAGGATCACATACCCTTACGCATCCAAATCTTGAGCGCGTTGGAGACACAACACTGTATGAAGAGATTGTTTTATCCAAGAAAAAATTGAGTGAACTGGTCAAAAAACAAATTGTTTCTTTCGCCTATCCTTACGGCAAGGGAGCATATACTGATCGTGTACAAGCAGTAATGAAGAATTCCGGTTATTCCTATGCCTGCAGTATCAAGCAGGGAAAAGCTGATCTCGGGGCAAGCCCCTATCAATTGAAACGACTGCTTATCCGGGGGGATGATACGATGTTTGATTTTCATTTGAATCTAACGAGAGGAAAATCCAGATTCTAAAGAATCTAAGAAATGGATAGAGATAATCCTGAAAAAATACTGGTTATTCAGCTCAGGCGCCTGGGAGATGTCCTGCTGACCACCCCGGCCGTTGAATCATTGAAACGCAGTTTTCCGCAAAGCCGAATTGATTTTTTAGTCGAAAAAGCCGGAGGGGAAATATTGCAGAACAATCCGTATATATCTCAAATACATATATATAAAAAATCTAATTCATTGCAGTGGATTTATTTTATCCGCCGGCAAAAATATGATTGGGTATTGGATTTTCTGGGAAATCCGCGGACAAGCGTGCTGACCGCGCTCAGCGGCGCCCGGGTTAAAGCAGGATTTAATTACCCGGTCAGGGGAAGATTGTATAATCATCGTGCTCAGATTATACCCGGGAGGAGATCAGTTGTAGATTTTAAGCTTGCGTTATTGCAACGTTTAGGATTATCAATCTCCCATTCAGGCCCTGCCATGTATGTGAACGGTCTTGAACGTCAGGAAATCGAATATTTTCTTAAAAAATATACGCTTAATACTAATAAGATACTGGTTGGTATTGCGCCGGCATCCAGACGGCAGACAAGACAATGGCTGCCTGAATATTATGCTCAAATTTGCGATAGATTAATCACCAGGCATAATGCGCATGTTATTATGTTGTGGGGGCCCGGTGAAGAAGATGTTGTTGAGAACGTGCGGATCAGAATGAAAGAAAAGCCGATAATTCCAGCGTTGTTGAATCTGCGCATGTTAGGGGCATTAATTCAGCAGTGCAGCGTTGTTATTGCAAACTCTAACGGCCCCATGCATATGGCTGAAGCGCTGCATGTGCCCACGATTACGATATATGGACCGAATGATCCGGTCAGCTGGGAATCCGGCAGTCTTCATCAGGAATTTCTTCAGGCTGAACATCTGGCGTGTATCAGATGTAATAAAAACACCTGTGATATCGGACATCTCTGCATGAAATATATCAGACCTGAAATGGTTGAAGAAAAATTTATATTACTCTTAAAGCGTATGGATAAAAATATATCCCATGCGGAAAAACTTCAGACATAAATGAATATACGCATATATTTAAACGTACTGCTGATCCCATTGTCCTGGATCTATCGCATTATTTGTGCTCTGCGTTCGGCCGGGTATCGTATAGGAATATTACCGGTTAAACGGCTTGATGTTCCGGTCGTTTGTGTTGGCAATTTGACTACCGGAGGTACAGGCAAAACTCCCGCAGTAATAATGATTGCAAAAAAAATCATTGATTTAAAACAACAACCGGCGATTTTATTAAGAGGATATAAAAGAAATTCAAAGGGGACTAAAATAGTATCTGACGGATTTAAGATTGTTGCTGCATACAGGCAAGCCGGAGATGAAGCATTAATGCTCAGCCAAGAACTGCCGTCAGTGCCGATCATTGTTGATCATGACCGAATCAGAGGCGGCAGAGAGATGGTGAAACGATTCCAGCCCGGCCTCATTCTCTTAGACGATGGATTTCAGCATCATGGTATTCATAGGGATATGAATATTTTAATGGTTGATTGTCTTAATCCCTGGGGAGGGGGCAGGCTGATACCGGCAGGACATCTGCGCGAACCTCTCAATGCGGTGAAACGGGCAGATGTTGTTGTGTTAACTCATGGGAACCTGGTCTCATCAGCGGAGATTGATGATATCAAAACAATCATATTAAGGCATAATAAATCCGCGCATATTTTAACCAGTGAACATATGCCGGTGCAGCTTACCGGGCATGGTACATCTTGTGCGCACAAGATATCTTTTTTGCGGGAGAAAAAGGTTACGCTTTTGAGTGCAATCGGAAATACGGATTCCTTTACGAAGACAGTTGCATTATTAGGCGCATCGATTGTTAAGATTAATTCATATCCGGATCATTATGTATTTACTCAAAGGGATTTAGATGATATAGTATCTTTTTCAGAAAAACATAACTCAATAATTGTTACTACGGCGAAGGATGCGGTGCGCATTCCTCAGCAAATTCATCCAATAAATATGTTGTATGTATTGCATATTGTATTGCATATAACAGAGGGGGAGCATCTGCTCTTTGATGCATTAAGAAAATTCTTACAATGAAAATCGATTCTATACTATCTCCCATGAAGAAATGTTCGATGTTTGTATGCGCCGCGGGGCTTGCTTTTTCTCTGGCGCTGGCAAATATCGGGATAATGCTCCTGTTAATTGTGGTAATTCTAGAGTATTATTTTCATAAGAAACAGTTTGCCTATAAGAAACAAGCAATTGAATTCTCCTTTATAACGGGCCTGGCAGTATATGCTGTTTCAAGCATCTTTGGGCTGCAGCCGCTCTATTCACTTTCCCGGTTTCATTCGGAGCTCCTGTTTATAACTTTGTATGTGTACGTATACGGTCTGAACGAAAAAGAAGGATTAACCTGTTTGAAAATATTTGCATTATTTACCGCTGCTGCTGCCTTATTCGGACTGATTCAATATACTATCGGCATAGATGTAAGTTTGCAGGGGAATCTAACAAACATTCCTTCCTGGCTTATCAGCTTTCCAGACGGTGTATTGCACGAATTAGCGTTAAAACAAGGCAGAGTAATGAGCAGCCGGAGCCATCCGATCACCTATGCGGAAGCTGCATTTTTTGGATTAATTATAATGATAACGTTTGTCATTATCGAAAAGCATGCGGTCAAAAGAATCGGCTGGATTGCCGCAAGTTTAATATCTGTTACAGCGATTATATTGAGCTCTTCCCGCGGGGCCTGGCTTGCAATGGCAGCAGGGATCCCCGTATTATTAATGGTAAAGAAGAAAAAGATTATTCGGGTGAGATATATTTCAATTGCTGTGGCGTGTATTGCGGTTCTGATGTTTCTTATTCCCAGCGTCAGAGGCCGTATATTAAGTCTTGATATGGGCAGCAAAGAGTCGAACAGGGTGCGCATATCATTATGGAAAACAGGGATCAATATCCTGCAGGATTATCCGCTGCTGGGCATTGGCCCGCATACATTGAAATCTATTTATGATCAATACCAAGATCCCGGTATTCCCGATAAACGAAGATGGTCAGAACTGCATAATCAGTATATTCAGGTAGCTGCTGAACGAGGCATCATTGGTTTTGGCGTCTACCTGTGGATGCTCGTCTGTATGGGAATGATGTGGTATTATGCGTGGAAAAACCAGATATGGTCGTTGCGCGGCCAGATGGCTGCAGCGGGACTTGCTTGTTTTGCCGGATTCCTTATTATGTGTTTGACAGAGAATGCATTTTTTGATTCAGAGATTAATTTAATTTTATGGTTTATACTCGGCATAACAGGAAGTGGAAATGAATAAAAAACGAAGCGCGGTGTTTGTTGACAGGGATGGAACATTAATTCGTGATGTGAATTATTTAACTGACCCAAAAAATATACGCGTTTACAAAAACACATATAAAAGCCTCAGCATGTTAAAAAAAGCCGGCTATGTAATCATTATGACTACCAATCAATCAGCAATCGACCGGAAATATCTTTCTATTGCGCGATTGCATCAGATTCATAATAAACTTCTAAAAATATTTAAAGATCATAATGCATATATTGATGCTGTTTATTACTGTCCGCATCTGCCGGAACAAAAATGCTCTTGCAGAAAACCAAATATCGGCATGATAAAAAAAGCCGGTAAAAAGTTTAATATTGATTTATCCAGTTCGTATGCCGTTGGTGATAAATCGGCAGATGTGCATATGGCATGGAATTTTGGCGGCAAGGGAATCCTGGTTTTAACGGGTAAAGGAAGAAGAGAACGCGCAGTATGCAGTCCAAAGAAGCTTTATCATGTTGCCTCAACATTTTATAATGCAGTAAAAAAAATATTAATTGATACGAGTAACATGGCCTCTGCAAATGTAAAGATCTGTTAGGGACAC
>JBDRMW010000168.1:0-6747 GCA_043811735.1 bacterium
TTTGCATTTAATGGCTAATTTTAGGCGTTTTCTCTTAAAAATCTTTTTTTCATTTTCTACTTTACCGTCTAAAAGAACTCAAAAGAACTACTTCTCCACTTTTACGTTCCCAGCTGTCCACCTTTGAACGTTACAGAACAAGCATTCTTTTTTAAACCGCAATGCTACGTTGACAAAGTGGGGGATTTTAAAGTATACTCAAAAAATCAATACGAGGAGGGTAATATGGAGAAAAAGAAACGCAGAATAGTGCTTATAAAAAAATCTTTTCAGATTCGGTTTTCACTCATTGCTTTTTTTGCAGTGATCATCGCCACGTTTTTGATCGGTTTTGATATCTGGTATAATATTAACTATCGATTAGTAAAAATGTTTGAACTTGAGCCTGAACTGATCAATGTATTAAACGTTAATAATATCTTTTTAATGACACGCCTGGTCATTTATGCGGCTATTATTCTTATTATTGCTATTTTTATCTCACATAAATTGGCAGGCCCCATATATCGTTTTGAGCAGAGCTGTGAAGAAGTTGGGGACGGAAATCTAACCTATCGGGTAAAACTGCGGAATACCGATGAACTGCTCGATCTTCAGGATAAATTTAATCTTATGATAGACAGTCTGCAGTCAAAAGTGCAGAAAATTGATCAGATATGTCAAAAAGCATCTGCAGAAAATAATATTAAAGCCCAAGAAGTACAGGCTGAAATACATAAACAATTCATATTATTTTAAATTGACCCAATTAAACCCCAATTAAAAAGTAGATTTTATGAAAAAAATAGCATTATTTTATAATAATGAAAAGAAAAAAGCTTGTGTTATTATTCCTAAGCTGACAAAATGGCTTACATCACACCATGTCGAGCCAGTAATTCCATCTGAATCAGCACAACTGGGTAAAGGCATAGATCTTGCCATTGCGCTTGGCGGTGACGGCACCATGCTTAAAATTGCCCGGCGTATTGCTCCTCATAAAATACCACTTTTTGGAGTTAACTTAGGGAGCTTAGGGTTTTTAGCTGAAATGGACTGGAGCCATGCATTAGACGTGCTTAAAAAAGTTATCAAAGGTGCATATGATGTTGAACAACGTTTAATGATAGATGTAACCATGGGAAAATTTAAGGCAACCGCATTAAATGATTGTGTGGTGAGGTGCGGGGATATTGCGCGTGTTATTGTGTTTGATGTTTGGGTAGGTAATCGTTTTTTAACCAGTTATACGGGTGATGGGCTGGTGGTATCAACACCGACTGGGTCAACCGCCTATTCGTTGGCAGCTTCAGGGCCTATTGTATACCCCTCAATCGGTGTTTTTATTATAACTCCGATCTGCCCGCATACGCTTGCTCAGCGCCCGATTATTGTATCGGATCGGGAAACCATTAAAATTGTAATAAAGAAACTTGATCAACGTGATAAAGGAATTTTATCAGTTGACGGCCAAATCAATGCAATGGTCAAAACCGGAACAACAATCATAATTAAACGGTCTCTGCATGATCTGCTGTTAGTAACTAATCCAAAACATAATTATTTTTCAATATTAAGAGAAAAAATGGGATGGGGGAAACGTTAGAAGAAGTTGTCAGTTATAAGTTATAAGAAAAAGTCAACATCAAAGTCAACATTAACTTCAACACCAACGTCAATGTCAAAAAATATAAAGTTAAAATGAGAATGGTAACCTTATGTTAGAAGAAATTCGCATCAGAAATTATGCGCTTTTTGAAGATATAACCGTGCAGTTTACGGATGGGTTTAATGTCTTAACCGGTGAAACCGGAGCCGGAAAATCAATTCTTATTGAAGCGCTGGGACTTCTCTTGGGAGAACGTGCTTCCAGCTCACTTATCAGGCAGGGAACAGAGCTCTGCAGTGCAACCGGGATCTTTGACATAGAAAAAAATCATAAACTTAAAAATTATATTGATACCTTAGGGCTGAGTGACGATGCAGGGAGTCTTATTATTAGGCGGGAAATAGCACGATCAGGCAAAGGGAGATGCTATGTCAATGATCAGCCGGTAAATTTAGGAACGCTTATTAGTATTGGTGAATATTTAGTTGACATGCACGGCCAGCATGAACACCAAAGCCTTATGCACCTGCAGGAACAGCGTAATATGCTTGACAGCTACGGTACTATTGAACCCTTGCTGGAGTCATTCCGCCGGACATACGATGAATATAAAACTCAAATGCAGGAGTTTGAATCCCACAAGCTTAATGAACAGGAAAAAGCCCGGCGCATCGATTTACTTAAATTCCAATATGAAGAAATTGAACAGGCAAAACTCCAGATGAATGAAGAAGAAGAGATAGAGTCTCACATTCCCCGCTTAAAAAATGCCGATAAATTAAATCTTGCTGCTTCGCAGGCGTATGATTGTTTATACGGATCAGATAATTCGGTTAAAGATCACTTAATTAAACTTAAAAGCAGATTAGAAACAATTAATCAGGTTGTTGGTGATTTTGGGAATTCCGTTTCACAGGTTGATGAAATGACTTATCAGTGTGAGGATATAATAAGCCGTATTGAAACATTTAGGTCAAGTCTTGAGAATGATCCGGCATTGCTGGATAAACTGATGAACCGGTTAGACCAGATAGAGCGGTTAAAGAAAAAATACGGCAGCAGTATTGCTGAGATTAAAGATTTTCAGGGAAAAATAAAAAAAGAGCTTGATTATCTAGAGAATCTTGATGAAAAAAAATCAGAACTGATTATTCGCCTAAAAGAATTAAAAAATACTATGATTCTTAAGGCACAAAAAGTTTCTTCTGTACGGAAAAAACACGGCCTTCAGTTTGCCGCATTAATGCAGAAAGAAATCCGTTCGTTGGGAATGCCCAAAGCAGTCTTTGAAATAAAAGTGGATCAGTCAATCGATGAAAAAGGAGATTATAAGTTTTCTGCTTCAGGTATTGATACGGTTGAGTTTGTCATATCACCCAATCCGGGGGAGGAACCTCAGGGTTTACGGAAAATTGCATCAGGCGGAGAGATATCCCGCATTATGCTTGCGTTGAAAACAGTGGCAGCAAACCATAATAAGGTTCCCACGCTCATATTTGACGAGATTGATGCAGGTATCGGCGGCAGCATGGGCAGTGTGGTGGGAGATAAATTATCAGCCTTGGCTCTGACTAATCAGGTTATTGTTATCACCCATCTGCCTCAAATCGCTTCATGCGCAAAAAATCATCTTCGTGTAAGCAAAGAGGTAAACCGCAATCGGACAAAAACAATGGTAGAAATACTAACCGGCGAAACCAGGAAAAAAGAGATCGCCAGTATGCTTGGGGGTAAAGCTTTAAGTGAGATCAGTCTTAAACACGCTGAAGAAATATTAAAAAAATCAGGATAAGGTAATGATGAAAACCCACAAAAAAGCATTGTTCAAAATCCGTATCAATAAAGATATATGCAAAGGATGCGAATTATGCATTACTGCCTGTCCAAAACAGTGCATTATGGTATCTCCACAGATGAATAAATTAGGGTATTATCCGGTTAAGTTTGTGAATGAAGCTGACTGCACCGGCTGCGGCATGTGTTATCAGATGTGCCCTGATATCTGCATTGAAGTAATCAAAAAGTAAAAAACTGAAAAAAATGAAAGAGATAAAACGCATATACTTAGATCATAATGCGGCCACGCCGGTGCGTACTGAAGTGAAAAATGCGATGGTGCCGTTGTTGACGGACAATTTCGGCAATGCATCAAGTGTCCATCATTTTGGCCAGGCTGCGCAGCATGCTTTAGAAGATGCCCGAGAAAAACTAGCCCGTTTAATCAATGCAGAAGAATCAACCGAGATAGTATTTACTTCAGGAGGAACTGAGTCAGACAATTTAGCAATAATTGGCGCAGCAGAATCATTAAAAAATAAAGGCAATCATATAATTACTTCATCCATAGAACATCATGCGGTACTCAATTCATGCGCGTATCTTCACAAACACCGCGGATGCACGATTACCTATCTTCCCTGTGACCAATACGGCAGGGTGAGCCCCGCTGATTTGCAAAGAGCTATTACTAACAAGACCATTCTGGCAAGCATAATAATGGCTAATAATGAAGTGGGAACTATTCAGCCGATCGAAGAATTAGCCCGTATCTGCAAAGAAAAAAATATAGTTTTTCATACTGATGCGGTGCAGGCAGGCGGTAAACTGCCCATTAATATGCAAAAACTCTCTGTTGATATGCTGAGTCTTTCAGCGCATAAGTTTTATGGGCCCAAAGGTACCGGGATGCTGTATATTAAAAAAGGAATACATTTAGTTCCTCTGCTGCACGGCGGCCATCACGAACGGAATAGACGGGCAGGAACGGAGAATATTGCAGGCATAGTCGGCATGGCAAAAGCCCTTGAACTGAGCGCTGAAGATATGCTAAGTGAAGAAAATCGAATTAGAACCTTAAGAGATAAACTGCAGAAAAACTTAATGCAAAAAATCCCCTATGCGAAATTAAACGGTCATCCGGAACACCGCCTTTCAAACACGTTGAATATAAGTTTTGAATTTATTGAAGGTGAAGGCATCATTTTATCCATGGATATAAAAGGTTTGGCAGTCTCAACCGGAAGCGCATGTACTTCCGGTACCCTGGAACCTTCACATGTTTTAAAGGCAATGGGCGTCCCGATAGAAGCGGCGCATGGGTCAATTAGATTTTCTTTAGGGAGAAGCAATTCAGCATCAGATATCGATTACGTCATAAAAACCATGCCTGGAATAATAGAAAAATTACGATCAATCTCTCCGTTGTGGGAAGACAAACAAAAAGGCGTAGAAACGGCATATACCGAAGATTCAAATACTCATCATTAATTGGAATAAATATGTATAACACCAAAGTCATGGAACATTTTCAAAATCCTCATAATGTGGGTGAGATTCCCGATGCGGATGGTATCGGCAATGTGGGTAACCCGGTTTGCGGGGATATTATGAGATTATATATAAAAGTTAAAAACGATATTATTATAGATGCAAAATTTAAAACATTCGGGTGCGGTGCAGCAATTGCTACCTCAAGCATGGTTACTGATCTGGTAAAAGGAAAATCTATTGCCGATGCATTACAAATCAGCAATCAGGCAGTTGCAGAAGCATTAGGAGGTCTGCCTAAAATAAAAATGCATTGCAGTGTGCTTGCCCAGGGAGCGCTCCATTCAGCGATAAATGATTATTTACTTAAACAGGGCAGAAAACAAATAAATCCCACGTCTCAGAAGACCAAATCATCTCAATCAACGGAGTAGTTTTCATGAAAACTGTCGGCGTAGCCATGAGCGGCGGGGTAGACAGCTCAGCAGCTGCATTGATATTAAAACAACAAGGTTATAAGGTATTCGGCGTAAGTATGAGCCTGTTTGAACCGTCACCACACCGAACCTCAACATTCGGCAGCTGCTGCTCGTTAGAAGATATTTATATGGCTAAAAAAGCAGCCCGCATATTAGGGATTCCGCATTATACGCTTAACTTAAAAGAAGAATTTAAGCAAACCGTTATACAAGATTTTATAGACAATTATGTGTCAGGTAAAACACCTAATCCATGCATCACCTGCAACCGCGTAATCAAGTTTGATGTATTACTTAACAAAATCAAAGCATTGGGAGCTGATTTTTTAGCTACCGGTCATTATATTCAATGCAAAAAAGTCGGGGAAAATTATGTATTATCCCGCGGCAGAGACACCGGCAAAGATCAATCTTACTTTCTGTATAATCTTACCCAAAAGGAATTAAAACATCTGCTTTTTCCTGTTGGTAAATATACCAAACAAGAGGTTCGCGCATTAGCAAAAAAACACAAGCTTCCTAATGCAGACAAGGAAGAAAGCCAGGAAATATGCTTTGTTGAAGACGGCACGTACCCTGAATTTATAAAAAAAAATTCTTCCCGGGTTTTTAAGCCCGGTATTATATATGACAAAGAAGGAAAAAAAATCGGGACACATAAAGGGTTTATTTATTATACTATTGGGCAGAGAAAAGGCTTGGAACTTTCCGTTCCCGGCCCTAAATATGTTTTATGGATTGATCCCGATAAAAATGTGATTATTGCAGGGGATAGAGAAGAAACTCATTCAAAAAATCTAATTGCAGCGGATATATGCTGGGTATCAGGCAGATTACCCAAAAAGACTGCCAATATTAAAGCACAAATACGTTACCGGCACCAGCCGGTAAAAGCTAAGATTAAACAGTTTCAGGGCGGTGCATTACAGGTAAGATTAACTACTGCACAACATGCCGTTACCCCGGGGCAGGCGATCGTGTTTTATGCGGGCAAAACGCTCTTAGGCGGCGGAACTATTGAGGCAATTAAAAATTAATAAAACTCATGAAAAACCTTAAACTTTCTGACAATTCTGAAATATACATGGATAATGCAGCTACTTCATATCCAAAACCTCCCGAAGTTATGGAAGCAGTCTCTCATTTTGGCACTTATATTGGTGCTTCTGCAGGCAGGGGGGCATATCCTAAAGCAATACAAACCGGCGAAATGATTTATGAAACAAGAAGTTTGCTGGCTAAATTATTAGGAGTACCTGATCCTAACAGAATAATTTTCACCTTTAATGCATCAGACGGCCTTAATATAGCTATTCATGGAATAAACTGGCAGCCGGGTGACCGTGCAGTTATTTCCGGGATCGAACATAATTCTGTATTGCGCCCATTAGACCATCTGGTAAAAGTTAAAGG
>JBDRMW010000169.1:0-3183 GCA_043811735.1 bacterium
ATATAATATATTATATTATAATAGATTATGAGTGAATGGGAAGATATCGAAGAAACCAAAAAATCAGCTTTAATACCTGCGCTTAAAAATGTAAATCTGCTCACCTGCTTTTCAGATGAACAGCTTATGCAGATTATTAGTGAAGCACAGATGCGTAATTTTAATCCCGGTGAGATGATCCTAATGAAAGGAGAAATCTCGGAAGCCTTGTATATCGTGGGATCAGGAAATGCAGTGGTCTGCCTTAAAAAAGGAAATGTTCCGCTGGGGGGTGCATCTTATTTTGGCGAGATATCATTGTTTATGAAAAAACCGGTGACCTGTACCGTTAAAGCAGGCGAACAGGGTGTCCGCATACTTTCTTTACCTGGTAAACCGCTTAAAGAAATGGTTGAGAGTACCCCGCAGGCAAAAAAAATCATTCAAGATATTATCATGAAACGCACCTCAGTACCGGAAAAGAAAAACCATCCGCTGTAAATATAGATTATCCGTAAAGATACAAATATACAACTGACCAGATAATATAAATAATAATCCATTTTTTTATCCAAAACGGCAGTTTCGGATCAGTAGACAAAAGCTTGAACTTCATATAAACTGCTCCGTATCCCCGGCGGAAGGGCTTTTTGTATACAACGTGCCTGATCAATTATTTCGTCTGATGTCAACGATTTATAGCCAACCCGGTTTGTATTGTTTTCAACATAGGGCGATAGAAAAATCATATCAGAACTATCAAGATTCATATCTCGAATAACGCGCATTGAATCCTCTATATGCTGCTGAGCATACTCATGCCCGCCAATACCGCTCATCAGGATAAGGCCGATCGATATCCCGCCTCCTTTAGCTTTCTCAACCGCCTGTACAACCGAAGTGATTGAACCGGGTTTTTTAAGTAATTGCCTTAGAGCATCATTGCCCGTCTCAAGCCCGACGTATAAATAAGAAAGACCTTCTTGAGCAAGCGCTTTAAAATCGGGCTGAGTCAGCGTTTGCGCATCCCCTGAAGACTCCATAAATGCACTGACCCCGCGAAAATCCGGCATACATGCTCCCAAATCTTTTTTCACCAAGCGCACAATATCAATCATATTGCCGCGATTAAAGCTGATCCCATTTGCTTCACCAAGAAAAACAGAATTTCTAACTGATATCCCTAACCCGAAATATTTTTTAATCTCCGCAATATGAACTGCTATTTCTTTCATGGATTTCTTCTTAAAAATTGTATCTTTATAAAATCTGCAGAAACTGCATTTATTCCAGTCGCAGCCTTCAGTAATTTGGACAACCACCGGAAGATACTGATCAGGCGGAAGAATTCCCACCGCTGAATTGTATACCCGGTGATAGGCCAGCAGATCTTCTTTAAGATTAAAATGAACTGCCCGATATATCCAGGAATTTAATTGAGCCCTATTATAGGCACCCTGCATTTTAACTTCAATTAAACGTGTATCCGTCTCACTAAGTTCCTGAACAGCAGTATATGCGGCTTCTTCAATCACCATTGATTCATCAACAGAATATATTCGCACGGCATGCGCTCCATCGATCAATTTCCGGGCAGACATTTTCCCATTAAGTCCCCTTCGAATAAACCAATTATCTGCATGGATGGCAAACAAACGCCCTGAAGCATCAAACGAATAATGCGAATGTCTATCGGGAGAAATATTTAATAAATTATTATAGATTGATACACGTGACTGGGATGATACCATATTATTCATGCACGTTTCCTGCGCGGAATAAATTTATTACCAAAATAAGAAGGGATGCAGTTGTGAGGATACCGCCCACCGCCGCACCTGCATAAAAAGGCCGCTGCCAGCTAGTTAATATCGCCTCAGACCCTCCCGCTGCTTTTTGCACCGCATATACTAATCCTCCTAAAAGCAATGAGAGGCAGGTAAGAATTGATCCTCCCATATAATGCCAGTATCCTAACTCAGCGATACGATCATCCGGCGTTGAGAGCTCTTGAGAAAATGCACAATACGCAGCAGCGATATACAGACTCCCTGCACCGCAAATCACCGATATTTTGATAATTCCTTCCCTCCATAATGTAGGCATAAGATGTATGGAAACATTCTGGAAAGATGAAATCACATAGAGGATACTGCCTATAAATAAACACCAGGCACCAAATGCAGTAAACTGGATAGTAATCCCCGCAGGCAGCCAGGCACCCAAACTGACCCATCGGGCAGATAACTCATCAATTGTTTTTTCTTTTAATGCGGCAAAGGCCTGCCAGACATTCGTTCCGATAAAAAACCCCGCAAATCCCAAACCAACACCCAGTACGGTCCCCATTGCCGAAGGATGAATTTTAAGTGTTAGTAATGACCATGGACCTCCCAGCACAAGGATCAATGCAGTCAATAAACCAATTTTTTTTGAGTATATATGTATGCCGGTAATCTGCTCTAAGATATAATGCATTAAACCTGCTGCAATGCATATTCCTCCTGCAACTACCCATACATGAATACCAAACATTCCCCAGAATAAAGAAATGTTTTGGCCGATCAACCAAATAAACGCACCGAGACCGCCCATCAACGCACCAATTGTCACCATAAATGAAGCAATGTCCCCCTTATTCTTAAACCACGCCATACCCAGCCTCACGGTTAAAAACCACATGGTTGCTACGGGTACAGCCAGGACCACCGATCTAATAATGAGATAGGGAATAACGAGATAAACTACCGCGCATAGATTAAAAATAATACACATATAATTCCACATTCGTAATGATTTTTTTGCAGGAGATGTTACCCACAACACACCGCCGACCGCACAATGAGACAACCATAATACAAAAACAACATACAGGTGGATTGACTGCACCAATTCTCTTGCCTGTGCCTGGGCATTAAGAATACTCATCATAGAGATAAAAATATGCAGGCCCCACGCACAAACGAGCCAGACAAAACCCATTAAAAACCATGATTGGAATGGTTTGGCAAAACCTTTCATTTTAAATGATGGATATGCCTGCTTAGACACAATCCAGGCAGGAAACATAAGCGATACTAAGGCGATGATAAGAAGAAAATAAATAATATTCACGGTGAATAATTTTTTAAGTTTAGTTTTTCTTGAGGGAAACAGCTTTTTTTGCTTCTTCTTTAAGACCTTTATTAATTTCCTTGTACTGCC
>JBDRMW010000170.1:0-12037 GCA_043811735.1 bacterium
AAAAGTCGATGACTTTTTTACCGTCAGACAGATCGAACAAAGTTTCCGAATTTTTTCACAAAAAATCCTAAAATTTTTATTCGTTCCCAAATTATCCCCTGACATTATGTGCATGTGTACATAAAAAACGGGTAAACTCCACTTATTGTATGCTTGAAAACCTTCTGTTAAATATACTAGAATAATTACATATAAATGTTACTTTACATGTAATTATTCTAGTATACTGTTATACAGAGGAGAATTCAGTAATGACAACCAAGAAAATATTAGCTGTTGATGATGATCCTGAATTGCTGGAATTTTTAAAAGAGACATTGATTAATGCGGGGTTCTCTGTGGTAACCGCTGAAACAGGTAAATCCGCTATGACCCAGTTGAAAACGGCAAATCCGGATATGCTTCTGCTTGATTTGATGCTGCCTGATTTTGACGGTTTAGAAATCTGCCGGCGCGTCCGGTCTGATCCGCAGTTTTCCAAAATTCCCATTATTATGCTTACGGCGCGGAAAACGGTTGAGGACAAAGTAATAGGTCTTGATCAAGGCGCTGATGTATATTTCCCTAAACCATTTGAATCTAAAGAATTAGTCGCGCAAATACGGTCTACATTCCGCCGTTTGGAGATCTCAAGCAATATCATGCGCCGGGGTGCGTTTGAACTGAACCCCAGGTATAACCAGATTAAATTCAAAACTAAAGAAATAACCGGATTATCTTCCCGCGAATACAATACCCTGTATGCGTTGATGGAAGCAGCTCCTAATCCAGTACCCCGCGGAGATCTATACAAACGTATTTGGGATGACGAAGGGGATTATCCTGATACCACGAGAAGAATAGATATGATGGTGCAGAGATTGCGGAGTAAAATAGGAGAGGAAGCATCCTCCCATATCAAAACAGTTGAAGGTGTCGGGTATAAATTTGAGGAGTAATAAGAACCAGAATAATCTATGATCAGTTTCGGCAGATCAATTTGTTCAGAATTTCAATCTGCAAGCGGTCGGGAATGGCTTGAGACAAACGGATTAGGCGGATATGCGCTTTCAACCGTCTGTTCTGCTTCAACCCGCCGTCATCACGGCCTCTTGGTTGTTGCGCAGGAGCCTCCCGGTAAACGCCTGGTGCTTCTTAACCGGATAGAAGAAAAAATATCTGGTTCAGGATGGACTCATTCTATTTCCTGCCAGCAGTATCCCGATACGATTCATGACCGGGGGTATGAATTTCTGGAAAATTTTTCCGTTAATCCTTTTCCTGCCTGGACGTATCTCGTTGAAGATGCACGTATAAAAAAGAGTTTTTTCTTAGTCTCCGGTGAAAACACCGCGGTTATTATGTATGAACTTCTTTCCGGTTCGCCGGTGCAATTGGAAATCAGGCCGCTGGTCAGTATGCGTCCGATCCAATCACTCCTGAAAAAAAACAGCGAATTTGATGACACATGCACTGCCACTGATACCAGTGTACTTTTTGCAAAAGAAGACGTCCTGCCGTTTGGTATTAAATCAACCAATGGTTTTTTTCAAAAAAATCCCTGCTGGTATTATGATCTCATCTACACCAAAGATTCATTCGACACCGAAGATATCCCTTCAGAAGACCTGTACTCTCCGGGGATGTTTAGATTGTCTTTACGTGAAGGGGAGCACGTCGGCCTCATTGCTTCCACTGAACCGTTAAATTCATTATCTTTGGATAAATTATATTACAAAGAGGTATTTATCCGGAATAAAATTACTGAAAATTCACCTGTCAAGGGAGATTTTGCCCGTTTGCTGCTGCAGGCCGGAGATCAATTTATAGTAAGCACCGCTCAAACCACGTCAATCGTAAAAGGCTATCCCTGGTACGGGGAATCAATTAAAGAGACCTGCATCGCCCTGCCCGGATTATGTTTGGTAAACGGCAGATTCCCTGAGGCAAAGGAGATCCTGGTGCGGATTTTTAATCTTTTTTCCGGCGTAAAATTTCAAAAATATCCGATTGATACGGTGCTGTGGTTTTTCTGGTCTGTTCAAAAATATGTTGAGCATTCCGGAGATTTTGAATTTATCAGAACAATACATAAACAGCTTATGTTGTTGTGCCAGAATATACGGCGCGGGATTCCCGGACTTTTTAAGATGGATACCGACGGCCTTATATGTTATGAAGCTTCCGATCCTCTGTTTAACGGCAAACCGGCCGGTATACAGGCATTATGGTATAATGCATTGCAGTTTATGGAAGAGATAGAAATTAAATTCGGATTAAAACGTAAACGATATAAAGACCTGGCACTCAGAATTCGGGAAAGCTTTAATGAGGTCTTTTGGAATAATGATAACTCTTATTTATTTAATGCGGTATCTCATGAACACAAAGATCCTGCCATAAAGCCTGATGCGCTGCTTGCATTAAGCCTACCCTACACCGTGCTTGATCAGAAAAAATTTTCTCCCGTGTTTTCTACCGCTTGGAAGAAATTATATTCTTCATACGGCCTGCGCTCAGGAGAAATGATTTATCCGTATTTAATCGGATCATTTATTAACGCATATTTTAACGTGTATGGCCATCAGGCCCAGGCAAAGATGAAAGCCTGGCAGTTTTTGACGCCCTTTTTTGATCACATGTCTGAATCGCTGATCGGTTCGATTCAAGAGTTTTTTGAAGGGACAAGGCCCTATAAACCCCGGGGGTCTCCTTCGATGGCGATTAATGTCGCTGAAATTATCAGGGTCCTTGTTGAGGAAATCGGCTGTCAGCCTGAGCAGAAAAATTTGAGCATTAACGATATAATGTCTGCAAAAAACGGCACGTAACGTTATAACATTGGACCATTAGAAAGGACGTTCTGTTATGAATAGTAAATTCGCAGACCGCCGCAAACATTCACGTGCCCCGGTACGGATTGAAATTTATTGCGAAGAGTTAAAAGGCCGGGATAAAAAAGGGGCGGGTATCGTGAGTTTTTATTCGACAGATATCAGTTTAGGGGGCATTTTTTTAGAAACAGATGTTTCGTTTAAAATCGGCGATATACTGCATCTTCAGTTTATACTGCCCAAACTTAAGGAGACCCTAAAATTAAACGGGATCGTTGTCCGCGCAACCGGCAGTCGTGATGACCAGCTGCCGGGGATCGGCCTGGCGTTTGAAAATTTAAGTTATGATGATAAAAGGATCATCGAAGGTTATGTTATTGATGAAATCGCTGATCAGTTGTAACCTCAGACGATATAAAAAATCCTAAACCACACAATATAAGAACCAAAAGAATATGTTAGCTTGTGTAATATTTAACACCATATAAAAAAGGTTAAGCAAAAAAAAGGGGGCAGGGGTATGGATCAGAACATTCGTGCTATTAATGAAAAAGTACAGAAAGAAAGTTTGTTTGTGCAGGAATTAATCAAAGAAATCGGCAAGAATATTATCGGCCAGACTGAATTAGTCGAGCGGCTTCTTATCGGGATACTGGCAAACGGCCATTTGCTCTTGGAAGGTGTTCCGGGCCTGGCAAAAACACTGGCGGTGAAAACCCTTGCTGAGGCGATTTCAGTTAATTTTCAGAGGATTCAGTTTACCCCTGATTTACTCCCGGCTGATCTTATCGGCACCATGATATATGATGCTAAAGGAAATCAATTTTCGGTAAAAAAAGGGCCGATTTTCTCGAATATTATTCTGGCAGATGAGATAAACCGTGCACCGGCCAAGGTGCAGAGCGCATTGCTGGAAGCAATGCAGGAACGGCAGGTAACTATCGGGGGGAAAACACACCTGCTTGATGAGCCGTTCTTAGTGCTTGCAACGCAGAATCCTATCGAACAGGAAGGAACCTATCCATTACCCGAAGCGCAGGTTGACCGATTTATGCTCAAAGTAAAAATAACATATCCGAATAAACAGGAAGAGTATGATATCTTAGAGCGCATGACCGCGGCTGAGCGGCCATTGATCAAACCGGTTGTTTCTGCCTCCGATATATTAAACGCGCGTAACATTATACAGGAGATTTATATTGATGAGAAAATCAAACGATATATCGTTGACCTTGTTTTTGCAACCAGAGACCCGCAGGAATATAAACTGCCTGAGTTAAAAGATTTAATCGCGTATGGCGCATCTCCGCGCGCTACCATATTTTTAACTCAAACAGCAAAAGCATATGCATTCCTGCAGGGCAGAGGTTATGTAACTCCCGAAGATGTTAAAACAACCGGCATGGATGTATTACGACACCGGGTAATTGTCAGTTATGAAGCTGAAGCTGAAGGGAAAACATCCGAAGATATTATTAAACAGGTCTTTGATACGGTGGAAGTACCTTAACGGTAATTTAAGATTTAAAATTTAAGATTTAAAATTGAACTTCA
This sequence comes from bacterium, assembly GCA_043811735.1. Classification (GTDB taxonomy): domain Bacteria; phylum Elusimicrobiota; class JBDRMW01; order JBDRMW01; family JBDRMW01; genus JBDRMW01. The sequence goes on from JBDRMW010000170.1 coordinate 4,368, forward strand.
ACATCCTTATGATTTATGCTGCCTAAAGAAGTTTTAAAGCAGATTCGGCGGATTGAGATTAAGACCGGAAAACTGGTTAATGACGTATTTTCCGGTCAATACAGCAGTGTGTTTAAGGGCCAGGGCATGGAATTCTCTGAAGTCCGTGAATATTCGCCCGGGGATGATATCCGCTCGGTTGATTGGAATGTAACCGCCCGTATGGGCAATCTCTTTGTTAAAAAATTTGTTGAAGAACGTGAACTAACTGTTATCATCATGATTGATGCAAGCGCATCAGCGTATTTCGGCAGTGCGGAGAGGTTTAAATCTGAATTTGCCGCTGAGATTGCCGGGATCTTGGCTTTTTCAGCGATTAGAAACAATGACAAAGTCGGCATGTCGATTTTTACTGATTATGTCGAAAAATTCATTCCTCCTAAAAAGGGCAAACAGCATATCTTGCGCCTGATACGGGAAATATTATATTTTAAGCCTTCACATCAGACCACGCATATTGAACAGGCCTTAGATCACCTGAATGAAGTAGTCAGAAGGCGGAGCATTGTTTTTATTATTTCTGATTTTTTGGACCGAGGATATGAAAAAGCATTGCGCGTAACCAGCCGTCGTCATGACTGCATACCGATTGTGATTAATGATCCACGGGAGAAGATATTTCCTTCGGTTGGATTTATTTCTTTGGTTGATGCTGAAACTGGAATTCAAAAACTCGTTGATACGCGCAATAAAGGATTTAGTAATGATTATACCCTGCGTATGGAAGCGCTGGCACAGCAAAGAAGACAGTTGTTTAACTCAATGGGGCTTGATTATGTGGAATTAACCGCGGGTTCATCCTATGTACAACCGTTGATCACATTTTTTGCCAAACGAGCCAAACGAATACGGTAACGGCGATTCAATATTTAAAATTTAAAATTTAACGTCAACGTCAAAAGACAATTTAATAGTGCGGCAGAAGAGAGAGGGCGTATGAAGATTATAATACTGTTTATTTGTTCTTGTTTGATCGGGGCATGCTCTTCATCGGGGCTTCCGTGGAGCAATGAAAACCAAAAAAAATATGCGCGGCTTCTCCAGGAAAAAGGTCTGTATGAACAATCAGTGGAGGCTTTTCAAGAGCTTGCTGATAACGGAGGATTAACCGATAAAGAACGCGCCTCAGTTTATTATATTATGGCTGATATGTGTTTTGATAAGACTCATGATTATGAAAAAGCATTAGGCTGCTATATGAAGTCCGAAATAAGCGGTGCTGAAGGCCAGATGCTGGTTAATGTGCAGCAGCGGATAATTGCCTGTCTTGAACGCTTAGGGAAATCATTTGATGCGCAAAAAGAATTGGATAGACGCACTCTTCATGATACTGATCAGCCTCTGCCCGGAGAGACGATTGTGGCGGTTATCGGCAAACGGGATATCACCATGCGTGAATTAAACGAGGCGATCAGGCTGCTGCCTGAATATCTGCAGAAACAATATTCGAGCGATCCTAAAAAACTCGAATTTTTACAGCAGTATCTTGCTACCGAGCTTTTATATGACAGTGCGCGAAGGAAAGGCTTAGATAGAAATCCGAACACCTTAAAAGCAGTAGAACAGATGAAAAAAAATCTGATGGTAGAGGCATTGCTTGCTGATGAACTCTCTTCAAAAATTGCCGTAACAGAAACTGAAGTTTCCCTGTATTTTCAGGCAAACAAAGATCAATTTAAAGGCAAAGAGTTAAAAGAGGTGAAACATGATATTATTACCGTATTGTCAGCGGAAAAAAAGCAAACAGCATATAAAGAATTAATGGAACGCCTTATGCAGGCTGAGAAAGTTGTTATATATGAAGAGTATTTTGCAAAACCCGAATAATCTTAAAATCAGTAATACGTTTCTAATTTTTTTAAGCGTATGCATCCTGACAGTCCTATTGCTGGCTGCTAAACCGGTGCCGGTCACCATGCAGGTATCGGTTGACCGGGAAGATATTATGATTGGTGATACCTTTGTGGTGACGATTGAAGTAAAAAATCTGCCCGGGGTAAAACTGGAACCGTTTGATCCGGCTGAATCCCTGGGATCTTTTGAGATAAAAGATTTTCATCTTGAAGGGCCTAAAAAAAGATTCGGCAGAGAAACACGCGTATATACCTATGAATTGTCAACGTTCTTAAGCGGGCAGTACAAAATATCTCAATTTGAAATAAGCTATGCAACGCCGGAGGGTAAGAAAGAATCTATCCGGTCTCCTGAACTGCTGATTGAAATCAAACCGGTGATTCCGCGCGAAGGTGAAAAAGATGATATACGGGATATTAAACCGGTTATGCGAATCCCCGTACATACTGGCGTTATCATGGGGCTGTTGATTATCCCGGCATTGATCATCTGCGCCTGGATCTGGTTCTATATGCAAAGACTGCGAAATGTTCGAAAATTATCCGCGGTCTATGAAATACAAAAACCGCCGGATGAAATTGCGTTGGAACGGTTAGAAGAGCTTAAGAAGCTTAATCTGGCGGAAGAAGGAAAAATTAAACAATATTATTCACTGCTGTCTGAAATTATCCGTCATTATGTTTCACGCAGATACGGGGTCTCAGTTATGGATAAAACAACCTTGGAATTGTATAAAGATTTAAGATTAAGCGCGGAAGCAAAAAAGTACAGTGCTGATATAAAAAACATATTATCAGAATGCGATCTGGTGAAATTTGCAAAGTATATTCCCGAACGGCCGGTTATTGAAGAAGATCACGAAGGAGCAGTTGCATTAGTCTCCAAAACCCGGGAAATAAAAGTTGCTGAAGGTGAAGAAGTTGAACCCCAAAAAAAGGTAAGCTAACAAGGTATATTATGAGATTTGCAAGTCCAGTGTATGTACTGCTTATTATTCCGCTTGGTTTAGCAGTATGGTTTTATATAAAACGGAGATCAGATTCATTATCTGCGATGCGGTTTTCTTCATTGTCAGAATTGCAGAAGATGTCTCCCCCGTTTTCAACCATAATACAGCCATATGTTCCGGTGCTTAAAATCATTGCAATAAGTTTGTTTATACTTGCCTTAGCCCGGCCTCAAAAAGGCCAGCGCAGCGAAGAGCTTTTAACCAAAGGAGTTGATATTATCCTTTGTCTGGATACCTCATCAAGTATGCGGGCTGAAGATTTCAAACCGTTAAACAGGTTAGACGCTGCCAAAGAAGCAGCGATAGAGTTTATTAAAGGCAGGAAATATGACCGTATAGGTATGGTGGTTTTCTCTGAGATGGCTTTTACCCAGACGCCGTTAACGCTTGATTACGGCGCGGTGCTTGATTTTTTAGATCAAGTCTCAATCGGCATGACTCAGACAGACGGTACCGCGATCGGTACTGCGTTGACGACCTCAATTAACCGGCTGCGAAAAAGCACTGCGAAAAGCAAAGTAATTATTCTCTTAACTGATGGACGGAACAATGCCGGAGATGTTGATCCCATAACCGCGGCGAAGGCTGCGGAAGCTATCGGGGTAAAAATTTATACAATCGGTGCAGGCAAAATTGGGCCGGCGCCGTATCCGGTTGATGATCCGCTTTTCGGCAGGCGGTATGTCATGGTGCAGGAAGACCTTGATGAAGATACGCTTAAAAAAATTGCGGACCGAACCGAAGGATTGTATTTCCGGGCAACCAGCAGTGAAATGCTCAAAACCATATACAAAAAAATCGATGCATTAGAAAAAACCGAGATCAAAATCAAAGAATATACTGATTACCAGGAGTTGTACGGGTATTTTTTATTAATAGGAATTATTATTCTTATATCTTATATTGTGTTACAGTATACTTATTTTAGGCAAATACCATAATGTAAATTTAAAATTAAAAATTAAAAAGTCAATAAGAGATTATTTAAAATTGAAGTCAAAAGTCAACATCAAAGTCAAAGAGGATCGTTGTTTTTTTTAGTTTTTCGTTTTTGTTTTTAGCTTTTCGTTTTTAGCTTTAAGTTTCTGTGGGGGTTTATGCGGTTTGCTAATTCCTGGGTGTTGTGGTTTTTTTGGATACTTCCTTTGCTTATCTTTTTTTACTGGGTTTTTTTCAGATGGCAGAAAAAAGCATTGGCTCGGTTTGGGGTTATCAACACAATTACTCGTTTAATTCCTTCTGAAGTACGCGAAAGACAAAAGCTGAAAGCCTGGCTGATGATCATGGCTTTGGCATGCATCTGGTTTGCCGCCGCCGGCCCGCAGCTTGGTGCGCGGCTTGTTGAAGTACACCGGCGCGGCATAGATGTATTAATCGCGGTTGACTGTTCTCAAAGTATGCTGGCTGAAGATATTAAGCCCAACAGGCTTGCACGCGCCAAACTTGCATTATCTTCTCTTATAGAGTCATTAGAAGGTGATCGGGTTGGTATTATCGCATTTGCAGGTGCGGCCTTTCTCCAGTGTCCCTTAACGCTTGATTATAGTGCAGCAAAGATGTTTTTGGATTTTTTAAGCGTCGATCTGATCCCTCGGCCGGGAACAGCCATGGGCGAAGCTATTGCCTTGGCAATAAAAAGCTTTTCACGCAAAGAACGTAAATATAAGGTTTTGGTCTTAATAACTGACGGTGAAGATCATAAATCAAATCCGCTGGAGCTTGCACGCGAAGCAAGCAGAGAAGGTATTAAAATTTTAACCGTGGGAATAGGATCAACCGAAGGTGAACCGATTCCGGTCAGGGACGGGAATAATGCTGTTTCAGGATATAAGAAAGACCGTTCCGGCAATATTATTATGAGCAAGCTTGATGAGACTACCCTGCAGAAAATCGCATTAGAAACAGGCGGTACGTATTTCCGGGCAACATCAGGCGGGATCGAAATTGAAGGGATCATCGAAGAGATTGCGCGTATGGAGAAAAAAGAGCTTCAAAGCAGATTATATAATCAATATGAAAACAGATATCAGTTCTTTTTATTTTTAGCGGTTATATGTTTACTGATCGAATTCATCCTGCCCGGCAGGGGCAGGATTTTTTCATTGCACAATGTATGCGCGGGTTTTATTCTGCTGATGCTGGTCTCACCCGCGGATGCCGGTGTGAGGAAAAAAGTTAATCATGGGAACAGCCTGTATAATGCGGAGAAATACCAGGAAGCACTTGATACCTACCGCGATGCACAGATCGATGAACCCGAATCTCCTGCCTTACATTTTAATACCGGCAATACGTTGTACCGCTCAGGCAATTACGAAGAAGCATATACTGAATATCAGAAATCAGCTGATTCAAAAGATATTAACATTCAGGCTGAAGCTTACTATAATATGGGGAACGCATTGTACCGCAGCGGCAAACTGCCTGAATCTATACTGCACTATAGAAAATCGCTTGAATTAAATGAACAGGATCAAGATGCCAAATACAATATAGAGTATGTGCAGAAGAAATTAAAAGAAATGGCCGATCAAAATAAAGATCAAGCCCAGCAGCAGGAGCAGCAGCAGGAGCAGCAGCAAAGCGGACAGCAGAATCAAGATCACAACCAGCAGAATAAAGAAGGAAATCAGGATAATAAGGAGCAGGAAAAAAATAAAAATCCATCTAATAAAGATGAGCAGAATAAAAACAATGAAGATGAAAAGCAGGAGAAGAAACCTAAAAAAGGAAGCATGAGTAAAGAAGATGCCGAGCGGCTCTTAAATTCCGAAGAAGATCAAGAACGGGAAGCTCAGAAGAAAAGACAGCAGGCTCCATCGCAGGGACAGGGGGTTGTGGAGGATTGGTAACATAATCGTTATTCGTAGTTCGTTGTTCGAAAGGCAACGTCAAAAACGTGAAACGGTTTTCGTTCTTTGATGTTTACAAAAAACGAAAAATGAACAACGAACAACGGCCATGCTCTTCGTAATTTATTAGGATAGCTTTTTATGAAAATTGTTAGAACTTTACTATTTATGTTAATGGTTGCTTTTTTTGCGGGGAGTGCTTTGGGGCAGGAGATCACTATGTCTGCCCGGGTTAATCGGGATACGATTGTTCTGGGTGAAACACTTACGCTTGAAGTATCTGTTTCAGGGGACACCGCGTCAATCCCGAATCCAACGATACCTGCTATGCCCGGCCTTTCAATAAATTCCTCGGGCAGAAGCCAGAATATTTCTTTTGTAAACGGGAAAGTCTCTTCATCCATAACATTTAATTATGTCATTATGCCTCAAAGCATTGGCAAACATACCATACAGCCGATTACGCTTAATGCAGGCGGAAAGGTATATGAAACATCTCCCATTCTTATTGAAGTTTCTAAATCTCAAAGCAGTTCTTCGCCGCAATCAGCTCAATCCTCGCCGCCTCCTCCGGTTCAGAAAGAATCATTATCTAAAACAGATACGTCTAAAGATATTTTTGTCAAAGCTTCTCTGGATAAAACAACCGTGTATGTCGGCGAGCAGGCAACCTATACCTTTAAATTTTACCGCCGGATCCGGCTGGTAGGGGATGCACAGTTTGCGGCACCTGAACTTATCGGGTTTGTTAAAGAAGATCTGCCTCCTCAAAAAAACTATTATGCTGATGTTGATAATACCCGTTTTATGGTTTCAGAAATCCAGATTGCGCTGTTTCCAACTTCCCCCGGTTCTGCCGTTATTGGCCCGGCTTCTTTAACGGTTGCGGTGCCGGTTAATTCGCGGGACCCTTTTTCAAACGATGATTTTTTCGGCAGTATTTTTGGCGCCCGGGGAGAGAAAAAACTGCTCAAAACTGAACAATTGTCATTAAAGGTGCTGCCCTTTCCTGATAAGGGAAAGCCGGATTCTTTTAATGGTGCAATCGGTAAATTTAACATAACTTCTAAGGTTGATAACACCAATCTTAAAGTAGGGGAACCGATTACGCTGAGTGTAACGATATCAGGTAAAGGAAATATTAAATCGATCACTGAACCGGTATTTGGTGATATTCATGGTTTCAGAGCATATGATACGGTAAGCTCATTAAACAGCGAAGTAAAAGATTATGCCATAACCGGATCAAAAGTATTTCAAACAGTTCTGGTTCCTGAGATATCCGGCACCCTGGAACTTCCAAGTTTAAGTTTTAGTTTTTTTGACCCCGCATCTAAAACCTACAAAACAGTGCAGCCAAACCCTATTTCAGTGACTGTTTTGCCGGGGGATGCGAAATCTATTTCATCTGCCGCAATTTCGCAGGGAACCGGTATAAAAATGATCGGTCAGGATATCAGGTTTATTAAAATCGGCGGCATGCACCGCATTAAAGAGCAGAAGATCGGCAGAATGTTCTGGATCAGCGGATTGATTATATTTCTGCTTGTGGTGATGACAGCTGTTGGTGATCAATACCGTATGAAATTATCACATGATGTGGGATGGGCGCGGTCACGGAAAGCACAGCGTACAGCCAGAGCCAAATTATCACGTGCTCACCACTATTTAAAACACAAGCAAGATAAAGAGTTTTATGCTATGCTCTCAGAATCCGTCACCGGCTATATTGCTGATAAACTGAATATTTCTGCAGCAGGATTGACCATACGGGAAATCAGCGATTTGTTAAACACTCGGAAGCTTCCCCGCTATTTAATCTCTGATATAAAGAAGCTTTTAGAAGAGTGCGATTTTGCCCGGTTTACATCGTCGACGGTAAGCGGCGAGGAAAAAACACGGTTAGGTGCTCAGAC
>JBDRMW010000171.1:0-4168 GCA_043811735.1 bacterium
TCACCGGCCCCAACATGTCAGGTAAATCAACGTTCTTACGCCAAACAGCCTTGATCGTGCTTATAGCCCAGATCGGTTCACCGGTTCCGGCGCGGCGGGCACGCATCGGCATTATTGACCGTATATTCACCCGCATCGGATCGTCAGACAATTTATCTAAAAATCAATCAACCTTTATGGTGGAAATGCACGAGATGGCATATATATTAAATAATTTAAGTTCACGCAGCCTGATCATCCTTGATGAAATCGGCCGCGGAACATCAACCTATGACGGCATATCTATCGCCCGTGCAGTCATTGAATATCTTCACCATAAAACCCCTAAACCGTTCGTTCTGTTTGCTACCCACTACTTTGAATTAACTGAACTTTCTCAATCTCTGCCGACGGTTGCCAATTACAATGTAGACGTTAAAGAATGGCAGAACAAGATTTTGTTCCTGCATAAAATAGTTCCCGGCAGTGCCGACCGTTCATACGGCGTTCATGTGGCAGATCTTGCCGGATTACCCAAAGATATTATTGCCCGTGCACAGGTTATTTTGCAGCTTCTTGAATCACATTCAGAAAAAAATGCACCTTCACTTTCTAACAACACGAAAACACATGCACAGATGAGCTTTTATGATATGACAGACCCGATTCTTGATGAACTGCATAATCTTGATATTAATCAATTAACACCGCTTTCTGCATTACAGCTCTTAGCGGAATGGAAAGAGAGGTCTTAAAACCCACATGACCCACACACGAAGAAAAAAACATGTTTCAATTGACCGGCGGATTCATGGAAGACGAAAAAAAACCGTTGCTCATGCCAAACAAAACTTGCGGGAAAAAGAAGAACGCCGTGAAGTTTCAATACGGCGCTTGCAGTCTGACCGGAGACGGTATATTCGTTTTCCGGTTACCGCAGATATTTTAAAACCGGTTGAATTTACTTCAACTTCAACTGAATTTAAAGGTTCTGCACCGGGCATTATCACCCAGCTTTCTCCCGGAGGCTTAACCATGGTTGCGTTTGCACCGATTAAAGAAGGCACCACGCTTTTTTTTACCATTAATCTGCCGCATTTTAAGATTAATATGATTAAAGGGCAGGTCGCCCGTGTTGAACAAAAAGGAGAAAGTTATCTTGCCGGTATTCGTTTTACGGATATTCAACCGGATGATAAGGCCAAGCTTAATCAGATGTCACTTGATTATGCTGACTGCGAGCTTAAACTTTCTTTTGGCATCAAAGATGTCTGTTTTAAGGAATGCGGGTTCTTTCAATTATGTGAAAAACCTTATACATTAAAAAAATGATCAAAAAACTTGACAGAAGGCAGCATGGAAGGTTTAAGGTAATTTACGGCATAGAAGAAGACGTGATGATGTATCTTTCACCGCCCTTAATTCAGGACCCGGTACCGGTTACGATTCATGATCTCTCTGCAGGGGGGTTGTCTCTGGAAACATCGGCTCCTATTCCATCGCGGTTTTTGTTCACTATTATATTTACCCCTGAAGGAATGAATAAAATTTATGCTGAAGGAAAAGCAGTGCATGTCCAAAAAACAGAAAAAGGCTACAAAGTCGGGGTTGCATTTACTAAAATCGAATCTGATGTTGTTCAAAAAATAAACCGCATAGCCCGTGATGTGAATACGTGTGATAAACGAATCCAGGCTGAAGAGAAGATTGTATGCAAAACAGCATGCAGATACCATCCCCTATGCCGCCGGAAGGATAAAATATAAATTGATACAGATTTTATCTGATGAGGTTATTAATAACATTGCTGCCGGTGAAGTTATTGAACGCCCGGCCAGTGTGGTCAAAGAGCTGGTTGAAAACTCGATTGATGCGGCAAGTACGCGGATAACCATACATATTGAAGATGCAGGCCAAAAACTGATCCGCATAACTGACAATGGTATGGGGATGACCAGGGAAGAAATTAATCTTTCGGTTAAACGGCATGCGACAAGCAAATTATCTTCTACACAGGACTTACGCACCATACAAACACTGGGATTTCGCGGCGAAGCATTACCTTCAATAGCCGCGGTTTCAAAATGTACCATAGCATCTCAATCCAAAGACACGGCGCACCCGGCGTGGCAGATTGATATCATCGGCGGGAAACTCGGTCATTCGCATCAAACGTCCCGCGCACAGGGCACTACCGTAGAAGTTGCCGATCTTTTTTTTAACACCCCTGCACGAAAAAAATTCTTGAGAACCTCCTCAACTGAAATGAGCCAGATCATGCGCATTGTTGAAGAGTTAAGCATCGCCTGTCCGGATATTATGTTTTCTCTTTTTTCAAACAATAAGGAAACGCTTAAATTTCTGCCCAGCAGGGATACCTCAGACCGGATCAGAAACCTGCTGGGAAAATCACATTTTGATAAACTTATTTCCATTAAAGAACATCATCCGGGAGTGCGTCTGGAAGGTTTTATATCAAAAATCAGCCATTTCAGCGGTTCACGCAAAAATCAGTATTTCTTCGTCAATAACCGGCCGGTTACCCACCGGGTCATATCTCGTGCGTTGTATGAGAGCTATCACGGCCGGATACCTGACCGGCGTCATCCAACCGCGATCATTAAACTTCATGTAAATCCGGAGATCGTTGATGTTAATGTTCATCCGACAAAACGGGAAGTCCGTATAGCGCAGGACAATGAATTATACCATATGATCTCGCAGACTATACATAAGGCATTAACATCCGTTGAATCTTCGCCTGTTTTTTCAATGCCCTATATACAACATACTGCTGATCTTTCTAACGTCGGCGATCAAAGATCACACGGGGTGCAGGAAGCCGTTGAATCATTTTATTCAAAAAATATGAGTTCATTCCAAAAAATATTTCCACAAACCGCACCTGCACCGGCCGCACAAGAATATCTTATGCCGCCGCAGGATTTTAAAGATGCTTCTGTCAGGATAATCGGCCAATACTGCCGGCTCTATATTCTTGCAGAATCGAACGGGCAATTGTGGATTATTGATCAGCACGCTGCCGAAGAGCGCGTATTGTATGAACGGTTTTTATCTGATTTTAAGCAGTCAACCTTAAAACAAAAACTTCTTATTCCGTATCACTGGGAAGTCACCGCCTCTGAGTTTACTTCAATCTCATTAGTATTGCCTTCTCTTAATGATATCGGCATAAAAATAGAAACATTCGGCACGAATTCCTTTATCGTACGAGAAATTCCCGCATTACTGGGCAGTATCAAAGAGATTGCAGATTTTTTATCGTGTTTAACTGATACTATTGGAACCGCATTGGATAGATTTATACCTCAGCAAGAACATATAATACGCGCCGCATGCCGAGCAGCGGTTAAATCACGTGATTATCTTGGAAGACCGCAGATTGAAGAACTGGTTAAAAATCTGCAGAATTGTTCTCAACCATACACCTGTCCGCACGGCAGGCCGACATTAATAAGGTTACCTAAACATGAGATCGACCGCCGTTTTGGACGATAAATCGATAATTATAATAGCCGGCCCAACCGCATCAGGTAAGACTGATTTTGCGATTAAATGTGCTCAAAAACTAAACGGAGAGATTATTTCAGCTGACTCCCGGCAGATATACCGGTATCTTGCTTTAGGCACGGCTCAACCGACTGACAAACAAAGAAAAGCAGTAAGACATCATTTAATCGATTTTTTAGAACCTGACCGCATCTTTGATACAGGGACATTCGTTCGGCTGGCAAATCAAACCATACAAAACATCCTTAAAAGAGGCAAAAGGCCTATTATCGTCGGCGGTACGGGACTCTACATTAAAGCATTAGTCGATGGATTGGCACCCCTGCCGCAACGTGATGAGCGCATACGTGAAAAACTGCAGAATTTCATACAGAAAAAAGGACTGGCAAATCTGTATAATTGGCTGCTAAAAATCGACCCTGAAACAGCAGAAAAAATTGATCCGAAAAATCCTGCACGCATTATCCGTGCCATGGAAGTCTATCTTATCACCGGCAAAGGCATGGCATATCACCATAATAAAACCAAACCATCCGAATACTCCTTTAACATGATCGGCTTAAATCCTTCTAAAGATATCTTAATGAAAAGAATCGTTAAACGGACCAGCCGCATGCTAAAAGATGGCATGATCGAAGAAACAAAAAAACTCTTAAAA
>JBDRMW010000172.1:0-14139 GCA_043811735.1 bacterium
TTTGCATTTAATGGCTAATTTTAGGCGTTTTCTCTTAAAAATCTTTTTTTCATTTTCTACTTTACCGTCTAAAAGAACTCAAAAGAACTACTTCTCCACTTTTACGTTCCCAGCTGTCCACCTTTGAACGTTACAGAACAAACAGGCAGATTGGTGTCCATGCTGCGGTATTGGACAGCTTCGGCTATATGGGTTGATGCGATCTGTTCTTGTTGTTCAAGATCAGCAATGGTTCGGGCTACCTTTAGGATGCGGTCATATGCACGGGCAGACAAGCCTAAGCGCTGTACAGCGGTTTCAAGCAAAAGTTTTGCTTTCGAATCTATACTGCAATATTGTTTGATCTGTTTAGCTGACAAATGCGCGTTGGAAAGAAAGACGGTTTTTTTTCTGCCCATTTTTTCTCCTTTTATCCTGTCTATTTGAATCTCTCTTGCAGCAGCAACTCTTTTTTTAATCAGTCCGCTGTGTTCTCCAAAAGCAGATGAAGAAGTAATATCTTTTACGGGAAGCGCGGGCACCTGCACATGCATATCTATCCTGTCCAGCAACGGCCCTGAAATCCTGCTCATATATTTTTGAACCGCATGCGGTGTGCATGAACATTGTTTTTCAGGATGAGTGTAATATCCGCAGGGGCATGGATTCATGGCTGCCAATAAGATAAACCGGGTGGGGAATTGGAGGCTCGCCATTGAACGAGAAATCCGTACCGTACCGTTTTCAATAGGCTGCCGCATCACTTCAAGCACATGCCGATGAAATTCAGGGAACTCATCTAAAAACAAGATCCCATTATGCGCTAAACTGATCTCACCCGGCTTAGGGTGGGATCCTCCGCCGATCAACGCGACATCAGATATCGTATGATGCGGTGCTCTAAACGGCCTGCTTTTCATGATGGTCTGGCCTTCATCTAAGAGTCCGGCAACTGAATATATACGGGTCGTTTCCAACGATTCTTCGTACGTTAATTCAGGTAAAATTCCCGGCATTCTTTTGGCAAGCATGGTCTTGCCTGATCCCGGCGGGCCGATAAGGAGGACATTATGTCCTCCCGCAGCAGCGACTTCGAGCGCCCGCTTGGCAAACTGCTGTCCTTTAACCTCTATAAAATCCAACTCTTGTGAAGCTAATGCTTCTTCTTTTTTCGATTTGGGCAAGACATACGGATTAATCGTTATTTTGTTATTAATCAAATCAACCGCTTCTTTTAAATTCCTAACCGGATACACGTTAATCCCGGGCACAACCGCTGCTTCATTTTTATTCTGATCAGGCAGTATAATCTTTAAGAAACCTTTTTCAACCAGAGTCAATACCATAGATAAGACGCCGGCAACCGGCCGTAATGAACCGTCAAGAGCCAGCTCCCCTAACAAACAATATTCATTGAGATTTGCTGATATAACGTGCTTAAAGGAAGCCAGAATACCGATTGCGATCGGCAGCTCAAATGACGGGCCCTGCTTCTTTATATATGCGGGAGCTAAATTAACCGTTATTTTTTTAGGTTTACATGCAAACCCTGAGTTTTTAATCGCTGCAACAACTCTATCCCGGGCCTCTTTAACAGACACATCAGGCAGACCAACAATTGATAAGGTAGGCAATCCCCGTGCAACATCAACTTCAACCGTAATAAGTTTGCCGTCTATCCCATGCACCGCTGAACTGTAGACTTTTGAGAACATATATATTCTCCCTGTAAATATGAGCGTATTGTATCCAATAAATACAAAATTTACACTAATCTATCAATCCTTTTAAGGGAACTGTTCCCTTTTATTCCTTTTATTCCCTATTCATTAAAAAAGCTTTCTTTTCCTCGCAAATGAATCATGATTACGGTATTCTACTATAAAACATACGTAATTCACAAGCGCTGTATTAAAAAAATTAACTAGTACGAGGACGACCCAAGGGCACACTCGTTAATGTTATATATTCAATATACTCATTCATATACTCATGAGCAATTTCTTTATAATTTTTAACAACATCAAGCGGATGTTCATTGAGCAATTTATCTTTCCTTTTACCAATCCAATGCCCATAGCTTGACCAGGGATAATCCTCCGGTGTTTTTACCATCCCTGCTTTTACGGGATTGTTTTCAATATATAATCCGCATCCAAGCATATACCGGTCAGTATCAATTAATTCTGCCTTATATCTTCCCCGCCAAAGACTACCTTCAAACCCGTATTTATATTTATAAAAATAATGATACTTTAAAAATATTTTTTTCATCATATCGGGAATCTCATCTACTTTTTCGGGAAGCTTAATAAGAAAATGCACATGCGTATTCAATAAGACATAATGAAAACACCTGACCCGATACTCTTTGAAAAAATGATTGATTAAACTTAAAAACTTCTGAAAATCATGTTCTTCTTTAAATAGATAAATATGATTATTACTGCGGGCAATGACATGGAAGTACTGATTAGGATACAACGCGCGATTTTTCTGAGGCATATCCAATAAATACAAAATTTACCTTAATTTATCAACCCTTTTAAAGGAACTGTTCCCTTTTATTCCTTTTATTCCTTATTCCTTTTATTCTTTTATTCTTACCATTCTTGCTGTGTCATTACTCGCTGTCGTTACTAGCCACAAAGATAAAATTCGATTTATAAAAAAGTTTTTCCAAGATGCTTAGTTTTGTAACCGGCTATAATCTTAACTAATTATATTGTATATTACAATTGTTACAGAATTGTTACATTTTTAGGGGTATTAACGTCACCACAAGGGTGAGGTGAGGTGAGGTGAGGTGAGGTGAGGTGGGGTAAAGGTAAGGAAGGTAAGGGAACTGTTCCCTTTTATTCCCTTTTATTCTTTTATTCCTTTTATTGTACTATAAATGATATGCCCCATCAAGCAATTAGTGCGGTTTTTTTGAGTTGATGGATATTATTCTCTGCGCGATCTGTTTGGCCGTAAAAGAACGGCCTATTTCATTCAGATGCTCATTAGGATACAGCCAGAACTTCCAGTCAAATGCTTCTGAAGGTAAACTCCTCGATAAATCCAGGAGATCGGTTCCTTCATCGGCAAGAACCGATCTTATAAGCTGAACATTCTTATTGATCTTATCTGAAAAAGCTTCACCCGCAAATTGAGTGCATATCTGATAGTCAATGGGCATAACATAGAAGACCGGGGTAATACCTTTTTTTTTAAGAACTGATGCAATCCGTGCCATAGCCTGTATTTTTGGATGCGCGCGGGAAAGATCATGCATATAGAAAAACCCTATCTTATTTATCATATTACTATCCGAATAATTGCTATTGATTGATCGGTTCTCAAATTCTTTTACCCTGCCGACCTTCTTCCCTTCATAATACACCATGGTATTATTAAACTCATCCTGATCGATCGGATTTAAATTAATCGCCCGAAACACGGTCAGTGGTTTAAAAAAAATGCGCAGGAATAGATTATCATAACGAAGAATTATTTTTTCTTTGACAAACTGAAAAGGAGGCGCTAAATGCCATACTGCCGATAACGAACGCAGATTTATCGGGATAATTACCATTGATGGATGAGCCCGGTTAAAAACCCCGCTCTCACAAATCGCGCTAAATATTTCCAGATGGAATGCATCTTCTTTTATAACACCTATGGACTGGCCATTGAGCAGGTCAGAAACCATTTCCGGGATCGATCTTCTATTTGTATCAGTTTCGCTGACAAATGAAAGCGCACTGTCACCCATATATATAATATCATGCTTCTGTGCTAAGACCCGCCGGATATTCTTCACCCGCTGAGGATAAATATCTGCATCGCCCCTGCCAATAAGATACATTCCTGCCTGGACTATACCGAGGATCAACACGATGCAGATTATATTTCTTACCATTAATTTCATTGTTTTTTTCCTGTTTAAAATTGAAAATAAATAAACGGGATTTCCTTCACGATCCCTAAATTCATTATAAGCAGTGCTGCTATTATATATAGACACCATCGCCATACACCGGGCATCTGTGAGACTAACTGCCGCATAGGCCGCCGCGTCTGCAAAACATGCACGACTCCCAGCAACACGATGCAGCAGAGCGCAATCACAAACTCACTCAAAGGCTGACTTAAAAATACGAACTCATTCAACATATCTCTTTGATGAATACTGCTCAACAGGTGAGGGATCCCTCTGAAAAGGCGGCTTATAATAAATAATGCCTCAGAGATTGATCTGGCTCTAAAAAAGATCCAGGCAAAACAGACGAGGCTAAACGTAGTGAATATCTGTATACATTTGTGGATATACGGATAACGATGCATCTTGGTCATATCATATATGGATCGGCGGATATCAGCCGTCATGTGCGAAAAAATCATATACATGCCATGCAGTGCACCCCAGACCACAAATGTCCAATTTGCCCCGTGCCATAACCCGCTTAAGATAAACGTTACCATAATATTGTACTGCCATCTGTTTTGGGAAACACGGCTGCCTCCCAGCGGCACATACAGGTAATCCCGAAACCACGTTGAAAGAGATATATGCCACCTCCGCCAAAAATCAGCCACTGATCCGGCAAAATACGGCCGTCTAAAATTCTGCATTAATTTAATACCCAGGACTTCCGCAGCACCGATGGCAATATCAGAATATCCGGAAAAATCACAATAAATCTGAAACGCAAAAAAAATCGTCGCGATCATAAAGGATATCCCTATATATTCGGCCGGATCATTGTATACCTGGTCAACGAATATCGCGAGACGATCCGCAATGACGATTTTTTTAAAAAATCCCCATAACATCAACTGCAGCCCGCTGCGCACCCGGCGGTAATCAAAATGATTCTTTACTTTCAACTGAGAGATTAAATTGCCTGCCCGTTCTATGGGCCCTGCAACCAGCTGAGGAAAATATGCCACATAGAGGGAATATATGCCGAAATGCGATTCATGCTTTATGTGTCCTCTATAGATATCTACCGAATACGCAATGGTCTGGAATGTATAGAATGATATGCCGATCGGCAGAACGATATCCGCATACGGCATCCGGCAGGCAACATCAACGAGAGCTAATTCTTTATTAATCAAACTGCGGAAAAAATTGTAGTATTTAAAAACAAACAAAAGACCCAAATTTACCGTGATGCTTAAGATTAAGTATTTTTTCCGTTTATGCTGATCATTGGTTTTCCCCATCAATCGGCCGGCATAATAATCAACGATGGTGGAAATAATGATGAGAATGATATATATGGGCTTCCACCACATATAAAAAAAATAACTGGCACAAACCAGCAAAAGCCAGCGGAATCGATGCGGAATCCCAAAGTACGCAATAACAACTACGGTGAAAAAGATTAAAAATTGAATTGAATTAAACTGCATAGCGACCACTTAAAAGAAATAATAAAGGGATAATCATCTCCCGCAGGTCATAGCTCAAATAAATAATAATTTCTGATTTGCACCGGCCGCTTAACCAAGATCAGACATTGGATATGGCTGTATATTACGTCATTTCCAGTGAAGTGTGCCCAAAAACCCTCATTAAAATGCCATAGACTTTATTGTATATACCACGCGCTTTACTCTCCCGGGGGCCCGCAACATTAAGGATTTGAGGTTGTATTACGTCTAACCATTCTTTGATCAGTCTAATTGCTTCCGGCTCAGTAGTAGCCTTAAGGTCAATAATCAGATACGGGGTATTGCATTTTTTAGCAAAATCAACGGTTAATGTAGTCCCCCCTTCCAAAGTTCCCATATTAAAAACAAGGGTTGCATCCGCATCAATAACATTTTTTTCTGTTCTGACAGGATAACTGGAGGTTGAAAGCTCGGTCATGCGGTCATATTTGGGATCAAGCGCGCCTGCTTCAGTTAAGCGCCCTTGAGGGATAGAACCGCCATACTCAAATTTTAGATCAATCGCTGCATCCAGTGCTGCTCTGTCAGCCCCGGATTGCCCGCCTGAAATAATCTTCATAAATATACCCGTCTAAAATTATTCTACTTAAAATTGTACGTTTTTCTTAGCATAAAAGCAAATATTCTATCTGAAGCATATTTTTTCCGAAGCAGATTTTTTTTATTTGACATCCACCCAGTTAAATTAATATACTTAGGCTTTAAAATAAAAATAAAAAAATCAAAGGAGGACGAACATGAAATTAAAGCAAGTAATTTCTGCTTCATTGTTATGCATGGCATTGCCCGGTTTCATACTGGCCGGCACCTGGTATGTTTCTTCGGAAGGCAGCAACTCGAATCCCGGCACCAGCGCAAAAGCCCCCTTAAAAAACATCCAAAAAGCAGTTGACCAGGCTAAAAATGGAGATGTAATCAAAGTTTCCGAAGGATCCTATGCAGGCGTTCTTAACAAACATGAGACTAAAATCACTAAGCCGGTAATACTTGAAGGAGGATATTCGAAAGATTTTTCCAAAAGAGATCCATTTACCAATCATTCCATCATTGTTCCTAAAAATCGCACTATCACATTGCTTATTGAACAAAAACTTGCCGGAACATGCGCCATAGATGGATTTGTGATAGACGGCACATCTATGAATGAATACGACGGCATATCGCTTAATTATTTACAAGGCAGTGTACCGGTTATTTCTATCAAATTGATCGCGTTTAAAGAACAGGAAGCCCGTATAACAAACTGTATTCTTATGAACTGTTCAGGAGAACCGATATATATAAACGGCGTAAAAGGAGCAAAATTCATCATTGAAAACAATCTTATAGTGAACAACCGGCGGGGCGGGATTTTAATTAATCCAAACAATAAAGCTGATAATGTGCTCATCAAAAACAACTCGATTATCTTTTCATTGTTCACCCATCCCGGGGACACCGCTGCACTTGGTCATGCGATCAATACCGATGCATATCAGGGCGGAATCACTATTACTAAAAACATCCTTGCACACAGCACTAAAAGTGCTGTTCGCAACGGCAATCGGAACAAGAGCATGTCAATAACAGATAATATCTTTGCCAATAATGGTTCAACCTATTTTATGGCTAAAGACAATGTCGGCGAAATAGGCACTGCGGATCTGGCAGATACTGACCTCCTGGACAGCGAGGGAAACAAGGACATGGATCTTAATTATGAATCTATTGATTCAATCGCTAAAAAGCGGTCAAAAGCCTTTGGGGCTTCACTCACCATGGAAGAAGTAAAAGCATGCGCAACCCTTAAGGGAACGCCCGCTGGATACGGTGTTAATCTTACGGTAAAATAAAAACGGTCTCTGCCATACAAAAACCCATCATATATTTTTAATAATACATGATGGGTTTTTTTTACAAGTAAATTCTTATTTATTTATATAGGTCAGCCAATTATTCGGGTCTTTTTTCTTGCCCTGAACAATCTGTAAAAACTCATGCTGAATTTTAGTTGTAATCTTTCCCCGTTTGCCGTCACCGATCTTGATATTATCAATCTCAACAACCGGCGTAATTTCAGCAGCAGTTCCAGTAAAGAAAACTTCATCGGCAATATATAATGATTCCCGCGGCATGGTATGCTGCTCGACACGGATTTTAAGTTGTCTGGCAATAACAAAGACACTATGCCGGGCAATCCCTGCTAAAATAGATGAGCTGGTCGGCGGCGTATAGATAACTCCGTTTCTAACCATGAAAATATTTTCTCCTGATCCTTCAGAAACCAGGCCGTTTGAATCAAGCGCAATCCCTTCATCAAAACCATCGTATGATGCTTCCATATTAATAAGCTGTGAATTAAGATAATTCCCGCCCGCTTTAGCAAGCGCAGGGAACGTATTAGGCGCAGGCCTATGCCAGGAAGAGATTTTAACTGATACTCCTTTTTCATGTGTTCCTTCACCCAGGTATTCACCCCATTCCCACGCAGCAATAACGCAGTGCAGCGGATTTTTTAACGGATTAACACCTAAACTGCCGTATCCCCGCAATACAATCGGACGGACATAGCAGGTTTGCAGTTTATTCGCTTTAACAAGATTTATGGTCGCCTCAGCAAACTCTTTTTTAGTAAAAGGGATTGCCATTCGATAGATTTTGGCTGAATCATATAACCGGTCAATATGGGCATGCATCCGGAAGATTGCCGGCCCTTTAGAAGTCGCATAACACCGCATGCTTTCAAAGACAGATGACCCGTAATGAATCACATGTGAAAGCACATGAATCTTAGCATCATGCCATGGAATTAATTTACCATCAAACCAGATTTTACCTTTTCCCCAGCTCATTATATTCTCTCCTGATTATTGATTGTTAAGATAAGAAAATGGTTGCGGGGGTTGGATTTGAACCAACGGCCTCCGGGTTATGAGCCCGACGAGCTACCAGACTGCTCTACCCCGCGTCATTAAAAATCATTCTTTAAATAAAGGTGAATTATATCAAAAGGGCTCATAAAGGTCAATATATAAATTTCTGGAGTTTACCCGAAAATTCAAAAAAATAGGGAATGAATTTGGTCGCGAATTGAAAATTTCCGGCATCCGAAGACAAAATTCGGAAACTTTGTTCGATCGGTCTGACGGTAAAAAAGTCATTGACTTTTTTACCGGAGTTATCGAACAACCGAATTTTGTCGTCCATCGGATGTCGATAAAGAAATTTTCCTTGAGCGAACAAATTCATTTCCTGTTTTTGCTTTTGGACTGTAAATTCAGCAAAACTTGAAAAGAACTATTAAAAAACGGGGAAACTCCTCATAAATTTGTGGGGTTTCCCCGTTTTTAGACTGCTCCCCTCATCCTTTAAGGTTGTGTTTCTTATAGAAATCAGCTTCTTTGAGCGGAGGGTCTTTGTGCGGATTATGTTTCTTCATACTAAACTGCGATACGATAAGACTTACTATCCCTGAAACAGTAATCTTAAAAAATGAGCGTCTGTTTAGTTTTTTCATTATTTCTATATCCCCCTATAAAAAAATTACAAATTACACATTACAAATTAATGTCAACATCTCAACCATTTAAAAAAATAATTACTGCCAGACACCTTCTAATTTGGTCTTGCAGAATATACATATTCCTTCATCATTTATATTAAAATCAGTTATGTTGTATCCGATACGGCCGATTAGTTTATTCCCGCATTTAGAACAGGTGGTATCACCCGTTCCCTGTGCATATACATTGCCTACAAATACATATTTAAGTCCGGCGTTTAAACCTTCTTTTCTCGCATTAAGAAGCGTTTCAACCGGGGTTGGCGGCAGATTCCGGGATTTATACATGGGATGAAACCGGGAAAAATGCAGGGGCGTATAATCCCCTAAGTTTGTACGGATCCAGTCGCACATCCTTCGAATCATTTTCATATCATCATTCTGTGTCGGAATAATAAGATTGGTAACTTCTACCCATATACCTTCCTCACGTTGAATCACCAGGGCATCGAGCACCGGTTTTAAGGTAGCGCTGCAAATCTTAATATAAAAATCCTGATCAAAACTTTTAAGATCAGTATTGCTTGCATCAATATACGGCGCGATTTTTCGCAGCGGTTCAGGGTTTATATACCCTGCGGTAACCAAAACGTTTTTGATATTTTTTTGTTTAGCAATCTGCGCTGTTTCCCATACATACTCATAATAAACAACCGGATCATTGTAGGTATAGGCGATCGCCATACATTTTTCCTGTATGGCAGTATTAACCACGGTTTCCGGAGGTGCGTAATAACTGTTCAGCTCATACCCTGCTTGTTGGCTTATCTCCCAATTCTGGCAATGCTTGCAATGCAGGTTGCATCCCGCGGTTGATATGGAAAAAATAGGCTTTCCCGGCAAAAAATGATACAGAGGTTTTTTCTCCATGGGATCAACATGAACAGAGGCTGCCCTGCCAAACACGGTGGCAACCAGTTTGCCGTCAATATTAACCCGCACCCGGCAATCCCCGCTTTTACCAGGAGAAATACGGCATTCTTTTGGACACAGAATACATTCAACTAATTTTGACATCTAAACACCTGCCCCTATAGCTTTTTTCTACTTTGTGCCTCTGTCCCTCAGTGCCTCTGTCCCTTCTGGTATTGTATTATAAAACATTGCTTCGCGGGAAGACAGCGTTCCTTGTTCAATTCCTGCAGTTAGTTTATTATAATCGATTTTCATCTCACTGCGGGATAATATTTTTGTATATCCTTTGGGCTTAAGAACTTCTGATATACTGGGTATCCCCTGAGATGCGGAAGGTTCAGTAACCAACATCGTTTGCAATCTCGTTGATTTGAACAGTGAAAAACCAATAAATATTAAACTGACTATTATCATCATTATGAAACTGATATCACGAATAGTTACCAAGAATGCCGGATGTTTTTTAATATCATTCATTTTCTATAAACCTGCATCGATTGCATTTAATACAATCTATATCTGTATTGTTTTCTACACCCAAATCACATGAACTATATTTTTTTTCGGGCGCATATTTATTTAACAATTCAATTTTATTGAAAAATGACAACAATGCCCCGGTTGGGCAGAAATATCTGCACCAAAACCGGACAAAAAACAGACTGCTTATTAAAATAATCCCTGTAAAAATGATAATCATAATGCCCATATGACTGCTTAGGCTAAACATATAATTCATCGGATTAAATGATATCCATCCGGCCTCCCCGGAGATCCAAAACATACAAAGCGCTCCTGCAAGTATCATATATTTAATATATCGGGCTCGCTTTTCTATATCCCGATGAGGAGCTTTGGCTAAATTAAACCAGGAAAAAATCTCCTGCAATGCACCAAACGGACAAATATATCCGCAGAAAACCTGGCCGAAGAGCACCGAGATGGCTAAAACAATTCCCGCAAAAATAAGCCAGAACATACTGTCAATTCCCGGCATTCTGCCGACTGAAATATTACCCGCGTTAACCAATGTTATAAGCAGATTCATAACAAACCCGAAAAATAGCATGTTAAGAATCAAAACTCCCCTGCGGACAGTTTTTCCCTGCGTTAGATAAGACCACACCGACAAACCCAGCAGCAGCACCATAAGATACAACCGATAATCTGTTACCATGTTTACTGCCGGATATGTCCGGCCTAATCCTTCAGGGTTGACCTTATTTTTTAAAATCTCATTGTTTATCCGAATTTTTGTTTTGTTTGCTATTCTCTGTATCGCATCAATCGTAACAGTTGCACCGGTAAGCGCAGATATTTCATTCCGGGAATATCTTTCAAGCCAGCTGTTTAAGCCGATGATATATGCAGGCGTTTCCTGGGATTCTAATAAAGAAACATGACGCATTTCCCCTTGCGCAGACAAACTTACCAATAAATTTATAGGACCTGCATATCCCCAAACATCTCCGGCAGGACCCAGTGAACTTAAACTAACCGAGTGAATCTGTGTCCCGGCTTTATACCCCGCATAATGAGGAAAAGGATCGGGTGAATATGAGAATGTTGTTGATCCTGATATCCGCGCAAGCATATCATCCTTAAAAGTAAAGCTTTGAACTTCTTGATTGCGCCGCATAACGGTTGTTAGAAAAAAAATAATCAGCACTATGGTTAAAACTGTCCAGCTGGTTTTCCAATAGGGGAATGATTTAAATGAATTCAGAAACTGCTTTCGGGTATTCCCTGCAAACGACTGAATAAATAGAAAACTTGACCCAATTGCTACCGATCCTAACATAACACATGATTTTTCAATGCCCATAAGCGGAACCATTAATGACCCGCTTATCAAGGCCCCGGTCATCGCGCCGATATGATCAGCTGAATCAAGCATACCGGCGGTTTTGCCGATTTTTGCATATGCTTCATAATAATGGTGTACGGCGCAAGGGAAGACCCATCCCGTAAAAAATCCTGAAATGAGAAAAAGGACATAAAACATTAATTCAGAAACGTATCTGGTTATAATTAACGGAATAACAGATGCATATAATCCGATAATCACCAGCAACGCTGATATAAACAATTCTTTATGTTTAACACGTCCTGCTATTTTTTGTGCTCCATATGCACCCAGGCTAATGCCAACCATAAAAAGAGCAGTAACCAAACCAATCCGTTCAAAAATATATCCAAAAAAAGACTGGTAGAGAAAAATCAGAACCATCTGCAAGCCCATTGAAACAAATCCAACAACCATAATGCTTATATAAGCATTACATTTTTGTTCCTGGGTCTTATTGGGGAAAAACCAAACATACAGGATTCTCAAAATCATGATTATTATAAAAGGAATCACATATATCCAGAAACCTGCTCTCCGTATGTTTTCCAGCAGTTTAAGCCACTCAGACCCGGAAAAATTACTCCATAAAAGCATGTTAAAATAATAGGTAATTGGTTTTAAATCAGAATTAATCTCATGGGCTGACTGCTCCAGCTCACTTTTAACAAATTGCGTTCTCTCAGGGTCAAAAATAGTCCGGAACCCTTCGGGAGGGAATCTTCTTGATTGCAGGGGAATATGCATGTATCTTTGTGCAAGCACCGCATAATCCTGCGTAACAATGTTTGGGGAAGAAGCCGCAAAAAATGAGACCGTCTTACCCGGGGATAGAGCCAGATAAGAAAAAACTCCGCGCAGCGTGTGATATATAGAACCGCTGTAATGAACCGTTTCTGATCCAAAATAATTTTCAGATGACAAGACACGGGCACAAAGCACACCCTGGGGATGCAAAATTTGGTTAATTTCTTCAAAAAATTCTTTAGTATAACATCTATTAATATGCGCGGTTGACGGATCCGGCATCATAATAATTACCAGATCATATTGAACCGATGCGTTATACCGTTTGACATAACGCCTTGGGTCAATAAAATAAAACGTAACTCTGGAATCTTTAATAACGCTCTTTTTCTCAGGCTGCATATATGCAGCCATTGCATTAAATAGTTTTTCATCCTGCTCGACATAATCTATATGCTTAAGCGGATACAAAAGCATTTCTTGCAGTAATCCATCTATCCCGCCTCCGATAAGCAGCACCCGGTGAGCAGCTGGTTTTTGTGCAAAAAGAGCCGCTGCATACTCAGCATGTGCGATCTCTTCAGGGAACGAAGCGATGAACTTCCCGTCACCTAACACACTGTATTGATCGCCCCGTTTCCCGATCGATATATTCTGGAATCTTGAATTTGTTGATTCAATAAATTGGAAACCGGGCACCATATGTTCCCATCGCAGTCTATCGAACGTATCTTCAATTGTTTTTCTAAAAGGGAGGATACTTAATATTAATCCTGTTATTCCTAAACTCATTGCCAGAATAAACAAAATTTTAACGATCCCTCGTTTAAATTCCGTTTTCAGATGTTTATACATATACCGGCAAAGAGTAAGCATGAGCAACGAAGATAAAAAGATCATAATCAGCACATGCCCGGTCTGACCGGCAAGAACCAATGAAAAAATCAACCCGCCGGCAATACCCCCAAATGTCTCAAAGATATAGATGGAACTGATTGAACGAGTTGCGGATTGATCTGTTTGACCCTGCAGTTTGCAGCCGATCGGGAATATCATGCCGATGAGCATACTGCACGGGAAGCTAAGCAAAAAAACCATCAACACCGAAGAGCCCAGCGGAAGGATCTCGGCGGCTGAGAGATCCAGAAATGACCTGCTGATCCTAATAATGTATACTTGTAAAAATAAACTTAAACTCAGTAAAAACTGCAGTATGACAAACATTGCCTGGCTCTGTTTTACCCGGTCGGCAATATACGATGATATAAAACTTCCTATGCCGATCCATAAAAACCATGAAGCAAAGAAAAATGCAATAAAAACTTCATTGCCGTAAAAGACAACCAAAAACTCACGGATGAGAAGCACTTGTGCTATTGCATAATATATGCCGAGTACCAGGAAAGTTATGTGCATATGCATAATTTCTTCGTCAGGTATTACGAGGCAGTTTATATGTCTATGATTCCGGTACGTGCAGTTTTTGTTTCGGCGCTTGCGCAAATTTTTTCATTATGTTAATCCGCATCCTGTCAATAAAACGTTCTTTGCCGTCAGTTAAAAAATAATTGATAACTTCAGCCACCTCCGGTGTGCGCAAATAGCCGTATGACAGGTGAGGGCTTTTAAGCCCTTGATATTCATAATTGTTCGTCACCTGGACATC